>NZ_CP022315.1:2505362-2818532 GCF_002216775.1 Virgibacillus phasianinus
GCGGTTGATGATTTGTCATTGTCAATAAAAGAAGGAGAAATATTTGGAGTCATTGGTTATAGTGGTGCCGGAAAAAGTACGTTTGTACGATTATTAAATCGGTTAGAAGAACCATCTGGCGGACGAGTTGTAATTGACCAGCAAGAAATTACAGCTTTATCTACTAAAAAATTAAGGCTGGCGAGGCAAGAAATAGGTATGATTTTTCAGCATTTTAATCTCCTATGGTCAAGAACTGTTCGTGATAATATCGCTTTTCCATTAGAAATTGCCGGCGTGCCAAAACGTGAACGTGATGAACGGGTTACTGAACTCGTTGGTCTGGTTGGCTTGTCTGGCAGGGAAGATGCTTACCCGTCTCAATTAAGTGGCGGTCAAAAACAACGGGTTGGAATTGCACGGGCATTGGCAAATAACCCAAAAGTACTGCTCTGCGACGAGGCAACATCCGCACTAGATCCGGATACAACGAATTCCATTCTTGACTTACTTGTGGATATTAACCAGAAACTTGGACTGACCATTATATTAATAACCCATGAAATGCACGTTATCCGAAAAATTTGTAACCAGGTGGCTGTAATGGAGGAAGGAAAGGTTGTTGAACAAGGTGATGTATTAGATATCTTTTTACGACCAAAACAACAGGTAACCAAAAAATTCGTTGAACAGGTAATGGGGACAAATGATGAAAATGAAAATGTCAATCAGCTCATTGAAAGTTATGATCAAGGAAAAATTGTTCGGCTACACTTCATCGGTGAAACAACTAACCAGGCTCTAATTAGTTACCTGGCAAAACATTATAAGCTTGACATTAATATTCTGCAGGGGAAAATCACCCAAACACAACGGGGTGCATACGGGACGTTGTTTGTCCAGCTAATTGGAGAAAGAGAAGAATTAGACAGGGCTGTTCATTTTGTGAAAGAAGATACCTCAGTAGAAGTGGAGGTGCTTCGGGATGTTAACTAAGTTATTTCCAAATCTGGACGTGCAGGATTTCTGGACGGCCACTTATGAAACATTTTACATGACAATCCTGGCATTAATCGGAACATTCATAATCGGAATTATATTAGGTCTGCTTCTTTATCTTACGACTAAAGATGGAATTTGGCAGAATAAATTCATCAATATGATTGTGGCAGCGATTGTCAATGTTTTCCGGGCGATCCCATTTATCATTTTAATTTTACTCTTATTTCCATTTACAGATTTCTTAATTGGTACAATTCGTGGTCCAAACGCAGCCTTGCCGGCATTAATTATTGGTTCAGCACCATTTTATGGCAGGTTGGTTGAAATAGCCTTGAAGGAAGTTGACAAGGGAGTAGTCGAAGCCGCAAAAGCGATGGGTGCCAAAACGAGTACAATCATATTCCGGGTATTACTGCCTGAATCCATGCCAGCATTAGTATCTGGATTGACAGTAACTGCCATCGCATTAATTGGTTACACTGCTATGGCAGGTGTAATTGGTGCAGGCGGTCTTGGAGATTACGCGTATTTTTACGGTTTTCAACGGCACGATTTTGATGTTGTGCTTGTATGTACCATATTGATTGTAATTATTGTATTTATTTTTCAGTTCATTGGAGACTTTATTTCCAATAAATTAGATAAAAGATAAGGAGAAAATCATGAAAAAAATTCTAGCAGTTGTTTCATTATTATTTATTTTTACATTAGCAGCGTGTGGTGGGGATGAAGGAAATGGCAAAGTAAGTAACTCAGAAATTACAGTAGGTGCATCTAGTACGCCGCATGCCCAAATCCTGGAAAAGGCAAAACCAATTCTTGAAGAAAAAGGTATCACATTAACCATAGAGGAATACCAGGACTATGTTTTGCCTAATCAAGATTTAGAAAGTGGTGAAATTGATGCGAACTATTTTCAGCACATTCCATATTTAAAACAGCAAAAAGAAGAACTAGGTTATGACTTTACAGCAATTGGCAGAATCCATATTGAACCAATGGGCATTTATTCCAAAACAATTGACAGTGTGGAAAGCATTCCAGATGGTACGGAAGTAATTATGAGTCGTTCGGTTGCTGATCATGGACGTATTCTTTCATTATTGGAAAACAATGGCTTAATTAAGTTAGATGACGACGTAAATAAGGTAGAAGCAACTGTTGATGATATTGTTAAAAATCCTAAAAACTTAACATTTTCCGCAGATATAGATGCGGCTCTTTTACCTGACATGTATGAATCAGAAGAAAATGCCTTAGTGGCAATAAATACAAACTATGCAATCGGAGCAGATTTAAATCCGAGCGAGGATGCATTAATCCTTGAAGGCGATGAATCACCGTATGTCAACGTAATTGCGGTTAGAACAGAAAATAAAGACAATAAAGCACTGAATACATTAGTCGATGTTCTGCATTCTGATGAAATTCAAACCTTTATTAAGGAAGAATTTGATGGTGCCATTGTTCCTGTGGATGGAAAGAAATCAAATGATGAGTAATCTAAAGTAAAAGGGAGATATCGGCTAGATAAATTAAGAATGCATTGCTATACCCATTTCTGGAGTTGAAATTCAATTTTATACGAAATCCCAGGTTTATTTGCGTTTTGTGCGGGAAATATATATGTGTTAATCTTGTTATTGTAATCAAGTCGAAAGGATGATTCACTATTTATAGTGGTATACGCATGAATTACACTCCAGAAATGGAGAAAGCTATGCATCAGACACACAAGATGGGTTATGCAGAATATGGTAGAAAGTTAGAAAACCAGATTGTGGTCGAACAAAGAAGACAGCACGAGTACGAGAGATGCAAGCACATGGTAGCCGAACTTGATAATCAACTACACAAATAAATAGATATGATACAATATGTTGGTGGTGCAAATGGATTCGCATCATCAACATTTTTCTGTGTTTTGATATATAATTGAAGAAACTTGAATTGTTCTTTTATTCTTATCACTTTATTGGTGTCTTTCCTTTGTACGCCATGGTTTAAAAGAGTTGATAATAAATTCGAAATGATTTAAGATTGTAATGAGAATAAATTGAGAATGGATATAGTCTTCCATTTAAAAAATAGCATACAAAGTAATTGGAGGTATCAGATATGGCAGGATCAACACTAGAAATAAAGAATCTTCATGTATCCATTGAAGGTAGTGAAATTTTAAAAGGGGTAAACCTTACGATAAAAGGTGGCGAATTCCATGCGGTAATGGGACCAAATGGTACAGGGAAATCAACACTTGCATCTGCAATCATGGGACATCCTAAGTATGAGGTAACCGAAGGCAGTGTCTTGCTTGATGGCGAAAACGTTCTGGATATGGAAGTTGATGAACGCGCACGCGCAGGACTATTCCTAGGTATGCAATATCCAAGTGAAATCAGTGGTGTAACAACATCCGATTTCTTACGTTCCTCTGTAAACGCACGCCGTGAGGAAGGTGATGAAATTTCATTAATGAAGTTCATTAAAGAAATGGATAGCGCTCTTGACTATCTTGAGATTGATAAAAACATGGCACAACGTTACCTAAATGCTGGTTTTTCCGGTGGGGAAAAGAAACGTAATGAAATTCTTCAATTAATGATGATTAAACCGGAAATTGCGATTTTAGATGAAATTGATTCAGGTCTTGATATCGACGCATTAAAAGTAGTTTCAAAAGGTATTAATAAATTACGCGACGAAAACTTCGGCTGCTTAATCATTACACACTATCAACGCTTATTAAATTACATTACTCCGGATCATGTTCATATTATGATGCAAGGACGTGTTGTAAAATCAGGTGGTCCTGATCTTGCAAAACGACTTGAAGAAGAAGGATATGAATGGATTAAAGAAGAGTTAGGTATTGAAGACGAAACTGTAGGGCAAAACGCGTAGAAGTTAGGAGGGGTAATATGACTGTAGAAACACAAAAATTGCCATATGATCAAGAATATATCAACCAGTTTTCTAAGGAAAGAAACGAACCAGAATGGATGAAATCATTACGCCTTCACGCTCTTGATCAAGCTGAGTCGCTTCAGATGCCAAGGCCTGATAAAACAAGAATTGGGAAGTGGAATTTTAGTAAGTTTAAACATTCTGCACAAGGTGATGCGATTTCATCACTGGAAAATTTACCGGAAGAAATTAAAGACTTTATTGAAAAGGGTTCAGAAAACCTGATTATCCAGCGCAATCACTCAGTAGCATATGCATCATTAAATAAAGAGCTAAAAGAAAAAGGTGTCATTTTCACAGATATTTTCACAGCTTTAAGAGAACATGAGGATTTGGTGAAGCGTTACTATATGAAAGATGCCGTTGCTGTTGATGAACATCGCTTAACAGCATTACATGCAGCGCTGATGAACGGTGGCATATTTGTCTATGTTCCAAAGAATGTTGAACTTGAAGTGCCATTACAAACTATTTTCTGGCAGGAAGACCCTGAGGTTGCAATGTTCAATCATGTATTGGTTGTAGCGGATGATAATAGTTCATTGACTTATGTTGAAAACTATATTTCAGCCAATCATGATCAGGAAACTGTTGCAAACGTGGTAACTGAAGTTATTGCCCATAATAATGCCAGAATCTCATTTGGTGCAGTTGATAACTTTGCTGCTGGTACTACCACATATGTCAATCGACGTGGTGTTGCCTATCGTGATGCGAATATTGACTGGGCATTAGGACAAATGAATGATGGCAATACTGTATCAGAAAACGTTACTCATTTAGTCGGCGATAATTCTGTATCAAACGCAAAAACAGTTACCGTTGGCCGTGGTAAACAAACACAGAACTTTACTGCGAAAATTGTCCATTTTGGTAAAGAATCAGAAGGGTATATTTTGCAGCATGGTGTAATGAAGGATAGTGCCACAGCGATTTTTAACGGAATCGGCAAAATAGAACATGGCGCAACTAAATCAAATGCTGAACAAGAATCACGTGTTTTAATGCTAAGTAAAAAATCACGTGGGGATGCGAATCCGATTCTGCTAATTGAAGAGGATGACGTTACAGCAGGGCATGCTGCATCGGTTGGCCGTGTGGATCCTGTTCAATTATATTATTTGATGAGCCGAGGTATTACAAAACATGAAGCGGAACGTCTGATCATTCACGGATTCCTTGCACCTGTTGTAACCCAGCTGCCAATTGAATCAGTTAAAGAACAGCTGACACAAGTAATTGAAAGGAAGGTTTACTAATGGATGTAAAAGCCATTCGGCAAATGTTTCCTATTCTAAACCAGGAAGTAAATGGACATCCATTAGTTTATCTTGACTCATCAGCAACATCACAAAAACCGTTGCCCGTTATTGAAGCAGTAGATACGTATTACCGCCAGGATAATTCAAATGTGCACCGCGGTGTGCATACACTTGGTTCACGCGCTACTGATAAGTATGAGGGTGCACGCGAAAAGGTTCGCCGCTTTATTAAAGCATCAAGTACAGCTGAAGTTATTTTTACACGGGGTACAACGTCATCAATCAACACGGTGGCTTACAGCTATGCTCGTCAAAATTTAAATCAGGACGATGAGATTGTTATTACACCAATGGAGCATCATAGTAATATCATTCCCTGGCAGCAGGCTGCAAAAGCTACTGGTGCAAAATTAAAATATATACCGCTTCAAAAAGATGGAACTATTGCACTTGACGATGTACGTGATACAATAACAAGTAATACAAAAATAGTAGCAGTTACACATGTTTCTAACGTACTTGGTACTATTAATCCAATAAAAGAAATTACAGAAATTGCCCATCAAAACGGTGCAGTTATGCTTGTGGATGGAGCCCAAGGAGCACCCCACATCGCAGTTGATGTATCGGATTTAGACTGTGACTTTTATGCCTTCTCAGGCCATAAAATGGGCGGGCCAACTGGTATTGGTGTTTTGTATGGTAAACGGGAACTCCTTGAAAATATGGAACCCGTTGAATTTGGCGGAGAAATGATTGACTTTGTTCATTTGTATGACTCCACATGGAAGGAATTGCCTTGGAAATTTGAAGGCGGAACTCCGATTATTGCCGGTGCAATCGGTCTTGGGGCTGCGATTGATTTCTTAAATGATGTTGGGATGGATAACATCATGGAGTATGAGCACCATTTAGCTCATTATGCATTAGAAAAGATGCGGACCATTGATGGAATTTCCATCTATGGACCAGAGGAACGTGCAGGACTCGTAACATTCAATTTGAATGATGTCCATCCGCATGATGCCTCAACGGCTCTTGATGCTGAAGGAATAGCAGTACGTGCAGGTCATCATTGCGCACAGCCATTAATGCGGTGGTTAGACGTAACCGCGACAGCACGTGCCAGCTTTTATCTATACAACACCGAAGAAGATATTGACAAGTTAGTTTCCGCACTTGTTAAAACAAAGGAGTATTTTGGTGATGTCTTTTAATAACCTCGATACACTATATAGACAAGTTATCATGGATCATTATAAGCGCCCGAGGAATCGCGGCTTTGTTGAAGGTGATGCGCTAACGGTGGATATGAATAATCCAACATGCGGAGATCGTATTCAGCTGCAGCTTAAAATCGACGATGGAAAAGTTACTGACGCAAAATTTGAAGGCGAAGGATGTTCCATCAGCATGTCATCGGCATCCATGATGACAGAAGCAGTTAAGGGAAAGGATCTTGATCAAGCATTAAAAATGTCTGACTTATTTTCCAAAATGATGTTAGGAGAAGACGTCGATACAGATGAGTTTGATCTGGATGATATAGAAGCATTACAGGGTGTAACAAAGTTTCCAGCGCGAATTAAATGTGCAACATTAGCCTGGAAAGCAATGGAGAAAGGTGTTAATGAGGAGTAGGCAATAGCGTAAGGAACGCTTTTGCCAGACAGAATAAGTAGCCAATGGTCATTTTAATGAAACTTGAGTTACAAACACCTAAAGGAGGTTTTTTACGTGGCGAAAAAAGCACCTGAAATAGAAGAATATAAATATGGTTTTCATGATAAGGACGTTTCCATTTTTCGTACAGAAAAAGGATTAACACCAAATGTGGTAAAAGAGATTTCAAAAATTAAAGATGAGCCTCAGTGGATGCTTGATTACCGTTTAAAAGCATTGGATCAATTTTATAGCAAGCCAATGCCGCAATGGGGCGGAGATCTTTCTGAATTGAACTTTGATGAAATCATCTACTATGTTAAACCGTCAGAACGTCAGGGGAAAACATGGGATGAAGTTCCTGATGAAATCAAACAGACTTTTGATAAACTAGGAATTCCGGAAGCTGAACAAAAATATTTGGCTGGGGTTTCAGCGCAATATGAATCAGAAGTTGTGTATCATAGCTTGAAAGAGGATTTGGAAAAAGAAGGAATTGTCTTTAAAGATACAGATACAGCTTTGAAAGAGAATGAAGAATTATTCAAGGAATACTTCGGAAAAGTTATCCCTGCATCAGATAATAAGTTTGCTGCGTTAAACTCAGCAGTATGGTCTGGTGGATCTTTCATCTATGTTCCAAAAGGTGTAAAGACTACAACACCATTACAAGCATATTTCCGAATCAATTCGGAAAACATGGGACAATTTGAACGGACACTGATTATTGTGGATGAAGGCGCATCTGTCCATTATGTTGAAGGATGTACTGCACCAGTTTACACAACAAATTCATTGCATAGTGCAGTAGTTGAGATCTTTGTTCATAAAGATGCATACTGCCGCTATACAACTATTCAAAACTGGGCAAATAACGTTTATAACCTTGTTACCAAACGGGCAACATGTGATGCAAATGCAACGATGGAATGGATTGATGGAAACATTGGATCCAAGTTAACCATGAAGTATCCTGCAGTTCTTCTAAGAGGTGAAGGTGCTCGTGGTAACACACTATCAATTGCGATTGCTGGTCGCGGACAATGTCAAGATGCCGGCGCAAAAATGCATCATTTAGCACCTAACACATCATCAACGATAGTATCGAAATCCATTTCTAAACATGGTGGTAAAGTTAACTACCGTGGACTTGTTCACTTTGGTCGTAAAGCAGATGGAGCTCGGGCAAATGTCGAGTGTGACACATTAATTATGGATAATGAATCTACTTCAGATACGATTCCATATAATGAAATTAACAATGAAAATATTTCATTGGAACACGAAGCGAAAGTATCAAAAGTTTCCGAAGAGCAGTTATTCTATTTGATGAGTAGAGGAATCAGCGAACAGGAAGCAACTGAGATGATTGTAATGGGCTTCATCGAGCCATTTACAAAAGAGCTTCCAATGGAATATGCAGTTGAAATGAACCGCCTGATTAAGTTTGAAATGGAAGGTTCAATTGGATAAGACATTACACCCCTTGCCATGACAATGTTGTGGCAAGGGTTTTTTAGTTCACACAGTAATCGTCTAAATCTGAACAACATTTCCATAATGCCATCATCTATTTCCGTGTTCAGATAACAAGTAGACGTTCTATCTCCTTTTTCATAAGTAGCCCTGTAATAAAATATATCGCCGATTCAACTCCTTATTTATCTTCTGTAGATGACATTCTGGATTAAATAGGATATGTGGAGCTGATTATTCCATAAAACTAATGGTAATTTAACTAAGATAATTAAAAAAGATGGATATTTACCATTTTTTTGTTTATATTAGATAAATAAACATAAAATATGAGTAAAAAGAGTGGTAATGGGGAGGAATTACTGTGCTGGAGTTATCAATAAATAAATTAAATGATTTGCAGAAAGTTGCCCATGCATTGTCATCCGATGTGCGGCTGAACATGATTAATCTCTTAAATAAAGGCAATATGAACATTCATCAATTAGCTACTACATTAGAAATACCTATATCAACTGCTGCATCCCATGTTAAAGTATTGGAGGAATCGGGTCTTATTCTTACGGAGCTGCGCCCTGCAAGCAGAGGGGCAATGAAGGTTTGTACACGGAACTTCGATGATATCCATATTCAATTAAAAGGAAATCAAGGTCATACCAGTGATTGTCAAGTTTTTAATTTGGATATGCCGATTGGCCAATATGTTGATTTTGATGTTGCTCCTACCTGTGGGATGGCAGATGAGAAAGATTATCTTATACCAGAGGATGAACCGGTCCACTTTTTTAATCCGGTACGTTCTCGTGCACAGATAATTTGGACCAGAAAAGGATATTTTGAATATAAATTTCCGCTTGTAATACCTTCATCAGTAAATGTAAATAAGGTGGAGTTTTCGGCTGAGATATGTTCAGAAGCACCGAATCATGATCCAAACTGGCCCTCTGATATCACCGTCTGGGTTAATGAAGTTGATATAGGGACATGGACGAGCCCGGGAGACTTTGGTGATCGTCCTGGGAAGTTAAACCCGGGATATTGGGCGGAGCAGACCAGTACACAATATGGAAAATTGAAGACGTGGAAAGTAACAAACAAAGAGGCTACTATTGATGATGTCCATCTATCTGACGTCACTGTGAATGACTTAAATATTTTAGTTAGAAATTATTTATCTTTGAGGATTGGGATTAAAGAAGATGCAATCCATAAAGGCGGAATCAATCTGTTCGGTAAACTATTTGGGGATTATGAACAAGATATAAAACTTAAAGTAGAATTTTCCGAATAGGACAGGAGACTAAAAAGCTATCCAAGGTTGGATAGCTTTTTTATATACTTTAAAAAATAAAATAAATCACAATTTTTAAAATTAATATTGACAATCTAGAAATGTAAGCGTATTCTTTAATGAAAGAAACAAAAAAATAAGTTTAATACAGAAAATTTGTATTAAATGAAAAGGGAGGAATGAATGGTGAAAAAGTGGCTTACTGTATTGTTGGGATTGGTATTGGCTTCATTTGTTCTCGCTGCTTGTTCAGATGATAAAACTGGAGGAAAAGGAAGTGATGTTGAAATACCAGAAGGAGCTACAGAAGTAGTAATGTGGAACCTTTTTGGTGGCGGTGACGCGGAGTATATGCAGGAAATAGTGGATAAGTTCAACGAAAGCCAGTCGGATATTTTTATAAATAATATCCAACAGGAATACGAGGAATATTACACAAAACTGCTTACTAGTATCGCATCAGGCAAGGGTCCAGATTTAGCAATTTCTCATATACACGTTCTGCCTGAGCTTGTAAATCAGGGTCTATTACAGGACCTGGATCCTTTAGCGAAAGATGTTGATGTTAGTTGGGATGAATACACGCCGAACATTCTGGAGGCAACGATTTACGATGATAAACATTACGCCGTACCAATTGACACCCATGCCCAGATTTTTTATTACAATAATAAACTTGTCAAGGATGCGGGGCTATTGAAGGATGATGGGACGCTGAAAATGGAAGAAACACCCGAGGGATTCAGGAACTTTCTAACATCGCTGAAGAAAAAGCTGCCCGAAAATAAATATCCAATGGCGTTTTCTACAGCTGGTTTAGATACTTACCGTCTATGGTGGACTTTCTACACGCAATTAGGCGGTGAACATATACTTACCGATGACTTGGAAAATCCGGAATATGCACTTGATCTAGATAAAGCGATCAAGGCGGCAGAATATTTAAAAAGTCTTTATTATGAGGACAAGGTAATTCCGTTGAATTTACAAGATTTTTATTCTGAATTCCAATCGCAAAATGCTGCCACTATTTCGACTGGTGTTTGGGCGACGGGAATTTGGGAAACGACCGATGATTTGGAATTTACAGCAATGCCGGTTCCAAATATTTTTGATCAAAAGGGTGCATGGGGGAATTCGCATACATTTGTAATCCCTTACTATGAGGATGCCGATCCAGAAATACAGAAGGCAGCACTTGAATTTATGGAATTTGCTACAGATGAAGGTGCGATTTGGGCCAAAGCTGGACACGTTCCCGCTAAAGAAACGGTTGTCAACTCTGAGGAATTTAAGGAGCTTCCATATCGAAGTGATTATGCACAAGTTGCAGAATATGTAAATTTTGAGGATCGAAACATTTATTCTAGAGGTTTGAGGGACATCGTGATGCGTAATCTTGACATGATATGGACAGATGAGGTTTCACCAGAGGAAGCATTTAAAGCAATAGAAAAAGAAGTGAAGGATCTTATAGGAGGATAATTGTAAAAAAAAAGCTCCTGAACTTGTTTAGGAGCTTTCCGTTTTACTGCACGCCACAAGCCAAGATTTTCTGAGAGAAAGGGGCTTATGAATGAACAAAAAGTCATGGCTAAGAGATATGAAGGCAATTCCGTTTCTGCTGCCCTTTTTTATAGCATATGTAATCTTTACCATTTTCCCCATATTCAAAGGGTTAGAGATGAGTTTATATGATTGGTCACTGGTTCGTAAACTGGATTTCGTTGGTCTGGAAAATTATCAAGAAATGTTTACGGATCCACACTTTTGGCACACATTATGGAATACGACATTATTTGTTATTTTGACGACACCGACCATGGTTTTTCTTGCGTTAGGGTTAGCTTTATTTGCAAATATGCGAACAAAATTGCAAACCTTTTTAAGAAGTGCCTACTTCCTGCCGAGTATTCTATCAGTTGCGGTTATTTCTTTTGTCGTTATCTTTATGCTTCAGCCGTATAGTGGATTTGTTAATACAGTCCTGCATAGCATTGGAATTGAAACGGAACTGTATTGGCTGACGGATAAAGTGCTCGCATGGATAACCATTGTTGTTGTTACATTATGGTGGACAGTTGGATTTAACATGGTACTATTCCTGGCCGCGCTGCAGGATATACCTGAATCATTATATGAAGCTAGTGAAATTGATGGTGCCTCTCGCTGGGAGCAGTTTCGTCACATTACATTGCCACAGCTGATGCCAATAGGAAGAGTAATTGTGTTATTGCAAATACTCGCATCCTACAAGGTATTTGCGCAAATTCTTCTCATTACTGGCGGCGGACCAGGGGGAGCAACAAGACCATTGATTCAATACATTTATGAGGTAGGGTTCAGACAAAATAATTTGGGTTATGCTGCAACCATGTCTTACGCGTTATTCTTTATTCTATTAATACTCTCTATCATCCAATTAAAAGCACAGAGAACGGAGGAGAGGTAAATTATGGGGAAATCTAACTCAAGCAGCAGAAAAACCGTTTTATTGCAGCGGAATCGTGATCCGCAGCATGGTTTGAAAATATCGTTTGGGGTCATCATAGCTATTTTGTTTTTGGTTCCAATTATTTGGATGCTTTTTGTTTCCATAAAACCTGATGGATTTTCGACAACTAACCCATTAGATTGGTTTCTGCCGCCATATACGTTTGAAAATTATACCAACATAATTGCTGACACCCTGATTCTTAGGTGGGTATGGAATAGTCTGATTGTCGGGCTAATTACAACAATTTTAACGTTATTCATTACATCCCTGGCAGCGTTCGCACTATCCCAAATGAAATTTCGATTTAAAAAGACAATCTTTGTTTTTTTCTTATTAGGCTTAATGATACCTGGTGAAGCAACGATTATTCCATTATACGAAATAGTAAAGAATATGGGTCTGATTGATAGCTATGCGGGTCTGATTTTGCCGATGATCGCTTCACCATTAGGTGTGATTATCTTGAAAAGTTTTTTTGACGGGGTACCTAGAGAGGTTATTGAAAGTGCTGTTATGGATGGCTGTTCCAATTTTAAATTATTTTACAAAATTGTTTTACCACTTGCGAAACCAGCATTGGCGGCAATCGGTATCTTTACATTTATTGGGTCCTGGAATAACTTCCTCTGGCCATATTTATCTATTTTGTCAGAAACTTTGTATACATTGCCGGTAGGGCTTCCGGTATTTAATTCAGCCTACAGCCAAGCATATGTATTACCGATGACAGCAAATGCAGTAGCATCAATACCTGTCATTATCGTCTTTTTGATTTTTGAAAAACAAATCGTAAAAGGAATTAGCTTTACTGGAATTAAAGGATAACAAAAGGAGAGAGAGTATGGAAATGAAAGCTGCAGAGAAAGAGTTCACAGTGCATCAACGTACAGAATACCCTCACCCGCAATTTCAACGGGATTCATGGGTGAATTTAAATGGTAAATGGCAATTTGCATTTGATGATCAAAACTCCGGGGAGAAAAAACAATGGTTTGTTAATCCAATGTTTTCAAAAGAAATACAAGTACCTTTCACCTACGAATCAAAAGCGAGTGGAATTGGGGAAGAAAAGTTCCACCCATATGTCTGGTATCACCGTTCGTTTGCAATTCCCGAGCATGAGGCAGGTAAGAAGGTTATTCTTCGGTTTCAAGCATCAGACTATCTAACAAAAGTATGGGTAAATGGAATGTTTATCGGTGAGCATACAGGAGGGAATGCGGCTTTCTCCTTTGATCTTACAGATGTAATTGAATGGGAAACCGAAAACAAACTAGTTGTTAAGGTAGAAGATAGCCAAAGCTGTTATCAGCCGCGTGGAAAACAGCGATGGAAAGATAAAAATTTTGAATGCTGGTATGTACAAAGTACGGGGATATGGCAAACAGTTTGGCTGGAATTTGTCAATGAAACAAACATCGACCGGGTCAAAACCACGCCAAACATCGATACGCATTCTGTTGGATTTGATTATAGACTATCTGGCCCACTAAATGATAGTTATAAACTGGAGACAATTATTAGCTTTAATGGGCAAAAGGTTAGGGAGTTTAGTTTTCAGCCTGAACGATCAACTATGAGCTTCGAGATTGACCTTTTCTCCGATTTATATCGCTGGAAAGTAATGCACTGGACACCGGAAAACCCGAATTTATACGATGTTACCTTTCGCTTGTTGAAGAATGGAAAAGCAGTTGATGAAGTACAGTCATATTTCGGAATGCGTAAAATTTCGATTAAGGACGGACAGGTGCTGTTGAATAATAAACCTATTTACCAAAAGTTGGCGTTAGATCAAGGGTATTGGCCGGATACGCTACTGACTCCCCCATCTGATGAGGCAATAATTGAGGATATAGATAAGGTTCTGGCAATGGGCTTTAATGGTGTTCGTAAACATCAAAAAATTGAGGATGAGCGTTTTCTATATTGGGCTGACAAAAAAGGCCTGCTTGTCTGGTCTGAAATGGCAGCTACTTATGAGTTTAATGATGAGGCAGTGGAAAATTTTACGAAAGAGTGGCTGGATGTCATTCAACAGCATTATAACCATCCTTCCATTATTACGTGGGTACCATTTAACGAGTCGTGGGGAATTCCGAACATTGCCAAGGACCGGAAACAACAAACATTCACAGAATCTATTTATTATCTAACTAAATCGATTGATCCAGCAAGGCCGGTTATTGTAAACGATGGTTGGGAGCACACGATTTCTGACATCATAGCCCTTCATGATTACGAAGAGTTTGGCGAGAAATTTTACAATCGTTATAAGGAAAAAGAATTAATTGTAAACAATGAAATTCCTCATAACAAACATAAATATGCGTTTGCCGACGGATATTCGTATAAAGGTCAGCCCGTCATCATTACAGAGTACGGTGGAATTGCCTTTAAACATGAAAGCGGATGGGGCTATGGCAATCAGGTCAATAAGGAAGAAGAGTTCTTGAATCGTTATCGCAATATTACGGATGCGATCAAAGCGATACCGTATATTAGCGGCTATGTCTATACACAAATTACGGATGTGCAGCAGGAAGTTAATGGCCTGCTCAAAGAAGATCGGACACCGAAAATTGCCATGGAAAAGATTAAGGAAATTAACTGTTAAAATCGTTTAATAGTAGGGGGGGCCAGTCAAAATTGTGCATTCCTCTATTATTTTGCAGTTCATGGAGGGAAGATATATGCGTATATTAGTTGCATTTGTCACTACTTTCATCATGATACTCGTTTTAGGCTCGTGTAATAAAATGGATGAAACCGAATCGAGCAAATCAAGTTATAAAAATCCAATGACATTAAACGATGAGTGGGAAGATTACGGATTAGGTGACCCTTATGTATTTAAATATAATGGAATGTACTATTTATATGTTAGTACGAGGGACACGGATGTTGGTGTGAAAGTGTGGAGTTCTGCTAATTTAATAGATTGGAAGTATGAAGGACTTTGCACAGAGGAACCTGAAACAAAAGCAGCTTATGCACCAGAAGTGATTTACTGGAACGGTTATTTCTATATGTATACCTCACCAGCAGGTAATGGTCATTACGTTTTAAAAAGTGAGAGTCCAACGGGGCCGTTCAAAGTAGTAACAGACAATTTTGGCAAATCCATTGATGGCAATGTGTTTATTGATGATGATGGTTCCATGTATTTTTCCCATGCGGGAGCGTCCGGAATTGAGGTGGCACCAATGAGTGATCCCGTAACAATAGGCACCAGTGTAAAAACAGGTGCCTATATGAAAGGCTGGACAGAAGGATCTACCATCTTTAAACGCAATGGGAAATATTATATGACATATACGGGTAACCATGTATTTAGTGACGGTTATCGGATCAACTATGCCGTCAGCGATGATCCTATCAAGGGTTATGTTCCGGCTAAACAGAATCCAATTATCCTTAACTCCGAAGGGCCGATTGTGGGCCTAGGACACAATAGTATTGTAAAAGGTCCAAATCTGGATACGGATTATATTTTTTATCATAATTTGGAGGGTCCTGGGGTAGTCGGTCCTTTACGTCATATGAACATGGACAGGATTGCTTGGAATGGTGACAAATTGACAGTATTAGGACCAACTTTCACAGAACAGCCAGCTCCTGAGCCGCCGGAGTTTCAAGAATACTTTAAGAAGAAAAATATAAGATCTGATTTTGAAAACAGCATTGGAGGCAAGTGGGAGATTTCAACTAAGGGTTTTTTAAGTCAAAGTAAGAAAGGTTCGGCGGATTGGTACAAACAACTGACAAAGAAAGAAACGGCAGCTGGTTATACAGCAGAATTTCATGCGAAAATGGCAAGCACGAACAAGGGAAGCAATGATGCCTTATTTGGTGCAGTTTTTTCCTATCAGGATGAGGAAAATTATGCTGTGGCGTTCTTAAACCCGACAGATAATGTGTTAATGACAAAATTTATTGAGGACGGTACCGAATCAGACTGGAATAAATCTGATTTACCATCGGAATTTGACTATACGAAACTTCATCAAATCCGCGTAGAGAAAGCATTTGATAGGTTTAAAGTTTATGTGGATGGGATGCTTAAACAAACAATTGAATCTGCATTAAATGGTGGAAAAATTGGTTATATAACAGCAAATGCAAAGGCTGATTTCGGATACATTGCCTTTAGTAACCACGTTAATGGCAGTGCAATCTGGGATATCGCTAAACCAGTGCCAGGCACCATCCAGGCTGTTCATTATCAAAGCGGAGGTGAAGGTATTGGGTACGGTGGCATAACAGCGGGGAATGAAAACCAATCATATCGGTCTGACCCAGTGGACATAAGGGGAAGCAGTGAAGATGGTTATTATGCCATGCTGAATCAATCTGGAGAATGGCTCTCGTACAAAGTGAATATAGCTACAGGCGGAACGTATAATGTGGATTTACGCATTGCAACGGAGGTAGACGGTGCAACGTTAAAAATAATGCAAGGAAATCATGATGTTTCAGGAGAAATCAGTCTTCCAAATACAAAAGGAGCACAGAATTGGAAAACAGTAACGATTAAGGGTCTTGAGCTTTCCAAGGGAAAAAAGGATTTGAAGGTAGAATTAATGCAGGGGGAAGCAAGCATTTCCACGATGACCTTTTATGAGGATGCGAATGTCAATGAACTTCGAGATACCTTCACTGAGGGGATGGAATTGGAGTGGACCATGTATGAGAGTTACTGGACTGTTGATGAAGGATTTTTTGCACCAAGTAACAGTACCTTTTCTAAAGCTATGACAGGAAAAGACGGTTGGACAAATTATACGGTAGCTGCAGATATTCAATTGAATAAGGCTGAGGGTGATGCAGGCATTTTGGTAAATGGAGTGAACCCAGCTAATGGAATGGAACTTAATCAACGTAATGGTGATTTTCTTCAAGGATACTATGCCTTTATCAAACCGGATGGCGTTTATTTAGGGAAACAGAATTATAAATGGGAGTTACTGACAAGTGTACCTATGGAACTGTCAATTGATGACGTTCACCACATGAAAGTCGAGGTTGATGGGGCTAACGTGAAAGTGTTTGTTGAGAATATGGAAAAGCCAATCATTGATTATGAAGATATATCTCAGCAACCGTTTACACACGGCAAGGCTGGATTACGAGTCCATAACAATGCTGGTAGTTTTGACAACTTTGTGGTAACTCCGGATTAGATTGTGACGTAACTAAATCATGTTTGGCATCCGGCGATCGCTGCGGAAAAACACTTTCCGCGGGCAGCTGACGTGGGAAAACGATTTTATTTTGGAGGGATATGGCGAATGGATAATAAGCCTAATATATTATTGATACTTGCGGATGATCTGGGGTTTTCTGATTTGGGATGCTTTGGCAGTGAAATCAATACCCCTAATATAGACAGTCTTGCAAATGAGGGATTGCGGTTCACACAATTTTATAATTCAGCCCGCTGCTGTCCAAGCAGAGCATCGTTGCTAAGTGGATTATATCCGCACCAAGCAGGTGTAGGGGAAATGACAGAGGATCTGGAAACACCGGGATATCGGGGACATTTAAAAGATCAATGCGTTACACTTGCGGAGGTTTTAAAACAAGGCGGATACCATACCTATTTATCCGGGAAATGGCATGTCGGAGAAATAGGACCGATTGAAAGGGGCTTTGATGATTTTTACGGGATGCTTGGAGGGTTTACAAGCTTTTGGGATAGAAAAGAATATACTCGGTTGCCTGAAGGGCGAACTGAACGCAGTTATCAAGATGGAGAATTTTATGCGACCGATGCGATTACGGATCATGCACTGGATTTTATCAAGAATTCCCAAGAAGATAACAATCCTTTTTTCCTTTACCTAGCTTATAATGCACCACACTTTCCATTACAAGCACCAAAGGAAGAAATTGCAAAATATGAAAAGGTGTACGAAAAAGGCTGGGATAAGATACGCGAAGAACGCTTGGAAAGAATGAAAAAGCTGCATGTAGTCGATGAGAATACTCAGTTGACACCTCGAGCGGAATATTGGAATCGTGACAGGGATATTCAGGGAACCAATCCTGCATGGGATTCAATCGATCCAGACAGGCAAAAGGACTTGGTTAAAAGAATGGCCATTTATGCCGGTATGGTAGATCGTATGGATCAAAATATTGGGAGAGTAATAGAAAATCTTCGTGAAAATGGAGAATTGGAGAACACACTAATTCTCTTCTGCTCAGATAATGGTGCGTGCGCCGAATGGGATCCATGGGGATTTGATGACTGGATCACCACCTCTAATTTTCTTCATCGAAAAGGTGATTTGGAAAAGATGGGGGGACCTGAATCCTATCATAGTTATGGATCAGGCTGGGCAAACGCATGCAGTACGCCGCTTCAGCTATATAAGCACTATGGTCATGAGGGAGGTATTAGTACACCTTTAATAGCTCATTGGCCTGAGAGGATCAAGCGTGAGGGAGAAATTGATCATCGCCCTGGTCACTTCATAGACTTTATGGCTACATTTGTGGATATTACAGGAGTTCCATATCCTGAAAATCACAAAGGTAACAGAATCCTCCCTATGGAAGGCGAAAGTCTAATGCCAGCTTTCACAGGGGAAGATTCCAAGCCCAGAACCATTTGTTATGAACATGAACAGCATTGCGGAATCCGTCAGGGCAAATGGAAATTATCAAAAATTAAAGAAAAGGACTGGGAACTTTACAATATTGATAATGATCGGACAGAATTGCATAATTTAAAGGATGATTATCCAGAACTGGTTGAAAAAATGAAAAAAGACTGGGAAGAGTGGGCTAGGCGAACAGATGTATATCCCCGTAGGTTAAAACATAGTTAATAAAAATATGATATGTGTCAATTATGGGTAGAAGGTTCATTTGGATAAAATTTTATAACCTTGTTGCAAGAGCGTTTGTGGCAAGGTTTTTTTGTTTGTATTTGGATTCATTTATGCATGGGATTAAAAAATTAATCTGTTTTTTAATATTTGTGCTGTTTAATCTGATATACTTCTTCTATAGACAATATTTGCAGACGAGTATGTGAAAGGGGGGGAATTCATGTATAAAAAGCTACTTATTTTTGTTAGTATAATAACTTTAATTAGCTTAATAGCATACACTCAACTGCGACTTGCAGAAATTGATTTGGTTGAACCTAGCAAGATATATATATTTCAATTTACTTTATATTCTTTTTTATTGGCAATTGTGTTGGAATGGAATGGCTTAAAACAACTATTTAAGGGGAAAATTGGGATTAATTATTTAATTATACCGTGCATAATAGGCGGAATTTTAACCTTCATACCTAAATATCAATGGCTGCATTGGTTTGGGGCTTACCTTGAACCTGAAGGCTTGCGTTGGCTTGGCACACCCTTTTATTTTGAGGGAATACATATAATGATTGCAATAATATCGGGGATCCTTTTGGTTCGTTCATTTGTAAAGACAGATGCGGGGAATGAATAGGTTTAACTTTACAACCACCTTGTCTCGGAATTTTGTTTGTATTTTTTCATGTTTTAAAACTAATATGAATATGATTTATACATATGTTTATAATCATTCCAAAAATTGCTTTTATTAATTATTAATCTATTGTATTTATTATGGAATAATGTTTATATGTTGTATATGCGCCAAAAAGTGGAAGGATCTATTAATTCATCATTATACGGAGTGTATTAGTAAAATAGAGGTCAACCAAAAGTAAGAGTGCTGAATTTGCAAAAGTGTTAAAATTAAAACGGGAGGTGGAAATATGGATAATGAAAATAATAATGCGTACAAAGTAGAAAAAGAGCGGAATAACAAAACGAATTTTGATTTTGGAAAAAGCATTACTGAAACAAAGGGCATACTAAAAGATGCCATTATAAGACCACATTCTGTAGTAAAGTCAAATCATATAATTGGAATTGAAACAAGTGCTCTAATACTTTTTTTGCTTTCAATTATTATAGGTTTATGTAACTTTTTATTCTTTAAATTTGGATTTGATGGGTTAATGAGTATGTTTACAGAGATTGGAATTATGTTTTTTATAACCGGGACTTTATCCTGGATTATTACTTTTGCTGTAGGCTATTTATCACTTTATGCTTTATTGGCGTTTTTCGGAAATGCAAAGTTTTCCCACCATGAATTACTTACAAAGTACGCGGTAGTAAACATTCCATTTGCTGCTATCTTCTGTTTGGTTATACTCTTTTTTGGATTTTTAATGATAGACTTGTTTGTGATAACGTACTTTTTTGCGATAATGTTGTATGGAGTCATTCATATATATCTTTTTCTTGTACATATTAATAAACCAAAGTTTGACTTGTACTGGACCATGGCGGGATATTTACTTATCCTGACAGTAGTTACCTATATGTTAACTGGGATTGACCTTGGTTCATTTTAAAAGTTTAGAACGTATCCCGTAATGAACAACCGACTGATTACGAAAAACTATGAGAAACTGCATAATTGCATAGTGGTACCAACTGATAGCCTTATTTATGATCGGAAGGAAGTAAAATTGAATAAATGCTTTTAAAAAAACTCGCAGATGACGCGAGTTTTTTTGCACGTATATGGCAAACCAATAAAACAACCGCTATTCCTGAAACGTCAAACAAAAACGACGTTCAAAAATAGGTCAGTCAACAACTTTGAAAAGCACAGTACCTACCAATAATTAGAAATGCCATGTAAACCATGCTACTATATTAGGGTAGATGTTTTTAATACTTTAAGAAGAATATAAATCTTTATCGGTATAAAGTATAAAAAAATCTAAGGCTTTCGCCATTAGTTCCCGGTGACAAGCCAAGTTTTTCTAATGATGGCAGATAGAAGGGATGTATTTGGTTTACGTTATATGCATTGTAATTGGTGTCATAACAGCATTTGCTGGAAGTCTGATCGGGCTTGGTGGAGGGATTATACTTATACCAAGCTTATTGATTTTGCATCAGCATTTCAGTGACTTTGCTTGGGCTACACCGCAAACAATTGTCGGTATATCTTTAATTGTAATGGTTTTTACCGCGCTGTCTTCCACTATTTCCTATTTCAGAAAAGGTAGGGTGGATTATAAGACAGGATTATTATTACTATCGGGAAGCATCCCTGGGGGATATTTGGTTCTTGGTTAAATCAGTTTATTGAAGCGGAAAAGTTTTCATTGTATTTTGGTATCTTAATGATCATTTTATCGTTATTGTTTCTGTTTAAACGAAAAAATTCAGCAGGGAAAACTGCAAACGGGCGGAAACACATGAGGTCTTTCACTCTTGACGGCGAAACCTATCATTACTCCGTTTCCTTTTGGGCTGCGTTTATTGTTTCATTGTTTGTCGGAACGTTATCTGGACTGTTTGGAATTGGTGGCGGCTCCATTATGGTCCCAATCATGATTTTAATGTTTGGATTTCCAGCCCACATTGCGATTGCTACATCGATGTTCATGATTCTTTTTATTAGTATGATCAGTGCGGGTACACATATTTTACTTGGTCATGTTGCCTGGCAATATGTTTTGTTTTTTATCCCTGGTGCTTTAATTGGTGGTACAATTGGTGCAAAGGTGAATCATAGATTAAAAAGCCAGGTACTTGAATGGCTTTTACGTGCAATTTTGATTATTGGTGGAATACGGTTAATTATCGAAGGTCTGACATAAGGAGTAGGTAGCGTGGAGGAAAAGTTATTCTTTTATTATACGAACGATTTACATAGTAATTTTGACCAATGGGCACGTGTTGCAGGTTATTTAAAAGAAGCAAAAGATAGGAAACAGGCAGATGATCAATCTTGCTGGTTAGTTGATATTGGCGACCATGTCGACCGCGTCCATCCAATTGCAGAGGCCTTTATGGGAAAGGCGAATGTACAGTTAATGAATGATGTGGGATATGATGTTGTTACCTTTGGGAATAACGAAGGAATCACGCTTGCTCATGATGACCTGTATCACCTGTATGATCATGCAAAATTTGATGTGGTGTGTGCAAACCTGCAAAATCTTCGGGGCGATAATCCCCCTTGGTTTCATCCGAGCGTAAACGTTACTTCTGTTAATGGAGTAAAGGTTGGGATTATTGGATTAACCGCCCCATTTAATGCATTTTATGAATTGCTGGATTGGCATATTTTGCCCCCATTAGAAATTTTGGACCAGTATGTTAAACATCTTGCTGAACAGACGGATGTGATTGTTCTGCTGTCCCATTTGGGTGTAACGGAGGATCAGGAGATAGCACGCAGGTATGACGAAATTGATGTCATCATTGGCGGACATACTCATCATTTATTACGCACGGGAGAGACAGTAAATAACACAATCATCACCGCGGCCGGTAAACATTGCACATTTGTCGGTGAGGTAATCCTGACGTGGGACCATGACCTGAAGAAGCTAGTAAAAAAAGAGGCGTATACTACCGATATCAGCCACCTGGCGAAAGATTTACAAACGGAACAAAATCTGAATGATCTTATCGTTCAGTCAGATAAGGTTTTGGAAGAAACAGTTGTCAGGCTGGATAAAACCATTGAGGTGAGTTGGTTCCGGGATACAAAAATAATGGAAAAGTTAGTGGGGACATTGAAGAATTGGACAAAGGCAGACTGTGCCATGCTGAATGCTGGTGTCTTGCTTGATCAGTTTGAAGCAGGCGAAGTAACGCTTAAAGATATCCACCGAATTTGTCCACATCCGATTAATCCTTGCGTCGTGGCGTTAAAAGGAGATGAACTGATTGAAGTGATTCGTGCTTCTTTTACAAGAGAGTTCATGGAATTACAGCTTAAAGGATTCGGATTTCGTGGGGAAGTACTTGGCAGAATGATTTATGCAGGTGTTGAGGTTGAGACAGAAATTAGAGAAGACGGTCAGGAATTTGTGAAAGATATCAGGATGAATGGACGAGCAATTGATCCTGATTATTCCTATCATGTAGCAACAGCTGATACGTTCACATTTGGAAGACTTTTGCCTGAAGTTGCTAAATCTGAAACAAAAAAATACTTTTTACCTGAATTTCTTCGTGATTTATTAACCAATACATTAAAAAAGGATTATGGTTCACGGTAACTAGGCGAGTAGCACCTGGGTCTCTATCCGCATACATATATATGGTGATAGGGAAAAGGGGGAAATACTTGCATGATTACTGTAAATCCTTTGGAAATCGATGGAATGTTTTTTACTGCGATAACTGTCGAACTGCCAAAAACAAACCTGCTTATGATTTCGAATGATATTGGATATATTATGTGCGGTGCACTTGATGTTGATCTTTTAAACGAGAAGCTGGCTGATCGGAATATTATTGCTGGCAGGGCTGTAGGGGTTAAAACGATTGACGAATTATTACACGCTCCACTTGAAAAAATAACCGATGCATCAAAGCCGTATGGCTGGGAAGTAGGAATGATTGGAAAAGAAGCATTGGGGCACATATCCTGACTAGTATGCTTTCCACTGCGTAAGGCATACTAAGTTTTTTAATTAAAGTTACTTTGAATATTAATTCTAACCTTCTTAAAACAAGCATAACTTGTGTTAAGGGGGTTTTATTATTGATGCAACCGAGGATATTTAACTTTAAGAAAAAAAATAGAACGCCACCTCCAGTTAAATACATATTGGTGATTACATGTGTCATATTTGTTGCAGCGGTATGGTTCAGTATTTGGTTTATTGGCAATAAGATACAACCTACCATAATGGAGATTGCCGAGGTAAAAACAACCGAGTTTGCAACGCGAGCTATTAATGCTGCAGTAAAATCAAGTGAAAATCTAACATTTAATGAGTTAATCGATCTTAAATATGATGATGAAGGAAATGTAACCTGGATGGGTTGGAATGCGGCTACGTATAATAAGGCTTTAAGAACAGTTACCCAGCGTGCTGAAAGCTTTTTATACAATATGAATAAAGGGGAAACCGTCGATACCGATGACCCGGATTTACCACCCGTGGATTATGATGATTCTGCAAATGATTTAGCGGATAAGGATCCTACTGTTATAGAAATTCCTATTGGGCAGGCATTTGGGAACACAATTCTGGCAAATCTGGGACCAAAAATACCAGTGAATTTTGAAATTGTCGGTGCTATTCAGTCAGATATCTTTACGGAAGAGAATGAAGTTGGAATTAATGGTTTTTTATACCAAATATACGTTGAAGTACAAGTGAATGTGCAAATTGTGATTCCTTTTGCTACAGATACAGCAGAAGTCAGCACAAAGATTTTTCTTGACTCCGGAACTATAATGGGAGATGTACCAGATTTCTATGGCGGTGGAAACGGCACCCCGCCAATAGCAATTCCAAAGAATGACTTGCAAGATAATGAATAACTTAGTATAATAAAACAATAATTTCATAGACTAAACCTTATCAGATCGGTGAGGTAGAGGTGCAGACAGAAAGAGTAATCAATAGGAGAATGACAACGTTGATCATTGATGAAAGGGCTGTTTGCCGAAGTGTAGGAAGTTGTCAAACTTTCTATTGCTGGTATAGTTTTGAATAAAGGCTGTACTGTCATGTTCAAATGTGCATGGAGAACTACTGATCGAAATGGAGGATAACGTATATTGTTGAAACAATGATGGGTTATTTTCTATCATTGTTTTTTTATGTACTTTTTTACGTATCTCCGTGCACTTTCATAAAATATATGGAGGTAAGAAGGATGGAAGGAACGATTTATTCACTAATACCAGCATTGCTTATGCTTGTGTTAGTACTGCTAACAAAAAGAGTGTTATTATCCCTTGGAATTGGAATTATAGTGGGGGCCTTATTTATCCATGATTTTAATCTGCTAGGCTCCGTTAATGAGATATGGATTGTTTTCTATCAAATTTTCTACACGTCTGAAGGATTGAACGTAGGGAATCTGTTATTATTAGGGTTTTTGCTGCTTTTAGGAATTACGACGGCTTTTCTAACAGCCTCGGGTGGGAGCAGTGCTTTTGGAGAGTTTATGATTAAACGGGTTAAAACCCGTGCAGGTGCCCAAGTAATGACCGCGGTATTGGGTGTTATTATTTTTATAGATGATTATTTCAATGCGCTGGCAGTTGGCCAAATAGCCCGCCCGCTTACAGACAGGCATAAGGTTTCACGCGCCAAGCTTGCTTATTATATTGATTCTACATCAGCTCCGGTAACTGTTCTTTCCCCAATTTCGAGCTGGGGGGCTTATATTATAGGCGTTCTAGGCAGTTTATTTGTGGCAAATGGAATAACGGATTTACAGCCACTTGAAGCATTTGTTAAAATGATTCCACTTAACTTTTATGCGATTGGTGCACTGATACTAGTATTTTTTACAGCTTACTTAAAAATGGATATTGGTCCAATGCGTGCACATGAAAAACGTGCTGTGGAAAAAGGAGAATTAATTGACCCCGAGGAGAAAAATATTCCAGGGGATCTAGGGGAAGTATTCCAGCCGCATAAAAATGGTAAGCTATATCATTTACTTGTCCCTATTATTGTCTTAGTAATTGGTACAGTTGTAGCAATGATTGTCACAGGCGCAAAAGCAAGTTCAGATGTTACGTTACTAAACATTTTTGCCAATACGAATGTGAACTTATCGTTATTCATTGGCGGGGTTCTTGCAGTTGTGATTGCCCTCATTTTTCACCTGCTACTGAGTCAGCCAAGGGTCAACAGCTTTAAAATATTCGTTGAAGGTATAAAGACGATGCTTCCGGCTATTTATATTCTGTTATTAGCATGGATGATCGGAGCCATTATTGATACACTTGGAACAGGTAATTACCTGGCAGAACTAGTGGAAAGGATGTCCATTGATTCCGCGTTCTTACCAGTTATATTCTTTCTTATTGCCAGTTTGATGGCATTAGCAACGGGAACCTCGTGGGGAACTTTTGGCATTATGCTGCCGATTGCCGCAGAAATTACAGTAATCACGGATGTATCCCTATTATTACCATCCCTTGCTGCAGTGTTAGCTGGTTCAGTATTCGGAGATCATTGCTCACCTATTTCTGACACGACTATTTTGTCATCAACCGGAGCAGGATCCAATCACATCGCCCATGTTCTGACACAACTGCCTTATGCTTGTATTGCAGCGTTAGTGGGATGCGTCAGCTTTATTGTGATAGGATTTTCGGGAAGCATACTTTTATCGCTGCTGTTAACAATCGTGTTAATAATAGCCGTCAGCCTCTTTATTCACTTTATTAATAAAACAACAACAACTATATAGCACGATGTACAGCTGTCGGATGACCATTCATTCGACAGCTTTTTATTTGTTTTGACATAGTCATAAAGTACCGTTATAATAAAATCATAAATATCTGAAAAAAGTAAAGATTTATAACATTACTTCTTATTTTTTTCATAGATATAAATAGAAAGAATGACTAGTAATGGGGAGGTAGAAACAATGGAGACAAGGTCTCAGTGGGGAACACGAGCAGGTTTTATTATGGCTGCAGTTGGTTCGGCAATTGGTTTAGGCAACATTTGGCGATTTCCATCGGTGGCGTATGAAAATGGTGGTGGCGCATTCTTTATACCATATTTATTTGCACTTCTTACAGCAGGAATTCCGATTCTTATCATGGAATTCACAATGGGTCATAAGTACAAAGGCTCAGCACCACTAACGTACAAAAGAATTAATAAAAAAGCTGAATGGGTAGGCTGGTGGGCGGTAATAGTCGCTTTCGTTATCTCTACCTATTACTCGGTCATTATTGCCTGGGCAATATCATATTCCATTTTCTCCTTTAATTTAAGCTGGGGGAAAGACACGGAAGGTTTCTTGTTTGGTGATTATTTAAACCTAACGGATCCGGGGCAAATGGGCAGCTTCGTACCTAGTGTACTTATACCATTAATTATTGTTTGGATTGTTGTATTAGGAATTTTATTTAAAGGTGTTAAAAAAGGGATTGAGGTAGCGAATCGAATTTTCATACCAGCATTGGTAATTATTTTCCTTATTATTGTAATTCGTGCAGTAACGTTACCTGGTGCATTGTCAGGATTAGAGGCGTTTTTCGCACCTGATTTTGATAAAATTCTGGAGCCTGGGGTATGGGTTGCAGCGTACGGGCAAATATTCTTTAGTATGTCAATTGCGTTCGCTATTATGATTACGTATTCCAGTTACCTGCCAAAAAAATCCGATATTACGAATAATGCATTTATCACTGGATTTGGTAACTCAAGTTTTGAATTACTATGTGGAATCGGTGTGTTCTCAGCACTTGGATTTATGGCTACCCAACAAGGGGTTCCAATTGACGAAGTAGTTGCAGGTGGAGTAGGGCTGGCATTTGTTGTATTCCCGCAAATCATCAATCAGTTTCCAGCGCTTAATGAGCTCTTCGGCTTCTTATTCTTTGCTTCATTAGTTCTTGCAGGATTGACGTCATTGATGTCCATTACGGAAACATATGTAGCTGGACTGGTAGATAAATTTAACATTTCAAGAAATAAAGCAGTTTTATTTGGTGGAGGACTTGCAGCGGTAATATCATTATTATTTGCTACACAGGGTGGACTTAACTTCCTTGACGCAGCAGATTACTTTATTAACCAATTTGGTGTCGCATTCTTAGGGTTAGTCGAGGTTGTCTTGATGGCCTGGATATTCCGTAAGTTAAATGAATTCAAAGCGCATGCCAATGAAATTTCTGACATCCAATTAGGGGCATGGTGGACCGTAAGCTTAAGTGTAATTACACCAATTGTCTTAGGTTATCAGATGTTTGGCTTATTTAAAGAAAACTTATTGAAACAATTTGATACTCCGACCGGCAACTATAGTGGGTATACGGATGCGTTTATCTTTTATGGTGGCTGGTTAATTGCCATCGGCGCAATCGTTGTAGGTATCCTATTGTCATTCAGCAAGTGGAGAGCTAACCGCGAATTTAAAGATCAAGCTTCTAAGGGAGGCGAATAATATGAGTGCCAGTGCAATCTTTGTTATGGTATTAGGTATAGTTATTATTTGGGGCGGACTTGCGGCGAGTATTATCAATGCCGTTAAGAAAGCTAAACAGGCAAAATAAGGTTCATTAAAAACCATTGCGGTTGTAAATCACAACTGCAATGGTTTAACTATGTTATAGGTAAATTATATGGTAGGATAACAAATGAAATATGCATGTAAAGGGGTGAACCTATGTCTGATTATAACCAAGTATCAAATGATGAACGTTTACTTGCGATGTTACTTTATCTGGTAAGCTTTCCATTGCCTATATTGGGGCCATTAGTCATTTGGCTGATTAAAAGAGATGGATCGGCATTTATCGACTATCATGGTAAAGAATATTTTAATTTTTTCATATCCTACAGTATCTATGCATTTATTAGTACTATATTAATTATTTTATTAATTGGTTTACTTCTAATTTGGATTGTAGGAATTATGGCTGTGGTCTTTACAATTGTTGCGCTAATTAAGGCGTATAGTGGTGAAAGATATCGTTTTCCATTGATTTTTAGGCTGATTAAATAATAATTTAATACGGGAACGAGAAAGCCGTGAATTTTGCGGGGTTTTTCTTATCCATTTTTGATTTGCTATATTATGGAAGTGCTATATAATAAAAAACGTTGATATTAATCTAATAATTAAGTCAAAGGGGATGAAGAAAATGAATAACCACGAAATTGATTACAAACTACATGGCGATGACATGCAATTTGTTGAAATTGAACTAGATCCACAGGAAACAGTAATTGCAGAGGCCGGAAGTTTAATGATGATGGAGGATCAGATTCGCATGGAGACAATTTTCGGAAGCGGGTCAGATGATCAACAGGGTGGCCTAATGGGCAAGCTTCTTGGTGCGGGTAAACGTGTCATAACCGGCGAGAGTTTATTTATGACAACATTCACGAATGAAGGATCTGGTAAAAAACATGCGTCATTCGCTGCGCCGTATCCAGGTAAAATCATACCAATGGATCTTAGTGAGATTAATGGAAAATTGATTTGCCAAAAGGATTCATTCCTTGCGGCTGCTAAGGGAGTAGCAATCGGCATCGAATTTCAAAAGAAAGTTGGCACAGGTTTTTTCGGTGGCGAAGGTTTTATCATGCAAAAACTGGAAGGTGATGGAATGGCCTTTGTTCACGCTGGGGGAACGATGTACAAAAAAGTTCTTGAACCAGGTGAAACATTGCGTGTTGACACCGGTTGTCTTGTTGCCATGACAGGTGATGTAGACTACAATATCGAATTTATTGGTGGTGTTAAAACTGCTTTATTCGGTGGCGAAGGTTTATTTTTTGCAACTCTTAGAGGACCAGGTACAGTATGGACTCAGTCCTTACCATTTAGCCGATTAGCAAGTCGGGTGTTCGCTGCAGCACCTGAGAAAGGCGGATCTCAAGGTGAAGGAAGTATTGCTGGTGGATTATTTGGTTTATTAGGCGGCGATAGAAAGTAGATAGAAAAAGTTCAACCTTGTGCAGATTTCACACAAGGTTGAACTTTTCTTAAAAGATAAAAATATGTGAAATATGTCTAGCTTCAGCGCCCAGAAGTTGCAGTATAAGCAATGGACACTACTAACGCTAAACCCATGCGTTCTCCGGTCCCTTGCTTATGCGTCGGCTTCTAAACAGCACTTACCTTTTCTTATTTCTTTGATTTATCCATCCGTTCCCATTTCTTTAAGTATGGATATGGATCAAATGACCATTCACTGTACCCGTTATCCTTGTACATCCCATAATGCAGATGTGGTGGGAACTTGCCTGATGTTCCAGGAGGACCATACCCCGTAGAACCAACGTAACCAATAACGTCACCTGGTTTAATGATCTGTCCTACTTTTATACCGTCCTTATATTTGCTCAGATGGGCATAGTAGTGGTAAATGTTATGAACGTCCCGAAGGCCAATTCGCCATCCGCCGAATAGGTTCCAGCCCATTAATTCAACAACGCCATAGGTTGATGATCTAACAGGTGTTCCATAGTCGGCAAAAATATCTGTTCCTTCATGTATTCGCAGGCCACCGAATCCCCGTCTATTTCCCCAGGTATTGTTATAACTGTAATTATAATTGGATGGTAGTGGAAATACGCGGTCGGTTAATTCAATGCCATTAAATTTATTGAAAACGCGCGCTGTGTCCATAATCGATTGAACACTCAAATCACGCTGATAATAATTCCAGAGCGCAATTTTAATATCTTCTTTTGAATATCCATAGCTCTGCAAATATTGACCCATTGTATATAAAATGTCCTCAGGATTTTTGGGATCGGCCTTTTGATCTCCATTTCCGTCCCTTCCAATTCCATTAAAAATTGTGATGGCTGTTTCACTTTTATTATTTATATTACCAGGGCCAAACCATTTTACTGGTTCAAAGGAAATGGAAATAATCTGGGAAGAAGGTACATCCTTTTGAATATTTCGCTCGTATTGATCTATTGCGGCAAAATAATACCAGGGTATTGATGTAATAGCCTCTGTTTTTTTATAGAGTTCCATCCGTTTTTTATACATGTCATCATTTTCTTCGGCGTGAAGAGTATCTGTGCTTACCAGTATAAAAAGGAAAACGAGCATAGCGCAAATTATTCGGTACATTTTCATAGCAGCATCACCTTGTTATTTATTCTCATTTTCGATTCCCTGGGGTGATTTTTTCATTTCTTTAATGATTGATTGAATGGTATTCTGATAAGATGCCCCCTGCATGGTATTACTGTTATGCAGACTGTGAATTTGTGGTATCAGACTTTCGTTATCCGAAACATAAACATGGAAATACTTTGGCATAACAGAAACAGCAGATTTCTTAGCAATGTCTGCGGCTAAGTTTTTATCAAGCCCATCGCTTTTACCATAAGCAATCAATACCTCTTTATCTGTAACTAATGTAGCGACTTCCTCGAATCCATCGTTGCGAAGAATAATTCTGGAAATCATATCTGCCATCTTGTGGCGATCCATGGTTACCGCATGGTTATTCTCATTGTTATTTCTTAATTGATCCTTTGTGTAATGTACATAACCTAGTCGATTTTCTTCTTCAAATGTATTAGGGGTATCATCATTTCGAGTCGGGTCCAGCTCATTTCTTATTTGTTCCTGTTCGTCTCCTGCTTCTTGATCTGACGTACCACATGCTGACATTACCAATGTACATAGTAAAAGAACGAATGCAAATTTTTTATACATAGATTTTCCCGCCTTTTTTATGTTTTCTACCTGAGGTTATTTTGCATCATCTAAATAATTTCATTCATCTGACAGAAGAAAAGTTTTTACAAGTAAATTAAAGATAATATCTGGTTGAAAGGGAGAACTTTATGGTAAACTATAGTCAGTTTAAGAGGGGTGAGACGTGGTGATTGAGTTATATGGAAAGACATATGAAATATTGGAAAACAACAAAGATGGTTTTGACTCCGAGCGGTTAAATGAACGATTCTCTGATATATTGTCAAAATATGATTTTATAGTTGGGGACTGGGGATATGATCAACTTCGGCTACGAGGATTTTACGATGACCAGAATACAAAAGCAGCCTTCGATTCCAAAATAAGTACATTAGATGATTATTTATACGAGTATTGCAATTTTGGATGCGCATATTTCGTTTTAAAGAAAATAGACAAATAAGAGCAGTAGTTCACAAAGAACTACTGCTCTTCTTCTGGTAGGACTTCTCCTTCTTCATCATGAAGCGGATGTGATCCTGGTGCCTGTCTTGGCAAGTCTTCATGTTGCTCCTGGTCCGGGTAGGTAAAAGCACTTTTACGCCGCTGTCCTTCTTCCCAGGGGGTCGATTTAAGTTGTACAGGCTCATCATCGTTTATGGGAGAGCCAACCGGACCTTCCGGGAATTCTTCTGGTACTAATTCGTTTCGCTGTCTCTCTACGTTATCAACCTCAGAGTAGTTTCTTTTCTTCTTCTTCATATTAATGCCCCTTTTTTGATTAGAGTTTGTGTAAAGGGGAAACTTTATTCATTACAAATAATTACCTTTTAAAATTCAAAGGTTTTGCTTTCCGAATTTGATATGGAGAAATAATCCATTTCCAATTGATCAAGTATCCATTTTTCTTTATCTTCATTATAAAATACAGTCAGTGCAGTAGGGCGCATATAGTTATTTTTTTCTAAATCCCCTGTCAACCAATCAAAATATCGGATAGGTTCATGGAATGTAAGTTCCGCCTCGACTGTAATTGTATATGCATCAAGTTCCTCATTATAAGTGGTATGGAAAAATGAAGTTTTGTCATATACTGCTTTTAATAATTTCGCTGTGTATTTTGGCCTTTCTTCCTTTATTCCTCTAATATTCTTTTTCGCCTGTTTGATAAGATTTTCGGATACACCTCCCTTTAATGAGGAGACGTCCTTTTTACTCAGTGATGAATAGTATTCAGAAATAGTATTATTAAGTTGTTTCATAAGTTTGTTTTGTTGTTCTTCAGTTAAAACGTAAATATCTTCAAGGAATAAACGGTTATTGTCTACTGTTACTATTTGGCTTTTTGCTGTTCCCCATGGGTATTCTTTTTCAGCATGCATTTTAATCGAACCATCCAGAGGGAATGTTCCAATTGTTTGTTCTCCTTTTTCTAAAGTTACATCTGTTTTTTTATTATTTATGTAAAGTTGATAATCCTCTTCTGTATACAATTTGACGTCAACCTCACCTAAATCAAATTCAAAATTATGTATTAACGATTGTTCTTTTGTATTAAATAATTCCATCTTCACTTTTTGGCTGGAACTGATGTATGAATTATGGAATGTACCTTTAACAGTATGCAATCCCGGCATAAGAGGTTCAGATTTTTCTAGGGAACCTTTTTCTGAAGAAGTAGCAATTTTTTTATTGTCAATATAAAAATCAATGTTTTCTTGGTTAGCAGATAACTCAATAAAAGCAGGAATTACCGTTAACTTATAGTTATCGAAAAATAGCCATTCTTTCCCTTTTTTCGTGAGTTTCAATGTAGCATAATTTATATATTTGCCTTCACTAGATGTTTCCATTGCTTTCAATTGTTGATTTAGATTTTCAATTATTTGGTTATACTTTTGCGGGTTGCTTTTTAAGTAATCAAGTAAAATTGCAGTACTATCTGTAGTAACTTCGAAAGAATTGTTATAAGGTGAGATTAAATCCATCAACTCATTAACATTATTGTTTTTAACAGCTTCTTCAAATGCAGCAATTTTGTTTTCCGGGGTAAATTTGTTTTTCCCGATGGAGTAAAAGGCTACTGCCGCAATAATTATTATTAAACCTAATGTAAGGAAAGTGATTAATTTTTTCCTTAAGGGTTTCTTTATTTTAGTTTCATTCTGTTGTGATAAATTATTTCCGCACTCAGGACAAAACTTTTTTTGACCCTTAATTGTATTTCTACACTGTTTACATTTCATTTCCAAAAACCACTCCTTTAGCAATTTAAAACGGATCAATAACAATATTTCTATCGTAACATAAGAAATATTATTGCTTATAGTGCAAATTAACTGTTTCACTAAGATTTAAATGGGTATATATTCATAATAAGAATATTGTGATTTAGGTCCAGATACATAGTTGAAGTTTAAGATTGTCTATGCATAATTGAAAATTTGTAGCATAATATGACATTTGGGCGAAACAAAATGGTCCATTGAAAAATGTAACTTAATTATTAAAAGTTACCAATTAACTATTGACAGCGCCAGCAACTGGTATTACAAGGAATTTCGTTTTAAATTAATCCATTTGCTTGTATAGTTTTAATCTTATTTGTAGGTATTTTGTCCTGTCTTTAGGAAGTTCGGTTGTATATAACGACACTAGGTTGTAGAATTTTCTTTAAATACGTCTATAAAAGGTGATGACATTGAACAAAATTAACATAGTTTTATTGACAAAGGATATAAATTACGCGAATTATTTTTCCAACTTTATGATGAATCCAAATAATGATGATAAATTTTTATCAAAAATATTTACCGATCCAGAAACTTTTAAAGCGAACACACGGAACAAAAAACAACATATTTTGCTGACGGATATTGAAATCCCGGACGACGATATTTTAGCTTTTGATAGAGTAATCATACTATCTGAGGACCAACATACATATTCAAATGAAAGTTTAACAATTTACAAGTATCAACCACTTAAAGAGCTTTTGTCACAGGTTTTGGCAATTTATTATGAAGCTAACGGGAAATTAAATCCGATTGTAAATAATAAAGAAAAGGAACAAGTAGTTAGTTTTTATAGTGGCAGTGGCGGTGTAGGAAAGACATTATTTTCTTTATGTTTAGCAAAACATCTAGCTATACAAAGTAAGCGCGTTTTTTATCTGAATTTAGAAGAGTTACATACTACTAATCTATACTTCAAGCAAGAAAAACCATCATCCGCAGAAGTATTTTACTACCTAAGAAATAATAAGGAACAATTAGTTGGAAAAATAGAATCATTAAAATCACGCGACTCCCTTACAAATATTGATTATTTTTCTTTGCCAATTCTTCCTGAAGAAATGCAGCAGTCTACTGAAGAAGATATCGCAACACTGATTCAGGCTTTAAGAGAAACACAGAATTATGATTACATTATTATTGATTTAGATTGTTCTATCCATGAACGGAATGTAACTGCACTTGGAAATAGTGATGAAATCATTTGGTTGCTATCCACTGATGAAACCAGCTTTACACGTACACAAAATATCTTTAACAATGATCTTCTGGATCTGGGTGAAGATAGATCAAAAATTCATTTTGTTTTAAATAAAGTATCGGATACCTTATTTGATGGCTTTAATGGATTTAATTTTAGTATTGAAACTCATATCCCATTTAATTCACGCTGGCTCCAATTAAGCGAAGAAGCAAAAATGCAAGAAGATACCCATGTTGGTGAGCAGTTACACAAACTTTTAAAAGAGTTTAATGCTACGGAGGTGTCGATCCTTGGCAGTTAATAACAAAGCAGTCCGTACGGAAAAAGTTGATGAAGTTAGGGAAGAACCAAAAACGGAAGACGAGATTACTAAATTACTAATTGAAAAATTACGAGAAACTTTGGACTTTATGCACTCTACAACAAATGAAGAATTACTGGGTTACGTGGAAGAAACAGTTTTTGAATACGCTAGAGAACATAAAATTAACTCAACTATGATTAAAAAAATTGTTGATCGTATGTATCATGCTTTTAGAGGGTTAGGGGTTTTGCAGCCAATACTTGATGACTCAAGTATTACAGAGATAATGATAAATAATTATGATGAAATTTACATAGAACGTGAGGGTAAAGTATCCGACGCAAATGTCAAATTTGAAAATAAACAAAAGCTGGAGGATACTATTCAAGCAATTGTTTCGAAGGTTAACCGCGTTGTAAATGATTCTTCTCCAATAGTTGATGCGAGGCTGGAAGACGGTTCACGGGTAAATGTTGTGCTACCCCCCATAGCCTTAAAGGGTCCTGCGATGACAATCCGTAAATTTCCTGAAAAACCACTTATGATTGAAGATTTAATTGAATTTAACGCTTTGGATGAAGAGGTTGCCTACTTCCTGCAACAATTAGTCGAGGCTAAATATAATATCTTTATTGGAGGCGGTACTGGATCAGGAAAAACCACCTTTTTAAATGTGTTATCAAATTTTGTACCAAAAGATGAACGAATTATAACAATAGAAGATTCTGCAGAACTACAAATTCATCAAACACCCAATTTGGTAAGCCTTGAAACACGCAATGCAAACACGGAAGGAAAAGGAGAAATCACCATCAGGGAATTGATAAAAACTTCCCTGCGTATGCGACCCAATCGCATCATTGTTGGGGAGGTGCGTGGTCCTGAAGCTTTAGATATGCTGCAAGCCATGAACACCGGACACGATGGTTCACTGTCAACGGGGCATGCCAATTCTGTTAATGATATGTTGAGCCGGTTAGAAACAATGGTCCTAAGTGGTGCAGATTTACCAATTGATGTAATTCGTAAACAAATAAGTTCCGCTGTTGATATCATGGTTCATTTATCAAGATTGCGAGATCACTCTCGCAGGGTAATGGAGATTTCCGAAGTCTGCGGTTTGGAAAATGGAGAAATTCTCATAAAGCCGCTTTATGTATTTGAAGAAGATGGCGAAGACTACAAAGGAAAAATCATCGGTAAACTCAAGAAGACAGAGCACAAATTGCAGGATACTACAAAACTCAGGTTGACAGGAAAGAATGACATTTTGGCTAAATTCACTTAAAACTGGTATTTCAAATGCATATGAGGAGTAGGGGGAAAAATGGATACAACTCAAATATTTTCGCTTATAGCTATCGTTATATTAGTAGGTATATTCATATTTAGGCGGGTAAGAATTAGCAGGAAAGAAAATCAAGAAAAGAAGAAAGTTGAACAACAGGGGGCGGAGTTAAGAAAAAGAAATATCGAAGCAATTAAAAAAAGAACAATCGGTGGCGAAAACCTAATTGATTATGGGACTTATACTTTGTCCAAAACAGAAAAACTCAAATATTCACTTATAGCCGCAGCTGTTATTTTTGTTGTTGGATTAATATTCTATGATAATTATATTGTATCTGGTATTTTGGCTTGTTTGGGAATATTTTATCCTAAATTTAAACGGAAAGATCTTATGAAAAAACGAAAAGATGAACTGTCATTGCAGTTTAAGGAGGCCATTAGTTCATTAGCTTCTTCTTTAGCAGCCGGTCAGTCGATTGAAAATGCCTTCCGAGTGGTTTTGAAAGATCTAAAACTTCTTTATCCCGACGAAGAAACGTACATTGTTAAAGAGTTTAACCTAATTAATCGTAGAGTTGAAAATGGTGAAATAATTGAACGTGCAATTGATGACTTTGCAAAGCGTTCGGACATCGATGATATTCGAAATTTTTCTGATGTTTTTATCACCTGTAAACGAACCGGCGGCGACCTTGTGGAGGTTATTAAACGAACAGCAGACATTATTACAGACAAAATAGAAATACAACAGGACATAAGAGTGCTAATTTCCCAAAAGAAATTCGAATCTAAGATAATGGCAGTAGCACCGTTAGGTATTACTTTTTTTCTAAAAGTTTCATCACCGGAATTTGTTGCTCCATTGTATCAATTCGGAACATTTGGACCGGTTGTTATGACTGTTGCACTTATATGCATAATTTGTGGCCTTTTAATAAGCATGAAAATAATGAACATAGAAGTGTAGAGGGGAAAATTCTATGATATTAAAAATTATTTTAGTGGTGATCCTTTTGGTTGTTGCAGTCACTAATTTAAAGAATAAAAAGGTTTACGATACATTTATCTCGACTTATAAGGAAGACATTACCTTGCCAATAATCGCGCCATATTCGTTTGCCATTATTGATAAATTCAATTTGTATCGGCGTATGCCTAAATTAATAAATACGATTCATCAAAAGATGATAATTTTAAGGGGGAGCAAGCTGTCCGGTGATTATACCAAAATTTACTTAGGGAAAATAATTACATCTATCACTTTAGTAATTTTTTTCAGTGTTGTCTTTATTGTGCTAGACGGTGGGGACTATAGTAAACTATTGTATGGTTTCATTTTCACAGTCATAATTGGTTTTTACCTAGTGAAAGACCTAGACAAAAAGGTAAAGCAGCGCAAGGATTCTATGATAATTGAACTTCCTGAATTTGTTAATAAAGTAATTCTTTTAGTAAATGCTGGTGAAACCGTTCAGGGGGCTATAAAAAAATGTGTCGATCAAAATAAAGCTAACATTTATGATTCACCGTTGTACTTCGAATTAAATGAAGCAGTGAATAAAATGTCTGCTAATACATCCTTTCAGGAGGTGATGAAAGACCTAAACTACAGGTGTGGTATTCAGGAAGTTTCCATCTTTACAACTACAGTTATGATGAATCACCGAAAAGGTGGGGCTCTATTGGTACAGTCACTAAAAGAGCTATCAGTATCGTTATGGGAAAAGCGAAAAACCGTAACTCGGATTAAAGGGGAAGAAGCCTCATCTAAATTAGTATTTCCAATTATATTTATTTTTGGAGCTGTTTTAATAATTGTTATTTATCCAGCTTTAGCTATATTTTAAAAAAGGAGAGATTTTTAATGGATCAATTTTCAAATTTTATGAAAGATTTCTGGAATGACGAGGAGGGATTGGAAACAATTGAAATACTGTTAATTTTGGCAGTGTTAATTTCCATTGCACTTCTATTCAAGGACCGAATCACAAGTTGGGCAAATAAATTATTTGACCAGGTTGATAAGCAGCTTCCTGGCAGCTAACTATTAGAAGGGAAGGAGTACATATGAAATCCTTTTGTAAAGACGATAGGGGAAGTTTTACAATCGAAGCATCTTTTGTATTTCCTTCACTCCTGCTCTTTACCTTACTTGGTGTTTTCTTTTGCATTATTATTTTTCAGATAGGTACCGCCAATTACGTCGCGCAAAAGGCAGCTGCCCAGACTGCGTATGTTTGGGATAATTCTAATAAAGATTTGGAAACAGGTGAATTTGCCAAAAAATATTATGCTGGATTGGATACCGGTGGCGATGGTCTATACTGGCGCATCACGGATAATGGCATCTTAGGGATATTTGGCATTAGCGGTGGGCTTTTTCCAGGTAAATCACTTTCGGGAGAAAAAATAGAGAACGCTGAAGCGGCATACAATGGCTCGATAAGTGTGGAATTAACGTATAATAATAAATTGGTATATAGTGAAGTTGAAGCTGAAGCTTCATCCTCCTTGTATATTCCTGCATTTGTTACAAAACTCCTTGGTAGCAATGTTGTAAAAGCAAAGTCAACACATGTGGTTACAGAAACTCCTGAATTAATACGTACGTTTAATTTCGCTAAGTATATGTGGACTAGATTTGGTGCTGGTGGTCCAGCATCAGGATTGTCAATTGGAAGCTTTTTTGGTGGTGCTAAATGATTAGCCCGGGCAAGGTGTTGATATTTATGAAAAAGAAATTTAAGCGACTATTTTTTAAAGATAATGGTTCTGTGTCTATATATGCAATCATCATTATCCTGCCAATTTTTATGCTTAATGCATTATTGATTGACACATTGCGAATTATGTCTGCCGAGCGACAGATTGAAAACGCAATGGACACAGCACTTCGATCCACAATGGCGGAATTTGATACTAAGCTTGCAAGTGTAGGTTTGTTTGCATATGGTGGTGAAAGTGCAGATGCAGATTTCAATAGGTTTATTAATAAACAGTTTTATAATTCGGTTGAATTAAGTGGATATGAAAATTTGTCAAGTCCAGAAATTATAACCGCAAATGCAAATTTTACAAACGAAAGAAATTTAGTCGACTACGATGTTTTTGAGCATCAAATCCTAGAAAGTATGAAATATCAGGCGCCAGCACAAATAGGTGAGGCATTATTCACACTAGTAGGGTCAAAGAACCTGAATAATATTACGGAAGAGCAAGTGGAGAATGCAAAAAATGTGTCCGAGAACTATGAGAAAATCCTTGAGTTAACAGAAAAACGCAATGATGAAATTGACAAAGCGGTTAAAGAATATAAACATTATAGTGCTGTTTTTAAGGACGACATACCGAATAAGATAATCGGTAATCCGGTTACCGATAATTCAAAAGATAAAAAGATCCCTTCAGGCATTAAAACATTTGAAGAATTAATTTTTTATTATGATCGCTATCACAAACTTAAGAAAAAGGAAGAATTAAAAGATGGTGAACAACAAGAAATAGATAACTATGAGAAAAATTACAATGAAGATGTTGCATTTTCCTATTATTTAAATGTGATAGCTGGAAAAGAAATAAAAAATGCCCTAGTAGGGAAAGGCGGAAGCTTAAGTTCACCAGCCAAGAATTCAGCTAAATGGTACAATAAAGAAATTAAAAAAATTCTGGATAAGGGAAAAGGAAAGTCGCTTAAAGCTTTGGAATCACTTTATCTAGATAAATCGTTTTTTGAGACAGTTATTAATAATATGGATAAAGTTAATAAAGAATTGGATTTAGCGACTTCGGTACCTATTAGGGAAATTTTAAAATCACAAGATCTAACAAATCTAACTATCACTCAATTAATAATGGTGTTTTATGTTGTAATCAAGAAAGAAAAATTTAAAGATCTTGCATTGCTGGTTAAAGACGCGGTAACTACAAAAACAACTAATATTGTAGATACGCAACTAGTTGCAATAGATGATCAGTTCCTTCTATACGAGGATTCCAAAAAAGAATTGAAATCTGAGGAATATGGTGCTGCAAAAAAAGAAGCGAAGACAAGTTTCAGTGACTTACTAAATAGCTTGGGCAGTGCAAGGGAACTTGGTAATGATCAACAAGTATACGATGAATTGGAAGGCATTATGGCAAGTTATAATGCTGCAACAAATGGCGGGGGAGATAAAGAAGAGTCTGATCGCTTGCAGTTTATTTCAGATGCATTTAACCGTTTTAAAGAATTTGTGAATTTTGTTCATGGATTTCCTGAAGAATTCCGAAATCAATTGTATATTAATGAGTACATATTGGCTAATTATGGAACATCACCTCCGTATGAGTTAATTGATGCTGAATCTTATCTATTCAAAAACAAACAAGGCCAATTCATAACGTATGGTTATGGCTCAGCGGGAACAAATTACTTTATGTTTATTAAAGATATTGTACTGGTATTGTTTGTGGTGAATTTGATGGAATCTATGGTGAAAGGGGGATTCGCTGGACCAGTTGGATTTCTAAGGGCAGTTGGTCAAGCGTTTATTTTTACGGGAAAACAGTTGACTAATATCACTACTGGAGACTATGTTTTGGAATGGCAACCATTCAAAATAGCACAAATCGATATGACGATGCCAATGTTTTTACGAATATTTATGATGATGCGGTCAACTGGTGAGAGTTATAATCATGAAAAGCTTAGACGTTTGCAGGCAGTAATTACAAAAGATACTGGTGTTGATTTAAACAAAGCACCTTCCTACATTGAAGGAAATGTTAAAGGTAAAATAAAATTATGGTTTATCCCTGCATTAACAGAGGTAATACCTAATCAATATGGCAATGTAAAGGGTAGTTATTATTATATAAATAAGAAAAAGGTTTATTCATACTAATTTGGAGGGATACGAAATGAAAAAATTATTGATTTTACTTTTTGCGGCATTATTAATTGTTGTAACCGGTTGTAGCGATGATTCCGATGATACTAGCAAAACAAATGATAACAATGAAAAGGCTTCGGAAACAACTAATAATGATGATAAAAAGGATGAAAAAAAAGAGGATAAAAAAGTTTATCAAATCGGTGAAACTGCTGAAATTACTAGTAGCACATATGAATTTCCATACGAAGTAACGGTAAACAGTTTTGAATTAACTAAAGATAAGGTTGATGGAGTGTCATTGGATGAAAAAGTATCAGAGGTCGATGAAGAGGATAGATTTGCTGTTGTAAACGTGACAATTAAGAACACAAGTGATAGACCGTTTGTGCCAAATGAAAAAATATCTGCACAATTTATTTCGGAGACCCTAGGAGAACAAACTGATGATTCCTTTTTTACAAAAAGAAATGAAAAACTTGAACCCGGGCAAGAAATTTCAGGTAATCTAGTTACTGTAATTGGTAATACAAATGATGAGGTATTCTATATTGTTTATGAGGCAATGTCTGGTGAGGAAACTAAATTTGAGTTGCCCAATCCGGAAAAATAATAATTTCAAAAAATGAATTACCTAAAGGTAGCTTTGCTACCTTTAGAAAAAGGAAGAGGTTAAATGTTTCTTCCTTTTTCTAAGGGCAGCAGGGCATTTGATTTTAATCAGTTCTATAATCACTTAGATAGTGTTCTGGTTCCTGATCTTTTGTACTTTATTAAATATTAACATGGAGGGAAACGACTTTGAAAAAAATTATAATATTATTTCTTGCAATTGCAGTAATTGCTGGATGTAGTGATGATACATCTGACAAAGGAAGTAAAGAAGATTCAAAAGAGGTCTCAAAAGATACAACCATACCGGAAGGCGAAGTATATTCAATAAATGAGACTGCTGAAATAACCAATCCAAAGCATGGTTTTACATACGAAGTAACTGTTAACAGTTTTGAATTAACCGATAAATATAAAGATAAAACGATGGATGAATTAAAGGTCGAAGGTTTCCCAGATGCAAAACTAGCAGTAGCCAATGTTACGATAAAAAATATAGGCGATCAAGTTTTTAAGCCAAGTCAAATAAAAAACTTACTTTTAACAGTGGATGGTAATGGTACGGGTAAAATGGATTTATCCCCAAGTTTAAACGTTGAATTAGAACCAGGAAAAGAGATAACAAAGGATTTAGTATTTTTTTGTGTAATACCTTCCAGTGAATTATTTCTAGAGTTTGAACGTTACTCGGAATATGAGGCAAAATTTTCATTACCAAATGCTGAGACTAATAAGTAACACCGCGTGAGTAAAAGTATTAAATTTTTTGTGGAGATGAATTGCCGTGATGTGGTTTCACTAAATTTAAGATTCATTAGGATATCATATTAGGTTTTAAACCATAGTACAAAAATCATTGAAGGTGTGACTAATATGAAATTTTATAAAAAGGAAAATGGAAGTATCACTATTGAAGCAGCAATGATTATACCGCTGTTCTTAATGTTAATTTTACTGCTTACATCCTTTGTAAAAATTTCGATAGCTGAAATGGCATTGAAGGAATCTGTTAGCGAAACAGCACAAACTGTTGCACATTACTCTTATCTAGCCATGGTAGCGCAAAATACTATAAAACAAAAATCAGACGCCTTTGTTGACAGTTTGACAGAAAAAGCAGGGGCTAGTGTGGGGCTTGAAAACAATGTCATTGCGAATACATTATTAGGCAAGATAGCGGATAGTGGTAAGAAGTTAATCCCAACTTCGGGAAATGTAATGAATGATTTTTCGAATGGGGTTTACGAAACGGTAGTGAAACAAAAATATAAACAAAAAGTAGGAAGTTCAAGTTTCTTCAACCCCGAGGGCATTACGGTTGTGAATTCATCCGTTCCTGAAGGTACAAGCGGAGAGTCAGCATTAGTAAAGGTTGAGGCTGAAAACACGCTTCAATTGATTATACCGTTTTTCCAAAAAGAAATAACAATAAAGAAAAAAGCAGTAGAACGCGGCTGGGTTGGTAATTAGTTAAAAGAAAGGAGTGAAGTACATGCAAGGGCAATTTATTATTTTGATTATTTTTTTATGTATTGTTTTTTACTATGATGTCAGACAGTCGCGTATCCCTAATTGGTTAAATGTTAGTGGTGCTTTAGTTGGACTGTTATATCACCTACTAGTGAATCAAATTGATGGCTTGTTAAATTCTGTTTTCGGTTTGTTAGCAGGAGGTTTAATACTATTGTTGTTATACTTTTTTAAAGCGATTGGTGCTGGTGATGTTAAGTTGTTTGCAGCCATTGGTGCAATTTGTGGAGTTTTGTTTACATTATATGCAGTAATGTATTCCATCATTTTTGCAGGAATTATAGGACTTATTATCTTATTATTCACGAAGACGTTTTTAATTAATATGACTTTAGCCTTTTTACACATAATGGAATCTATTAAGGACAGGACCTTGACCCCGTTGGATGATTTTAAAAAGAATGTTTCTAACCGATTTCCATTTATTTATGCGGTAGTACCAGGTGTTTTTACGTCATTTTATTATATGTATATTGCTCAAGGAGGGATTTAGGTGTCCAATCAACTTTATAACTTTTATGTAGATTATGCTCAATCAAATGGTTCATATATGAAAATACGAAAAACGAAAGAAAAGGGATTTCAATCAACTGACCTTCAAGAACTTCAATTAAAAATGATTCAATCCAACACAATCCCACGTTTAGTTCCAATGAATTTTGAAGAAATCAACGGCAAAATTACGGTTATGTACAGCATAGATGGATTACGAAAATTAAGGCCACTGTCAAAAGAACGTCCGTTATCCATGCAAGATTATTATTCTTTGTTTATAAATATTATCCAGGCATTACAGGACTCGAATAATTATATGCTTGAGGATCAACAATACGTTCTAAACGAAGATTATATTTACGTTGGAAATGGCTATCACCAAGTGTATTTAACTTACCTGCCATTGAATGATATTAAGAATAAGCCTTCGTTATATGAAGATTTGAAAAAGCTGCTACTTAATATTGCAGGTGAGGTACAGGGACTGAAGGGTGTCCAGTTTAAAATGATTCTAAGTTACATAAAAGATCCAGGCTTTAGTTTGCAAGGACTGAAGCAATTGTTAAGCCAGATGCACGAAGCACAAGAAGAAATTAAGGAGGAAAGCTCTAACCTAGAATCTGATCAAGATGAAGAAACAACTGTAATAAAAAAGGTTAAAAAACTTCCGCCATTGGATAGAAAGATGAAACTTTACTCAGTATTGTTTGGTGTCTTAGCTCTAGCAATTGTTTGGAAACTATTTGGCGGTTCCTCGATTACAATTTCAACCGTTTTGAGCGTAGTCGTTATTGCGGCTGTGTTTATTTATTGGAAAGTTTGGCGGCCTGGAATTGAACCAATTGTTACAGAAAAGGAAGTCAAGGTTAAGAAGAAACAAAGTACAGCGAAACCAGTCCGAAAGCAAAAAAGTGTATCAGACTCTTCAGAAACGGAAACAGACTCTGTTCATCCACAGGTAGACGTTGACTTTAACAATCACGATGATCTGGAATTAGTAAAACAAGCGATAGCACAACATTCAGAGAGTGCTTCGGCTCTACATGTTGATACAACAACTAATGACGTTTCTTCAAATCAGCGTGATCAGACCATGCTGTTGGATGAGGAAGAAATCAATACTGGCGGTAAAAGTACAGCATTAAAGAACTATATAATGGTGAAACGAGCAGATGGAGAAGAAAGAATTGACTTAGAGAGTGACAACTTTATCATTGGACGCGCCGATAAAGGGACTGATTTTGTAGAAAAGGGCATTGGTATTTCCAGATTACATGTTGAATTTGTAAAGTTGTCAGATACGTATGGATTAAAGGATTTAGGAGCAAAAAATGGAACATACATTAATGATGAAAAAATTATTCCATATAAGATACATGAATTAAAAGATGAAGATCAAATCCGAATCGGCAAAACAAATTATACGTATAGGGTGTCGTAATAATAATGAATAAAAGAAAAGAAATTTACCCTGGACATATTAGTGAAAAGGGTCCGGAAAAGCCGGTAAATGAAGACTTTATAGAATTCACATCAAGTTCGATTGACTTTCATGATGATGCCCATATCCTAATCATTGCAGATGGCATGGGCGGTCATGCCTTTGGTGATGTTGCAAGTTTTTACGCTGGAAACTATATTTTAAAATGGTGGAGAGCCAAATTACGTAAAAATAAGACTTCTGAAGAATTTCTAAAGGACTGTCAGGATTCAATAGTCGATATATTTTGTACAATTAATCAAAAGTTGATTGAAATTGGACATCGAGAGGATAGTAATTTAGGTACTACCCTTAGTGTATTGCTGTTTGTAGGGGGGAAATACCTTATTTGTCATGTCGGAGATTCAAGAATATACCGATTAAGTAAAAAAATCTATGAATCTACTGATAATGATGAAACCTTTGACCTTAACCAATCAAAAGCATTCGTTCAACTTACAAAGGACCACTCATGGGCAAAAATGCAGGTTGAAAACGGTAATATGTCGGAACAGGAAGCGGAAAATCACGAGAAGGCACACATACTCACACAATGTATGGGTATTAAGGGTAATGTGGATCCGTTTGTTTCAATGGGGACGTATACTGAAGACGATCACTTTTTTATGTGTACGGATGGATTATATGCTTTACTGACAAATGAAATAATAAATGAACAATGGAGTAAGAAGCTTAACGAAAAGTTAGCTGCACAAGATATAGCTAATCATTTTTTTGAATTGGCTAAGGATGCTGAATATCATGATGATGTATCCATAATGATAGTTGATAGCATGGGAGTATGAAACAGTGATGAAGGTAGTAGATCAAGAATTTGTCAATGGAAAGTATAAAGTAATAAGGTATTTGCGTGACGGGGGGACTTCACAATTATACGAAGTTAAGGGGCCAAAGGGACAAACAGTCATTTTAAAAGTTGTAAAACAACCAACTACATTGTTTATAGACCAGCTGAATAATGAAGCAAAAATATTAGCAAATATAAATCATCCTAACATACCTAAACTTTATGATAAATTAACGCTCAATAGGCATTATCATGCAATAGTTATTGAGAAAATTGATGGGGAAAGCATAGCTGATTTAGTCGAGAAAAAGGATAAGAAATTTAGCTGGGAAGAATCATTACATATTTCTAAAGAACTAGCGAAATTAATCCATATATTTCACTTAAACAATCCAGCCATAGTTATTCGTGACATTAAACCATCAAATATTTTATTGACAAAACAGAATGACGTATATCTAATTGATTTTGGCACATCTATGTTTTTAAATGATGCAAATCAAGCCACCGCCTTAGGAACAATAGGATTTGCTGCACCTGAACAATTTGAAAATGGGGTTGTTGATTTACGCTCAGATCAATTTTCGTTAGGAGCTACAATTTTCTTTATGTTAACAAGGGGGCAGAATATTTATACATCCAACAGACAAAATATTTTGGATGGGCATATTCCAAAGGCCTTTGTAAAAGTTATTAGTAAATTAACAGAGACAGATGTAACGAATCGTTATGATTCAATTGAAAAAGTTTTAAGCAAGCTTGGCCAAGTAAAAGTCTCTTGGTGGGAGCGTAAGAAAAAATTTATATAATGACAAATATTAAAGAGGTGATGAAATGACTGATCAATTTGGGAATCAACAAGGATCTATTAAAGAAAATGATAATTTTGTAATCTTTGAAATTCCAAAGGTTAAAACTAATTTGGTTGCAGATGAACAACTGGAAGAATTAAAAAGGGAAACACATTTATTTTTAGTTTGCGAGGAATATACAATTGAAGAAACAATGGTTCGCATTTATTATAAATTAGAAGATGGATTTCAAGCCCTCAATAATTACTCAAATGCAAGCAGAGAGGTAAAGTGTAAAATTGCCCGAAATATACTAGCCGTTGATGATCTATTTGGTACCCAATATACAACGCTCCTTCATCCAGATAATATATATGCCAGTGCAAAAGGAGAAGTGAAATTTGCTCATCGCGGTATACGGTCTGTATTACCTCCAGAAGAGTTATCATCTGTCCAATTACTTCAGGATTTAAAAAAAGTATTTCTATTTTTATTTACCCGTAACAATGTAACTGACATAAGTCAAATTAATTTGAACCAAAAATCTGAGAATCAAGATATAATTAAACATGTTCTTGGAGCAACCTCAATAAAAGAAATAGAAAAGGCATTAGTGTCAAAACCAATTTCAATACAAAAAGTTGAAGAGAAAACACAACAAACAAAAGATACAAATCAATCTAAACTTCCAAAAACAAACAGTAAGAAACCCCTTATAATGGGACTCTTAATAGGTGTAATAATAGGAATGCTTTTGTTATATGTAGGTAAGGTTCTCCCTATGAATGCAGAATCAACTAGCGCTGTGGCGGAGTATAATGAGAAACAAGATCAGTTGGAATCAACAAATAAGAAACTCAAAAATGAAATAGCAAATAATAAACAGGTTCTGAAGGCATACCGGCTAGCTGTTACAGGCAAAGTTGAAGAATCAATAGCATCATTTGAAGAAGTAGAGAGTTTGGATAAAGACGCTAAAAATACACTTATAGAACAATATATTGCATTGGATACACTAGAAAGTCTTACAAAAGCCTCTACGATGAATGAGAATTATCATATTCAAGTGGTAAATAGCTTAGTTGATTTGAACAGTAAAGAGGCAAATGATGTTATTTTATCTATCAAGTCGGATAAACCAGAAATACTTATTGAACAATCATGGATTAACAATGACTATAAAAAGACAATTGAAATTTATAAGTCCATTTCTGATAATAATCGGGCGAAGTATATTGCTGCAAAAAGTTATATTGAGCGGAAAAAACCAAAGGAATCATTAAAATTAGCTAGAGAATTAAAGAACAAAGATCTTCAACTTGCTAGCTTAAATAGTGAAAAAAAGCTGACTAAAGCTGATGATTCATTAGATGAAGATAAACGAAAAAGTATAATAGATAATATTAATAAAGCTATTGATAAGTTGAAGAAATAACCTTGTTGAATAGTTTATGGGAATTTACAATTGGACATAAACTACTCTTTATTATTAATCAGAATAGCCAGAAATATAGTGGTGCGTGAAAGGAATAAATACAGGTTTTGGATAGGGGAAGGGATTCGAGATGAAAAAGATATTAGTTTTACTTTTTGCTACGTTGTTAATTGGGCTTGCCGCTTGTAGTGATGACCCTGACAATGAAAGCAAGTCAGGGTCAGAGGATAATGAACAGGCATCGGAGAAAGTTGATAAAGAGAATGACAAGGGAGAAACGAAAAAAATCTACCATATTGGTGATACGGCAAAAATTACAAGCAGTACCTATGAATTTCCATATGAAGTTACAGCTAATAGTTTCGAGTTAACTTCAGATAAAGTTGATGGAGTTGGTCTCGAAAAGTTTGGTTATACAGCCGAAGAAGGCGGAAAATTTGCAGTTATTAATGTAACTATCAAAAATACAAGCACTCGTCCATTTATTCCTAATGATAAAATTTCCGCGCAGCTTGTTTCAGATTCACTAGGCATGAACTCTGAAGATGAAGATTTTTTTAAAGAAAGAAATGTAGAGTTAAAACCAGGAGAAGAAATAACGGGAAACATAGTTTATATAAGCAGTGATTTTTATGAAGATAATGTTCTTTATATGATATATGAATACAAGGCAAATGAAGAAACACGTTTTGAATTGCCTGTCCCTGAAAAATAATGTAATTGATTTGTTAGACCATAAGAATTCCAAGCTGTTAGTAATTAATTACAATTTGAATAGCAGATATTCAGGTAAGAAAAAGCCACATACCTGATGTGACAGTGTTAAAGAAATTATTCCTATACATTAGTAAAAGGATAATCATGCAACCTTATTTTGGAGTGATACAAAATGAAAAAGATATTAGTTTTGCTTTTTGCAACATTATTACTTGTTGTATCTGCCTGTGATGATTCTGATGAAGCTAGTAAATCGAATGATAATGATGAAAAAGCTTCTGAAACAACTGGTGATAACAAAAAGGGTGAAAAACTAAAGGATAAAAGGATATATCGGATTGGGGAAACTGCTGAAATCTTTAGCAGTACATATGATTTTCCATATGAAGTGACCGTAAATAGTTTCAAGTTGACGACTGATGCGGTTGAAGGTGTTACTTTGGCCGATAAAGGGTATGACGGCAGTCGCAATGGTAAGTTTGCTGTGGTAAATGTGACAATTAAAAATACAAGCGACCGTCCATTTGTTCCTAAAGAAAAGATTTCCGCTCAATTACTTTCAGAAAGTGTTGCGGAAACCTCGGATGACAAATTTTTTAAAGAAAGAAATGAAGAATTAAAGCCTGGAGAAGAAGTTACAGGTAACTTAGTGTATACGCACAGTTTCGATGATGAGGTATATTTTTTAACATATGAACAAAAAGCAACTACAGAGACTAAATTTGAATTACCTGTTACTAATTAATTTTTGAATTTCTATTACATGTGGTGTTTCTGTTTTACGCATCTAAATTTTCGCCAATATTGAAAATGAAATTTAATCCTTGGTTCTCAAAACCAAGTATGAATAAAAAATATTCCAAAGGGAACCAAATAGATTAGATTGCCCTTTGGATATGGAAACAATGACTTAAATAGAGCACCATCCTATATTGAAGGAAATGTCAAAAGTGATTTGGTTTATTCCAGCATTAGCAAAGGTATGGCCTAATCAATTTCTTAAACATTAGAAGTTAAGTTGTTCGCGGTCATTGGTACAATTTCAAGGGTTCTGTTATATGCTGTTTTATATGTATTTAGCTCAAGAAGGAATTTAGGTGTCCAATCTATTCTATAATTTTTTATGTAGATTATGCTCAATAATGGTTCCTATATGGAAATACGAAAATCGAAAGAAACTGGATTTCAGTCAACTGACCTTCAAGAACTTCAATTAAGAATGATACTCCAACACGATTCTACGTCTTGTTCCAATAAAATTTGAAGATAAATGATAAATTTTGGTTATGTACAGCATAGATGAATTGCGAAGTACGCAAAATGAAGTATCGGAAAATTTACTTAGGAGGATGAATCAATGAACAAGAAACTATTTTTATTTTCCCTGCTCGCATTATTTTTAATGCTCTTCCTTGTAGCTTGCAGTTCAAGCGAAGAGGCATCAGGTGATCAAGGTAATGAAACAAAGGAAGAAAAGTCAGAAGATGATCAACAAAAGGAAAATGAGAAGCAAGAAAAAGAAAATGAAATTATAGAGCCTGCGACAAGTGTAGAGGAAATCATTAAACAAGAGCCCGGTGAATTTGCTGGACACAACTATAATGAGGCAGTTGTACATAGGGATTTAGATGGTAAACATTTTCAGGAAAAAAGCAGTCTTGAAGTTTATAGCTATTTGTTAACCCTTATGGGTGAAGGGGATAACTACACGGAGTACCACGACTATTTTAAGGAATTCAATCCACATATAACGACTGAATTAACGAATATGCCTGGTGGTATGCAGATTAGTGACGATAATGAAATTAGTTTTAATACAAACATAGCTATTTTAGTAGATTCAAGTGGAAGCATGGGGCAAAAGATTGCCGGGTATACAAAAATGGAATTGGCTAAAAATGCTGTGAACGAATTTGTCGCCTCAATGCCCGAAGGATCAAATGTAATGCTAAGGGTATATGGCCATAAAGGAAGCAGTAGTGACAAAGATAAGAAGCTTTCCTGTGGCAGTACCGAAGTAGTATATGATTTCCAACCTTATAATGAAAAGAAATTTGGAAAAGCATTGGATAAATTTGAACCTAAAGGATGGACGCCTTTGGCAAAAGCCATTAGCGAAACAAAAAAAGACTTTGAAAATGCAGAAAAGGGAAAAAATATTATCTATATCGTTAGTGATGGAGTAGCTACCTGTGGTGGTGATCCAGCCAAGGCTTCAAAGGAACTTCATGATTCCAATATTGAGGCAGTCGTAAATATTATCGGATTTGATGTCGACAACAAAGGCCAGGAACAATTACTTTCAGTTGCTGAAGCTGGCGGTGGAGAATTTGAAACAGTGGATACAGCAGAGGATTTCAAATCAATTTGGAAAGAAGAGCGTCAACGCCTATGGAGCGAGTGGTATGACTGGGGCAATGAAAACTGGAATGCAGTTTGGGATGAACAAACTAATAAGAAAAATGAGTTATGGGATATGAAAAATGATGTTGGAAATTTGATCTATGATGAAAAATCCCGTATGAAAGAAGCTTCCTATTATCTACAACAAGAAGATCAGTACGAATCCGATATGAGACAAGAAATTGATAGCTTGATTGAACAACGCTATGAAATTCTGGATGACTATATATCAGATACGTATGACGACTTAAAAGAAACCCTTGAAACGGAAGGCGACGATTTGAAAGATGCAATAGAGAAAAAAGGAGAAGAAATGAAGGAAAAATAAGATGATTGACAACCAAAATGATTAATAGAGTAATGGAAAAGGTAATACTCTAATGTATCACCAAAACATGTACCAGTGAATAATATCTATTTTTTAAATAGGGAACGTATTGTCAGGAGGAAATAATTTGAAAAAAGTTTTAATGATTTTGTTAATTGGATTGCTTATTGCAGGATGCAGCAATGATCCTGATGAAAGTAAGGAAAAGAAAGACAAAGAGGATTCGACTACAACAACTACTAAAAATGAAAATGCAGAGTCCAATTCTGATAATGAATCGGAACAAGAAGAAAAAAAGAAAGTAGAACTTAATAAGGAGTTAGAACATGAAAAGTATGATGAACTTGCAAAAAAGTATTTTAATGCGTGGCTAGTAAGTGATTATGATACCATGAAGAGCTTCTTATCCGATAAGTCCTATAAAGTACATATGGAGATAATTAGTATAGATGTTATGGGACTAAAGGGGGCAGGTCCAGGTGAAATCGGGAACCCGGAATATAAAGATATGGTAGGAGAAAAGTTTGAAATTCTTGCAAGTGACTTTTATTTTAAAGATCATGGTTTGGTCCTATATTTAGTTGAATTTAACAATCCGCTAACTGAAAAAAATAAAGATGATGTAAAATATACAATGTTTGGAGTCAAAAAGGAAAACGGAAAATTAACAGAAGTTGGCGCAGGTGGGGTACTGGAAAGAGAATTCTTTAGAGAGGAAAACTTTGGTGGAAAACTAATGTCATTTGGTTCTGTAGAGACAATAATAAAAAAATATCCTAAGCATGGATATATGGTACACGAATATTCCACAGAGTAATTTTCCCGAAACGTCGACCCCACAGTCGACGTTTCTCCATTTTCACAACACTGCACCAAGAACCTCCCTTAGTTCATCTGCTTCAATTTCAGTAACATGAAAAGTGTGTTCGATTCCACCTTCCTCCATGATATCCTCTTTATTTAAAACCGCAAAACGATTATTTCGTAGGTCAATTACCACCTTTTTATTATTATCTCGCGCATTCATAATGGCAAAATCATAACGACGGAAATTGCCCATAAAACTTAAATACCGAACCTCTTGTTCAACCTCTTCATCTTTTAAAATCTTATATTTATTGGCCATAACGATCCTCCCAAGGACTTGTTCCCTTTACTATACCACGTTTTGTTTAAGCGTTCATTGATTGTATGGTATATTTGAAGTACTAGGAATGATGGAGGTATTTAAATGTACTTTGTTGATCGAAATGAAATAGAGGAAACACTTAACTATATGGATGGCTTGCTTCAGGAACTGGGGAAACAGTCCTTTGAATCATTTAGAGAGAAATTGTTACTTGAGCGAATTACACAAATGATGATTGAATCAATATTAGATGTTGGCAACCTAATGATAGATGGATTTATTATGCGCGATCCAGGAAGCTATGAGGATATTATTGATATTTTAGTTGATGAAAAAGTTCTGCCAACAGATGAACAGGAAGGATATAAGGCTTTAATAAGACTACGAACAATGCTTGTTAAGGAATATTTGACTATTGATCATGAAAAAATCTTATTGACTTTAAATGAGAATAAACATGCTTTTGACTTATTTAGTAAAAGAATAACCACCTATTTGGATAATGAACTTGGTGTTGCGAATGCATTTTCGAATGAATGAAAAGAGGGTTTTTGATCGTGAAGGATTATCAAGGATATTTAATTGATTTAGATGGTACGATGTATCAAGGCAATGAACGAATCCATGCTGCCAAGGAATTTGTGGAATTCTTAAAGGATAAGGGTCTTCCACATCTATTTTTAACGAATAATTCGTCCAAGACACAGTTGGAGATTGCGAATAAGTTAAACGAAATGGATATTCCTGCAACAGAAAATCATATATTTACCTCAAGTATGGCTACTGCTAGTTATATTGCTGCCAAGAATCAGGATGGCTGTGTTTTTGTAATTGGTGAAGGTGGATTGCATGAAGCACTCCTGAGCAAGGGACTGGTCATTACAGATGAAAATCCGGACTTTGTGGTAATCGGTATTGATCGGGAAATTACATATGAAAAATTAGCCAAAGCATGTTTGTTTGTACGAAATGGTGCCGAGTTTCTTTCGACAAACAGTGATATTGCGATTCCAACAGAGCGTGGTTTAGTCCCAGGTAATGGTGCATTGACTTCTGTAATTACTGTTAGTACAGGAGTAGAGCCGGTATTCATAGGGAAACCGGAGCCAATTATTATGGAGCAGGCCTTGCAGACACTGGGTTTATCAAAGGACGAAACGCTTATGGTTGGTGATAATTATCATACAGATATTATGGCTGGAATTCAGGCAGGGGTTGACACGCTAATGGTGTTTACAGGTGTAACTCCATTTGAAGACTTTCCAACCTTACCAACGAAGCCAACGTATCATGTGCGGGATTTAAGTGAGTGGATTAAAAAGAAGCTGTCTAATCAAACTGATTAGGCAGCTTTATTTCATTAATCATCCAATTTCTCAGCATCTCTCACGCCATGAGCAAGTCTGCTTGATGCAGCAGCGGCAATTGCGCCTACAATGTCATCAAGAAATGTATGGCATTCTCCTGTTGATTTGTCATTTAAATGCTCAAGAATTCCTGGTTTTTGTTTATCGATATAGCCATAGTTTGTAAATCCGATCGATCCATATACGTTGACAATGGAGAGCGCAATAATCTCATCCACACCATACAAGCTTTCATCTGTTTCAATTGTTTGCTGAAGCGGGAAATCTAACTGCTTTTGTTCAGCTAATTTATCTAACTGTATACCGGTTAAAATGGCATTTTGAACCTCTCTTTTTGTTAAAACGCGGTCCACATTGTGGCGGCAGTCTTCCATACTGAGATCATCATGGTATTTTGCCTGCAAATAATAAACTAATTCCGCAATGTCATCTAATGTGACACCACGCTCTGTTAACCATTCACGTGCCTTTAATTCTAATTGACTTTGACGTGTATCTTTTTCCATTAAAATCACCTATTCTAACGTATTTTTATTTTTTCGTTCATACACTAATTGTAAATGTGTAAGGGGGGAAATATGTGAAAAATTTACTTATTACCTATTATGGGATCCAAACAGAAGGTACTTGTTTCCTTGATGGGGCGGAAGGTTTTATCGGAAACGAATATATTTATTTTATCATTCCTGCTGGGAACAAGGAAGCTATTCATACAGAACAGCTTGCATTATGCTATTACCTTTTTGAGAACAATGTAAACAAAATGGCTGTTCCGGTGCAAAATATAAATGGAGAATTTACCACTTTGTTTATGGGTGAAGAATATATTGTTGTTAAAATGCTTCCTGTAGATCGGGAATCGAACCGTTCGCATGGACAGGAACTTGCCCGTTTTCACCATATTGGGTCAGGTTATCCGTACGAACCACAGGATTTCTCAAGTTATGGCCAGTGGAAACAACTTTGGATTAACAAACTGACAGCATTTGAACAAAAGATAGATCAGGATGAGGCGTTATACCAATCACCTTACCATCGAAAACTCTCGGATTTGTTTCCCTATATTATTGGCATTAGTGAAAATGCCATTCAATATTTGCAGGAAGCTGAATATGATAACCGTTTCCATGAAAGTGACCAAGGGACCATTACCTACAAACGATACACCAACCAATGTAATCGTGATGTCATGTGGCACGGGAATTTTATGTTCGATCACCCAGTTCGGGATTTGGCTGAGCATATTCGCTATTGTATTTTGTATCAAGGTGAACAGGGAAAGGATAATGTAGTTGAATTCCTGCAGGATTATCAAAAAGAGCGATCATTATCTGTTTTCAGTTGGCGATTATTATACGCGCGGCTACTTTATCCAGTACATTTTTTCGATTTAATGGAAAAGGGTTTTGCTTCAGCCTCTTATGATTCATTATTATCAAGCCTCGTTGATCTGCAGCATAAACAACTACGCTATGAAAAGTTTATGGGGGAGTTTTTCGAAAGGTTTGATGTGGATCATAAGGAATGGAAGATCCCAGTGATTGATTGGCTGCAATAAAAAAGACAAACAATGCTGATTCGATTGTTTGTCTCGATCTATGTGGTATTAAAATACTTGTTCGATTTCTGTTATCCCGGGAACTTCAGCGATTAATGCACGTTCAATTCCAGCTTTTAAAGTGATGGTAGAACTAGGACAGTTCCCGCATGCACCCATGAGACGAAGAAGCACAATGCCATTCTCATCAACATCTATTAACTCCACATCTCCACCGTCACGTAGTAAAAATGGGCGTAATTTATTTAAGACTTCTTGCACTTGTTCTTGCATTATCCATCTTCTCCTTTCTAATACCATTATAAGGTGAATGGCGAAAAAAATCTATCGGTAATTTTCATCTTGTATTATTAGATGATTTTATTTTATCTTTAATCAAAGATTTTGTAAAATAAAAGTAACTATTATTGTGGAGGTTTACTATGGGGAATAAAAAAGTAGTTATCACTGTCTATGGGGCAGAACAAATATGTGCCAGCTGTGTAGGTGCGCCTGGATCAAAAGATACGTATGAGTGGCTTCAAGCTGCGATTGGGAGAAAATATGCAGACGGCGATCTTAATTATCATTATATAAATATTGATCAGCCGCAAACCGAAGAAAAGCATGCGACGATGGTTGAACGAATTTTTGAAGAGGATTTATTTTACCCAATTGTATTTGTGAACGATGAACTGGTCGCAGAGGGGATTCCGCGCCTAAAAACAATTTATCAGGCACTGGATAATCATAAAGTTCCTTTGTTATCCTAATAGCAATCAGTTGAATAGTGGTTCCACAGTTTGTATACTTAATGATAAAAGGAGGGCATGACATGGTTGTTACATTTACAGATAATGCAGTCGAACAAATCAGAACGATGATGCAGGATGAATCAGAAGATGTCCGTTTACGCTTTGGAATTAAAGGTGGCGGCTGTAGTGGCTTATCCTACTCATTAGGATTTGAATATGATATTAATGAAGAATTAGATATGGTAGACGAAATAAATGGAGTACCTGTTGTCATTTTCAAGCAGGATATTCCGATTATCGAAGGAACACAAATCGATTTTAAACAAAACATGATGGGCGGCGGGTTTTCCATCGATAATCCGAACGCTATCGTAAGCTGCGGCTGCGGATCATCCTTTAAAGCAAAGGATCGTGAAGGCGCTCCGGAAAAATGTTAATATCTTGTGCAGAAAAAAGCTGGAACGCTGTATATGTGGCGTTCAGGCTTTTTTTGTTATGGTGCAATGTTTGTTTCGTACCCAGTGGTTGTGGAATACAGTCTGATATGAGGTAATCCAATCCAGGACTCCCGGAATACGATCCTATGCGGAAATATGATCCACTTTATATTAAATACAATCACTTAATAACCGGATTCCCTGGCGTATCCTGTTTTAAAAGTTTATTTTTCAATTGTTTTAAACTGCGGGAATCTAAAAAATACAATCCGTCCGATGCTCCACGCAAAGGTCAGGCCAACTAATCAAACGTGGAAAGCCAAATAAACAGCCCGGGCGACAATTGTCGCTCGGGCTGGTCATTAAAACATACTTGTTGAATGTTTTGGCTGCAGACGTGCTTTTGGGTCGATATAGGATTTGGCATTGTTGATTGCTGTTGGTCCTTCACCGAATCCGGTCGCGATTAAATTAACTTTACCAGGGTATGTACAGATATCTCCTGCAGCATAAATACCTGGGATGTTTGTTTCCATTTTCGAATTAACGACAATACTGTTTCGTTCAATTTCCAGTCCCCAGTCTTTTATTGGTCCTAATGAGGAAACAAACCCATAGTTACACAATAAAGAATCGACATCCAATACAATTTCTTTATCGCCTTTTACTTCTTGTAGAATAAGTTGTTCAATTCGATCCTTACCTATAATATCTGCCGGGGCAAATGGTGTAACAACATTGACTGTTGACTCCATTAATTTTTCAACACTGTGTTCATGTGCTCTGAATTTCTCCCGGCGATGTACTAATGTAACGCTTTTAGCAATTGGCTCAAGCATTAGCGCCCAATCCACCGCGGAATCGCCACCGCCTAAAAGAACAACATTCTGATCCTTATAGTGGTTCATTTCTTTTACATGGTAATGAAGATTGATTCCTTCAAACTGGTCGCAGTCGCCAACGTTTAGACGGCGGGGTTGAAAGGCTCCATTTCCCGCTGTAATAATAATTGTTTTTGAATAATGAACTTCTTTATCAGAAGTTAATTTAAACGTGTTGTCCTTTAACCGCTCCACTTTTTCAATTGCTTGTTCCAATACGATTGTAGGATCAAACATATTTGCCTGTTCCTCCAGGTTATCAACTAGTTCCTGAGCACGAACCTTTGGAAAACCAGCGATATCATATATATCTTTCTCTGGATATAGGGCGGTAAGTTGCCCTCCAGTATGTGGTAGACTTTCAATAATCTTGACGCTTGCTTGTCTCATCCCGCCGTAAAAAGCGGTAAATAGTCCGACTGGGCCCGCACCAATTATTGTTACATCGTAAAGTTTATCTGACATGGTAAATTCCCCATTTTCAACTAATTCATTTTCTCCATCATGCATATAATATCACAAACGGTTATGCTTTGTGTATTTTGCTACGTAATCAAGCTATCATAACCGATAAAATTACGAAAACATACAATTTTATAACATAAAATTAATGGTTGAAAGTAGGGGGTAAAAGAGCTAAGATGGTTTTTAGAGTAATATTACGATTGTGTTACAAATTCATAGTGGATTCAGCCCTTTTTTTATGCATTAATACGTGAAAAAGGTCACATACGTAATCAAATAGAAATAGAAATTATTTAAAATGGAAGTGATGAGAGAGATGAACAAGCCAAGTATTGTTGTATTAGGTGCAGGCTATGGCGGGATGGTCACAACTGTAAAATTACAGAAATCCCTGGGGATCAACGAGGCAGATATTACATTGGTGAACAAACATGACTATCATTACCAAACGACATGGCTGCATGAAAATGCTGCAGGCACATTGCATCATGATCGTACCCGAATTGCAATTAATGATGTTATCAAATTAAATAAAGTTAATTTTGTAAAAGACACTGTTATTTCTATAAATCCAAAAGAGAATAAAGTCAGATTAAAAAATGGTGAGCTCAGTTATGACTATTTAGTAATCGGGCTCGGTTTTGAGGCTGCGACATTTGGTATTCCAGGACTTGATGAACATGCATTTACAATCGGCAGTATTAACCGTGCACGTTTGATAAGAGAGCATATTGAATACAATTTTGCCATGTATAATAATGAAAATGAACCTAATGATGCTCGTCTGACAATCGTCGTTGGAGGCGGTGGATTCACAGGAATCGAGTTTGTTGGAGAATTGGCCAACCGGGTTCCTGAGTTATGCAAAGAATACGATATTGACAAACATAAAGTACGTATAATAAATGTGGAGGGTGCTCCAACAGTATTGCCTGGGTTTGATCCGGATCTTGTGGAATACGCGATGAATTCTTTAGAAGCACGTGGCGTTGAATTTAAAACGGGCGCACTGTTAAAAGAATGTAAGGCAGATAGAATTATCATTGAAAAAGATGGAAAACCAGAAGAAATACCAACAATGACGACTGTCTGGGCCGCCGGAGTTCGTGCTAATTCAATCGTTGAGGCATCTGGATTCGAAACGAACCGTGGAAAAATTCAAGTGCGCGAAGATATGCGTGCGCCAGATTATGATAATGTTTTTGTAGTTGGTGATTGTGCACTTGTAATGAATGAAGAAAGCGGACGTCCGTTTCCGCCGACTGCCCAAATTGCAATCCAAATGGCGGAAACCGTTGCCCATAATGTGAAGTCTTTGGCCGCAGGAAGTGGAGAGGTAGAGCGGTTCGAACCAAAGATACTTGGGACAGTGGCTTCATTAGGACATGATGATGCCATTGGCGTTGTATTAAATAACCGTAAAGTGTTTGGTTTTATGGCCACTGTAATGAAAAAAGTCATTGATAACCGTTATTTGCTTAAATTAGGCGGTCCGGGGTTACTGGTTAAAAAGGGTAAGTTTAATATTTTTTACTAATATATTAAACTGAGCAAAGGCAAAGTTGATGCCTTTGCTTTTTTTACCATTTACTATAAAATATAAGATGAGATTAAGTTTGCACGGGGAGGATACATCAGTGATTCCATCAGTTATTCAAATAATTATGTCTGTCCTGTTATACTTGGTAATATTTTTTGGACTGGCATTTATACTCAATATGCTGCTTAGGAGAACGTGGCTTATGGCATGCATTTACCCATTTATTGTCTTAGCAATTGTCGATGATATTTCGACAGGATCCTATTTTACTGATTTTATTGGTTCATTTTCAATAGCATTTACCAATCTCATGGAAATTACTCCAATAGACATAATCATTTTAAGTTCTGGATTCATTGGTACGATTATTTCAGGAATTGTAATAAAGTTTTTACGGAAAAGCGGATATCAAATGTTTTAATTATTGCTGGAGGCTGTTAATGAACAGTCTCTTTTTTTTGTGTAAATTTTAAAAAGGGTTGTAATAATTTATTAAACAATTTACAAAAGTGTACACAAATGTATAATATTTTCGATATCTGGTAAAGATGAACTGGTAAATAGAAAACCTTTGAATGCAGACAGTTTGTTGATAGTTTTTATCTTTATCGAAAAAGGAAACAATAAAACCGCACTAATTATAAAAAGGTTATCATAGAAGACTGTTATTTATTCATGGGTTTCACTACTAAAGAGGTGTTATCAATGAAAACAGGGAAATTTTTACGAAGAAGTGCAATGGTTCTATTATTTTTCACCGCAATTTATGCAACCTTATCATCTATTTCCAATATGACATTTAAGGACCTTCATGTATGGGCAGAGCAAAAGTCACAAGAAATTTCTTCTCATGAGTTTCATTCTTTTAAACAAAGAGAGATAGCTTTAAAGGAAAAGACTTTGAATGTTGAAAAGGAACAGAAGAGGTATATTTCCAGTGAGCAAATTGAGGGGCCAAAAACAATAGAAGAGGCATTGAACTTGAAACAATATCCGACTTCAACAGTACTTGCTACCGGCTATACTGCGGGGATCGAATCGACTGGTAAAACACCTGATCACCCCATGTACGGTGTAACATTTTCTGGTGTACAGGTTACGCGGGATTTATATTCTACTATTGCTGCTGATTTAGATGTCTATCCAATAGGAACGATTATGTGGATTGATGGATATGGTTTTGGTGTGGTTGCTGATAAAGGCAGTGCGATTAATGGCCATCAGATCGATCTCTATTACCCGACTGTTAAAGATGTATATGATGAGTGGGGTAAAAAAGAAGTTGAGGTCTATATTGTAGAAATGGGTGACGGTTCATTAACCGAGAAAGAACTAACAGAACTAAATAATAATAAAGCATTGCAGGTATTCAGAGAACAAATTACAAAAAGTTAATAATAAAGCGGAAGCGCCACTCAGGAGCTTCCGTTTTTCTAGTGTTTTAGCCCAGTGCCAACCCCTAGGACATATATTAATATAAAAGATAAATTAAAAATGCGATACCAATTCCTGATGCGCCGCCGAAAAATACTTCAATTGGCTGATGGCCCAGGAGTTCTTTAAGTTCTTTCTGTTTTTCTAGTTCCTCTTTCTGGTTCCAGCCCTTTGCACCTTCGACAAAGTGATTAAAGTCTTTCGTTAGCTGATTCAAAATGACGGCCTGTTCACCGGCTTGCCTGCGAACCCCTGACGCATCAAACATAATAATGATGCTGAACACGCAAGCAACTGCAAAGGTTGTTGATGTCACGCCATCGACGATTCCAACACCAGTTGACAGTGCTGCTACTGCTGCGGAGTGACTGCTTGGCATGCCCCCAGTACTAAAAGCAAGGTTCGGTTTGAATTCTCGTGATACAAAATAATGTATCGGGATTTTAACGACCTGGGCAAAAACAATTGCTGCTAATGCCGCCCATAATGGAAAGTTTAAAAACAGTTCCATGAATGGATATCCATCCTTTCTATGCTCTTACATGTTGGAATATTTTTCACTAATACGGATAGTATATGCGCGCTGTTTGATATATGGGCAATTTTACCACACGAAATAATAAAATTCATTGGATTTACTGTTTTGTAATGAAAACTGAATTGTATTTCGTCTGCGGGTGTTGCATTCCACGGCTCGGAGAGTATTTCAACCAAATGGGGACGTATAAAAAAGATCATCCTAAGAAATAGAATGATCACAAAAAACAGCTATACTTTTATTCTTGCTGCCGTCCATCTTACTGGCACGCGTTTTGCTAATGCCACCATAAATACCGCGGCTAAACAGGCCATGGCAGTATCCTTGATCACAAACGGTATCATACTGATCCATGCCGCTGTGTAGGAAACATCAAGAGCTAACCAAGTGTTCATTGCAAGATACATATAGGATACACCAATTGTGTAGTTCAGCACCAATCCAATTAAAGAAGCTATCGTATAGATAGGAATGGAAGGTTTCTTACTTATCTCGGCAATCCAGCCAACAAAAAATGCGATAAAGATGAATGAAATAATAAAGCCGCCTGTTGGACTAATTATTGCCATCGGTCCTGCGTGTAAATTCGCAAAAACAGGAACACCTGCGATACCGACAAAAATATATGTAATCATGGAAATAGATGCTAGTTTTTTACCAAGCATCAGTCCCGCTAGTATTGCAAAAAATGTTTGTAATGATAGTGGAACTGACGCACCGCCAATTGGAACTGCAAGAATGGGAAACCACACTGCTATATTAGCGCCAATGGCCATTAAACATACAAACACTGCACCAAATGTTAAATCTATTGTTCGTAATTTACTCATCCACAATTCCACCCTTCCATACAATAATAATGGGGTAAAGGCTCAATGTCAACTATATAAAATGTTGGTTAACAATAAAAACCAGCAGATAATTAAATCTGCTGGTTTACATGAACATTATTTAATTGCTGTTTCTAATGCAACAACCATCATTTCATTAAAAGTTGTTTGACGTTCTTCAGATGATGTTTCTTCTCCAGTTAGTATATGATCAGAAACGGTGAGTACCGACAGAGCCTGTCGATTATATTTTGCCGCAAGTGTGTATAATGCAGAGGATTCCATCTCAATTGCTAATACTTTGTAGCTGGCAAGCAGTTCATTTAATTCTTTAGCGTTATCACGGTAAAATGTATCGCTTGTAAATACGTTGCCTGCCCGTAAATTCATTCCTTTTTCGATGCCGACATCATATGCCTTTTTCAGTAAATCAAAATCAGCCAATGGCGCATAGTCAATACCATTAAACACCATCCGGTTGATTTGTGAGTCAGTTGTTGCACCCTGGGCAAGGATTACGTCACGGACCTTCACATCCTTTTGAATGGCACCACATGTACCGACCCGAATCAACTTCTGTACATCATAGCTTTGAATTAATTCATTCACATAAATAGAGATAGACGGTACACCCATCCCAGTTCCCTGAACGGAAACACGTTCTCCTTTATATGTTCCAGTAAACCCATACATTCCGCGAACATCATTATATTGTGTCACATCTTCAAGAAACGTTTCTGCAATATATTTCGCTCTTAATGGGTCACCGGGTAATAGGATTTTGTCTGCTATATCACCTTTATTAGCACCGATATGTACACTCATTTTTGTTCCTCCTGTTACATGCTTTTCTTTATAAAGTAACGTTATCACAATGGTTGACGAAAAACAAATGAATTACGGTCCAAAGAGGTTTGTTGTTTTTGTTTCATTCATGCGAAAAATTGTATATAATAGAAGTGGTTTATTTTTTACATAATCCATGTAAATTTTAATAATCATATAGATATTAGGAAAGGATGAGATAAAGTGAAAGAACAAACTTTTACAATTACCGCGGACACTGGCGTACATGCCCGTCCAGCAACATTACTAGTGAACAAAGCAGGACAATTTGAATCAGAGGTTGAGGTTTCTTATAATGGAAAAACTGTAAACCTTAAATCAATTATGGGTGTTATGTCCTTGGGTGTTCCAAAGGGTGCAGAAATTAAGGTTACTGCAACAGGCGGCGATGAAGAGGAAGCGCTTAATGGTGTTGCTGAAGTAATTAAAGAACATTTAGGTGAATAAGTAAAGAAGCTAGAGCGAATGATAACTCTAGCTTTTTATTTTTTACTTGCCATTAGTTCTTGGCGACAAGCCAAGATTTTCAAAAAAAATATTTATTAGCTAAACACGAGGTGAATGATTTGAATATTTCCGTATCACAACTGCCAGGTATTGGTCAGAAAATTACCTTTAAAACCTCAGAGGACAGTATGCTGGTTATTATCGTACACCATACTGGTAAACGAGAACTGTATTTTTTTGAGGACGTTGACGGGGAAGAAGCGGATTTTGCAATGGATTTAACCCCGGAGGAAACCAGAGAACTTGCTGCACAGTTGCTCGGTGCGACCTATCAGCCTGCGGACATTGAAAAAATGCGGATGTTTAAACGACAAATTATTGTTGATTATATTAAGGTGAAAGAAAAGTCTGTACTTGTTAATAAGTCTATCGAAGAATCTGACGTTAGAAATAAAACCGGTGCAACAATTATTGGAATTGTCCATGGTGACGATGTAATCGCAATTCCTGAAACAGATACAACACTGCAACCTGGTGATGTATTGATGTCTATTGGCAAGGAAGACCAGATATCAGCATTATCAAAGCTCTGCCAGGGAGAGGAATTGGATTAATTGGCTAAGTGAATTTCCCACATTATTAGGTGCCGGTTTAGTTTTATTAGGAATTTTCGTTTTGGGCTTTGTTGCATTAAAGACAAAGTTTCCTAGTGTTATTCTTTATATTTTAATGGGAATAGTTTTAGCAGGGTTATTAAATCATAATTCCATTCTGCATTTCTCAAGTGAAGTCGCAATTGTTCTAATGTTTTTCCTGCTGGGTTTGGAATTTAGTACAAAAAGGCTGGGCGCGATTGCCAAGAAAATTTGGAGCTCGGGATTACTTGATGTGGGACTAAGTCTGGTCGTGACCATGTTTATTGCATTTGGATTTGGCATGGATTGGTTCAATGCATTCCTAATCGGTGGTATTACATACGCAACAAGTTCATCCATTACAGCGAAGTTGCTGGATGACAAAGGAAGAATGGCAAATGCGGAAACGGAATTTGTATTAGGTATACTTATTTTTGAAGATCTGATTGCGCCTGTTATTGTTGCCATATTGATTGCCCTTAGCTCGGGTGAATCCTTTACAGGAAATGATTTGCTGATATTGTTTGGCAAAATTGTTGGACTGGCTCTACTGGCAATTATTCTTGGCAAGACGGTATTTAAGCGGTTTGAAAGGTTTTTGCTCCGTATTGATGATGAAGACTTTAAATTTGCATTATTAGTTGGAATATCTATTTCGTTCGGTGGATTAGCCTTGTATCTGGGATTATCAGAGGTCCTTGGCGCATTCCTTGCTGGTGTCATGCTAGCCGAAATTGGGAAAATTGAGCGCGTAGAAAGTACCGTAACGCCAATTAAAAACCTGATGCTGCCAACGTTTTTTGTTTACTTTGGTACGACAATTGATATCGGATCAGGAATACCGATGCCATTGCTTCTTATAACCCTGCTCATCTGGTCTGTTGTTGCCAAGATACTTGTAGGCATGGTTGGCGGTAAGCTATATGGTCTCTCAAAACGGGTATCCTTACGAGCTGGTTTATCTATTTGTGCCAGAGGGGAATTTTCAGTGGTTATTGCCAGTGTGGCACTTGGTTCCATCAAAGTATTTGGTGGTATCTATATTATTTTCTCAGCGTTTATAGGCATGCTTCTGTTTAGTTATGCGAATAAAATCACCTATAAAATCTATGGTAAACCCGTAAAGAAAAAGAAAGACCTAAAGGTACCAGGATCATAAAGGGAAAAGCAGCGTTCATGCTATTTTGCATGAACGCTGCTTTTCTTAATAATACTTTCGCTCCAGTTCCACTAAGGCTTCAAGCGCTTTTTGATTGTATGCAGTATCTTTCTCAGATAGTTTGTCTTTCAGCACCCTGACAGCTTGTTTTAACGATACTTGGTATTCTGGCACTTCCTCATCAAATGGTTTAACAGCCGACTTGGCCACATTCATTTTTTCAGTAAAGGCTAATGCCTTTCGTTCATGAAAGAATATATCATCAATCTTACCCGGATTATGAAGATCTCCTTGCATGGGGTGCTTATGAACCGCCAATACCTTGATAAGGTATCGATTGCCGCGGTCTTCCATTACTTCTCCTATGTAAGTTCCTGAATTATAATTTGCGCGGACGACTTGTCCAATTTTTGCGTCTTGCATTATAAAAAACCTCCCCGTTTAAAATGTTGACTCTAAATCCATTTTACTTCATTCGGGTCGATAACAACAAACATCGCACTCCATTATGTCATCTTTATGAACTTGTTTTATTTGGGTTTAAGGAAAAGGGTAGATTTGGTATAATTATGTCGAAAGGCGTGAAGTCTATGATGGATTTTCTGTATTTTCCAGAGGACAAGACGGAATATATTCCAGCAGTAATAACCTTACTTATTTTTATGCTTGGTGCAGCTATTACGATGTATATTTTTTATAAATACTCCAAACGGGAAGAACAACGTATTAATGAAAAATATAATTTAAATGATGATAATAATGACAAAACAAACACGGAGGATCATGGCGATAAAGGTGAGTAATCCGTGAAAAAAACTATTAAACGTTGCCCATTAATATAGGCAACGTTTTTTAAGTTATCTATTTCACGGCATTAATGATCCGGTTCACACCTTCTTCAAGCGTCGCTTTTGGGCAAGCGATATTCATGCGCATAAATTGGCTTCCTTCCTCGCCGTATTCAATTCCCGCGTTCATCCCTACCCGGGCCTGTTCAATCATAAATTTTTTCAAGGATTTGTCATCTAGGCCTAAGGCGCTGCAATCTATCCACAATAGATACGTTCCTTCAGATTGGATCACCTTTAATTGTTTTGCGTGTTGGTCAAACATAGCAACAACGTAATCTCGATGTTCCTGTAATATGTTCCGTAATTCGTCAAGCCAATCGTCCCCATGATTATATGCAGTTTCAAGAGCTATGTTACCCATGGTATTTAACATGTGGTGACCTTGACTTTCCAATTGTTCCGTTAAGGTTGCTCGTTTTTTCTCATCCGCCATAACAATGTAGGAAGCCTGTAACCCAGCCAAATTAAATGTTTTTGAAGGTGACATAAAGGTAATTGTCTGCTGGTTGATTTCTTCTGATAATGTTGCAATTGGGATGTGCTTATTTCCCGGAAAAGTTAAGTCCCCATGTATTTCGTCGCTGATAATTAAAACATCATAGGCGACACATAAGTCTGCCATTTTCTTCAGTTCATCCCGTTGCCAAACTCTTCCGACCGGATTATGCGGGGAGCAAAGGACAAATGCTTTTACGCCGTTTTTTAATTTCTTTTCAAAGTCCTCGAAATCAATTTGATATGTGTTATCGCTGTATTTTAATGGGCTTTTCACAACTTCACGGTTATGTTTTTTTATTACATTATAGAATGGTGTGTATACTGGTGTTTGGATTAAGATTTTGTCACTTGGTTCAGTGAAAGCCTGAACTGCCATGTGCAGACTTGCTACAACACCAGGACTAAACGCAAGCCAATCAGTTTGAATCGACCAATTATGGCGTCGTTTCAACCAATTTGCGATAGAATCTTTCACATCATTATCAAGAATAGTATAGCCGAATATTCCGTGTTTCGACCGTTTTACCAGGGCATCAATGACCGGTTGGGGAGTTTGAAAATCCATGTCCGCAACCCACATTGGTAAAACATCATTTGATTGAAAAACATCCTGTAAGATATCCCATTTCACAGAGCGGGTATCTTTCCGATTATGTACATCAGTAAAATTTAGCATCTTAAAAAAACCTCCTTCTGTCATTTAATTAGTATATCGAATTATATTTACTTCAAGCAAGAAAGGCGTCTTTACCACAAAAAAAGCAAAGCGTTAAACGCCTTGCTCACAGGGGGAATACGAGAAAGTCTTACACTAGTAGTATTACCCTTTCTTTTATATAATAAACACATTTTGACAATTTTTATGAAAAACTGTTTCTAAAAGATCGTTGCTTTGCACAAAATCCATAAACTGCGAACTAACTAAAATCATGTTCGGCGTCCTGCGACCGCTGTCTGTGGAAAAACATTACGCTTTCCGTGGGCTCGCGCTGAGCCTCCCCGACAGCAAAGACCGCTATCTGCGGGAATAGTAGCAACAAACCATGCGAAAAGAGCTTTATGAAAAAAATAGAGTCCTATAACCGTTTTTCCAAATCTGTTTTTGCCTCTTCATATCCTGGCTTTCCTAATAACGCAAACATATTTTTCTTGTATGCCTCAACGCCGGGCTGATCAAAAGGATTCACCCCTAATAAATAACCACTGATTGCACAGGATTTTTCAAAGAAATAGACCATGTAACCAAATGTATAAGCATCAAGGGCAGGAAGTTCAATTACTAAATTAGGAACTCCACCATCGTTATGGGCAATCATTGTTCCCTGGAATGCTTTATCATTAATTTCGTGAAGGCCCTTTCCAGTTAAATAATTTAACCCGTCAAGATTTTGCTCGTCTTCTTGTAAGATAGTCTCCCTCTTGGATGAATTAACGTGTAATACGGTCTCAAATATATCCCTTCTGCCATCTTGGATGTATTGACCCAAAGAATGGAGGTCAGTTGTGAAGTTAGCTGAAGCCGGGAAAATTCCTTTTTGATCTTTCCCCTCACTTTCACCAAATAATTGTTTCCACCACTCAGCAACATAGTGCAGGTGGGGTTCGTAATTCACGAGCATTTCAATGGTTTTGCCTTTATTGTATAAACAATTTCGTACTGCTGCATATTGATATGCTGGATTCCGTTCCAATGAATCGACAGTTAAATCGTCTGCAGCTTTCTTAGCACCATCCATCATCTCATCAATGGATATTCCGCTTGCGGCAATTGGCAACAACCCAACAGCCGTTAAAACTGAATAACGTCCACCAACATCATCTGGGATAATGAAACTTTCGTAGCCCTCTTCTGTTGCAAGCTCCTTCAATGCGCCTTTTTCTTTATCTGTAGTTGCATAAATTCTTTTTCTAGCTTGGTCACTACCGTATTTCTCCTCTAAAAAATTACGGAAGATACGGAAAGCAATCGCCGGCTCTGTAGTCGTTCCGCTTTTCGAAATAATATTAATGGAAACATCTTTATCCTGCAGAACATCCAGTAGTTCCTGCATGTATGTTGAACTAAGATGATGTCCGACGAAAATAATTTGTGGCGCTTGCCGGTCATCCTTATTAATTAAATGGGAAAAAGAATGATTCAGCATTTCGATTGCCGCCCGGGCTCCTAGATAAGATCCGCCGATTCCAATTACTAATAAAACATCCGAATCAGCTTTTATTTTTTCAGCACTTGCTTTTACCCGATTAAATTCTTCCTGATCGAACGAGTTTGGTAAGTCAAGCCATCCTAAAAAATCATTGCCAGCCCCGGATTTTGTATGTAATGCATCATGTGCCGCTGAAATGGATTTATTCATTTGATCCAATTCATGTGGACGCAAGAACGGAAGTGCTCTTTTATATGAAAAATTAATGTGTGTCATGTTACGCCTCCTAGTATATCTATCTATTTCACTTTATCGAACTAATGTTGTGAAATCAAGAACAAGCATGCATATATTTTTCTGATGGGGAAAAAATAGTTAGAAAGCAAGAAAAGCGCAAGCACCCGTTTAGAAGCGGACATTTTTTATACATTCTTATCCTTTAAAAAAAGAGACACACCTGTTCGAAATGACACTTGCTTGAGGGGCAGTATCATTCGATGGGTGAGCCTCTTCCAGAAAAGGAAATTAGTTCTTGTATGTTTCTTCGCGGTCTTTGGATTGTTCAATCCATTCTTCAAGCTTATCTTTAAGCGTATTGAAACCAGCCGCGTTATCCTGTTGATTGCTTGCAGGTTGATTTCTAGGTGCTTTAGCTTGTTTTTTCGGTGCTTCTTCTGTTGCTCGAATAGATAATGATACTTTATTTTTATCAGAATCTACGTTTAATACTTTAACATTTACTTCATCACCAACAGTTAAATGTTCATTAATATCTTTCACATACCCGTGCGTAACTTCAGAGATATGAACCAATCCTTGCGTTTCATCGTCTAAAGCAACAAATGCACCATATGGTTGAATTCCAGTGACTTTTCCTTCTAAAACCTGACCAGTCTCAAACTTGTCTGTCATGCTGAACAACTCCTATACCTTTATTCGATTCTTTTAACACAATATAATATTTTAGCACAAGTTGTGGATTCAAGCAAAAAATTCAGAAAGGAAGATAGAAATGGTACCAATCGAGTCTGAAATTGAAAATACGATAACCTCGTTATATATTCTGGAGGAACTGTTAAAACCAGAGGGATTTACCATCGGATCCAGCTGGGATTATGATAGCGGATATTTTGACTATTTGCTTGATAACAAGGATACCTATTATTATTTGCGAATACCGTTTTATGCTGTGGCCGGATCTCTTGATTACCCAGGAGTTACTGTTCGCATGGACAAACCGTTCCTGCTTGCACATGAATATAAAAAGGGAAATGATGAGGATGCTGGCGTGGGAGCTATCCAAGGTGCCTTTGATCAATTTCAATCACCAAGCAACCCTGATGGGGATATGCCACCAGAGTATATTGATATGGGCAAAGATATGATCCGTAAGGTGGAGCAATTAATCGTTCCAAGCTGATATCGTGATAACGGTGTCACCGGAATTTAATAAAAAGTCTGGTGAAGGATTTAATATCCATTCATCCATTCGGATCACACCAAGAAGGAGTTGATGACCTGCAAGGAAATGATTTACCCCGCTAATAAAAGATTTTTCTTCCAAATCGGAAGGAAGTGTTTTCTTGATGACCTGCTGATTTTCCAGAAGATTTGTTATCAAGTCTATTGGGTCAGTTGTTCTAGTGAAATATAGTTCATGATACAATAAACTGCTTAGTAAATCATTTGGTCTGACGATGATGGTTGCACCCGCACGATATGCATTATCCATTTGTTTGTCAGAGAGGACTTCGGCAACCAATGGTATCTCTTTGTTATTTCCTCTAATAGCTACAGTCGTCAACACAGTATGGTAATCTGCGTGTTTTTCTTTTTTTGATGTATCGGAAGTGACCAGGACTGATTTAGCATCACTTATATTTGCCTTCTGCAGTATTTCATCTTCACTAGCATCGCCGTAGATGAAGTGAACGGGAATTTGCTGATAAGGCAGACGCGTGAGACTGTTATCGATAAGGACAATTTCAATAAGCTTATCCCTAGATCTGATCATATTAACAAGTTGCCGAGTTCGCTCATTCCAGCCTACAATGATAATATGATCATTTCCTTTGTAGGTAATCATCCCCTTTGATAAATTATTTTCGTGTTTAATTGTTTCGGCGGAGAAGGTTGTAATATAAAATGTTAGCAGTCCTCCGCCAGATAATATCAATAATATACCAATAGCCTTACCCGTGACAGTCAATGGCACATAATCGCCATAACCAACTGTAGCGCCTGTTACAAATGCCCACCATACCCCATCAAAAATGGTGGGAAATTCTTCTGGTTCAACAAAATGAATCACTGTACCGAATAAGGTCATAAGCAGAAATACAGAAATTAATAGGCGTAATATAATAGGAAGCCTGAAATAAATATGTTTAATAAATTCAACTCGCATGATGTCACCTTTGATTGGAGATTTTCTTTACAGTATAGACGAAATCGCAAAAAAAAAGACATCCACAAAAAGATGTCTTAGGAAACGGTAGCTGCTGCAATTGTTTTCTTAATGCTTTCGTATACTTCGTCCCCAAAATCAGTATTGTCACGGAAAGATTTTGTCATGAATAGCAACATTTCATTCCATTTTTCCTTATAGTCGTCTGCACGCTCATCGGGTAAGTTTGCACGTGCATCATTTAGGAAGTGTTGTATTTTATCAGCTCTCGGTCCCCATTTTGCTACTTCATTTCCGTCTTTATCAATGAAAACGAAAATGGGAATTGATCTTGATTTTCCGTTTGTCAGGTATTGATCCATGAGTTCCAAATTAGCATCTCTTGGAAACAATGCGATTCCCATCTGGCATTGTTCGGCAATCCGCAGTAAGATTGGTACATTCAGCATAGCATCACCGCACCAATCAGCTGTTAATACCAGCACACGCAAATCCTTGGCGCGGATAGTTTGAAAAAAGTCAGTATCGTTAGGAACAGTGAAGTTATCATATATATGTAATAGATTTTCTTTGTGTTTTTCCATTGATTCTATATATTCATCAGGTGTTAAACCAGATTCATACCACTCATTCAAGGTCATAGCCATTTCTCTCCTTTAGGTCGTCTTTGTAGAAGTTTACCCAACTTGCGGCATTGTGTAAACAAATGTGCTCCAGTGTCAAAAATTTGCTATGATTGTAAATGGGATGAATTACATAAATGAAAGTAGGAGGAATTTTAATTGGAACAAGCTAATCGGGAGTTTTTATTAGAATTGTTGAATACAGCATCACCATCCAGTAATGAAATGCAAATTCAGAAAAAGTGGATAAATTATGTGAAGGAATTTGCCGATGAAGTTCGGACGGACAATGCCGGGAATGCAATAGGAGTGCTTAATCCAGATGCACCGTTTAAAGTGTTGCTTGCTGGACACTGTGACGAAATTGCACTAGTAATAAACCGCGTTGATGAGAATGGATTTTTGTATTTTGATAAAATGGGCGGAATCAATCCTAAAGCAGCGGTTGGTATGAAGGCTACAATTCTCGGGTACGAACAAACAATCACAGGTGTAATTGGGGTGAACGCACAACACCATGGCGGGCTTAAGAACGAATTTGGCTTAGAGGATCTATTTATTGATTGCGGTTGTAAATCAAAAGAGGAAATGGAAAAATACGTGCAAATTGGTGACCTTGCCGTCTATAAAACAGCGCCTGAGATATTAATGGACCGTTATGTTGCAGGCCGCGGATTAGATAACCGGACAGGTTCATTTATTGTTGCCGAGGTATTGAAAAGGTTGGCCGCTAAAGGTTGTAATGTAGGTGTGTATGCTGCAAGCACGGTTAATGAGGAAACAAATATGGGTGGAGCATATTTTGCTGCCGCAGGTATTGAACCGACAATGGCCATCGCCTGTGACGTTACATTTGCGACAGATTATCCAACAGTTGATAAGAATAAACATGGAGATGTTCGCCTGGACGGCGGCCCGGTGCTTGCAAAAGGTGCACCCATCAATATAAAAATAAATAAATTGCTTGAAAAGACCGCAAAGAATTTGAAGATGGATGTACAATATGAATTGACGCCAAGGGCAACAGGTACCGATGCGGATAAGATGAGGTTAACTGGTCGCGGTGTTCCTGTATCATTGGTTTCATTACCGTTACGCTACATGCATTCACCTGTGGAAACATCCAGTTTGGCGGATATTGATGAGGAAATCGAATTACTTGTGACCATGATTGCAGATTTATCTGGTAACGAAAGTTTAAATCCACTGGAAGACTAATCCTGATAAAAAGAAATGTAAGAAAAGCACCGAAGCTAGACAGATTTTCATTTATACTTTATGATCTTTCAAAAAACCATGGACTGGATTCGGTCCGTGGTTTTTTGAAAGTCAAGACTACCTAATAGGTCATAAGGTATTGAGCAATTGATTTTGTAGGACAATATTATTGGAAAATAAAGGAATATTTGCAAAAACCATGTAAATGGTACCGCTTTTTTGATTGAATCTAACTGAACAAGGGATAATGTTCACTTTTTAATAGGAACAATGATTCATTTTCTTTTTTGCAGAATTTTTTTGTCATATTGAAAAGCTTCTCTAGCAATGATTCAGGGGGTTTTAAAACGGTTTCTAGGTCTTTTGTCTAAACTGGTAAAATGACGAAATCGGTACTTTCTTACCATTTTCTAAAAATTCTGATCGGATTCGACAAAAACCGACAACCTTTTCGTTTAGATTACATTATAGTTACATTAACAACAAGAATATTACAAACAGCACCGCTGACAGCTAAGAACCTACACTATTTTATAGTAAAGGAGGCATGGGGGTGTTTTTTGTATTGTCTGCATACGTACATCGTGTAATGACAATATCCTTGATTTGGTGTGAAACTTAGTTCCAAAATTCGAGAGGAGGAAGGAAATTGAGAAGAAAGAAACAACGTCAAATCAGAGCTTTCAGTATTATAGCGTCATTGCTCATGATATTTTCACTACTAACACCTGGGCTTGCGAATGCTGAAACAAAAGGTAAGTTGTATCACTCTGTAAAAGATTCCCAAGCTGTTGCAAAAGAAAAGATGAGTGATCGTTTACTGGAAAGTTTTAAGAAAGATGAGAAGGAAACGTTTTTAATCAAGTTTAAAGAAAATACAGAAACGAAGAAGATTGCAAAGGAGGCACGAAAGACAGCTGAATCCGCAAATGTAACTGCACAGAAGGCGGAGGTTATCCAGCGTTCAGCAGTTGTCTCTGAATTAAAGGCAACTTCCCTTACTTCTCAACAAGGTGTAAAACAGTATCTTGAAAAAGAAGCGGAAAGAGGTAATGTAAAAAATATTAGATCGTATTATATTGTAAATGGAATGGCCGTAACGGCAACAAAAGAAATTGCAGAAAAAGTCGCTTCATTTGCAGAAGTGGAAAAGATTCTACCAAATGAAACCCGACAATTATTTACAACTAAAACAAAAGATGCAAAAACACCGAAATCTGAGGTGGCTAACGTCGAATGGAACGTTAACCGTGTTGGAGCACCCCAAGTATGGGGAATGGGTTTTGATGGATCTGGAACGGTTATAGCCAGTATTGATACCGGTGTACAATGGGATCATCCAGCATTAAAAGAAAAATATCGTGGGTACGATGCAGCTACCGGTGAGGTAAATCATGATTACAGTTGGTTTGATGCAACAGCAGGTGAGCCAGAACCATATGACGATTTGGGACATGGTACACATACAATTGGAACAATGGTTGGAAGTGAGCCGGATGGATCAAATCAAGTTGGTGTAGCCCCAGGCGCAAAGTTTATTTCTGTAAAAGCGTTTACGGCAGCTGGCGGAACCGATGCTGATCTGCTTGCTGCTGCAGAATGGATAATGGCACCAACAGATTCAGAGGGAAACGCCCGAGTAGATATGGCACCTGATGTTGTTAACAATTCATGGGGTGGCGGACCAGGACTTAATGAGTGGTACCGTGATGTTGTAAAGAACTGGAGAGCGGCTGGTATTTTTCCGGAATTCTCAGCTGGAAATACGACGCTGACTAATCCAGGTGGTCCAGGGTCTGTTGCGAATCCAGCAAACTATCCGGAGTCATTTGCTACTGGTGCAACCAATAGTGATGATGTTGTTGCTGGCTTTTCATTACGCGGGCCATCGCCATACGATGAAATTAAGCCAGATATTTCAGCACCAGGCGTAAACATTCGTTCATCCGTACCTGGAAGCGGGTATGAAGGTGGGTGGAATGGAACATCAATGGCAGGTCCAGCAGTAGCAGGTGTTGTGGCACTACTACATCAAGTAGATGCTAGCCTAACAGTCGATGAACTGGAAGAAATATTACTGAACACTGCCACACCATTAACTGATGACGAATATCCTGAATCCCCTAATAATGGATATGGATATGGACTTGTCAATGCATATGCAGCAGTTAATTCGATTGTAAATGGACTTGGAACTCTTAAAGGACAGGTTACGAAGCAAGGTGAAGATAGTGAGGCTCCTGCGTTTGAGCACACGGCACCAGCTGAAACTTATAGTGGAATGGATTTAGATTTGACGGTACAAGTTACTGACAATATAAGTGTTTTATCAGTTGACCTAAAATACAAGGATTTGAACGGGGAATGGCAAACAGTTGAAGCCACTCGTACATCCGGTGACTATAAAAATGGTGAATACACAGCAACTATCCCTGGAGAACAAATTGATGGGGATTCACTAACTTACAAATGGACCATCAGTGATTTCGGTGATAATGAAGTGAATAGTGAAGAATACACTGTAACAGTTTTAGAGGGTATTTCTACTGGTTACACCGAAGACTTTGAAGCAACTCCAGTTGGCTGGACTTCTTTCGGAGATAATAACAACTGGGAATGGGGAGTTCCTACATCAGGACCTGGAAGTGCTGCTTCTGGTGAAAAAGTGTACGCAACAAACCTTGATGGTGATTATGAAAGTAGTCAAAATGCGACACTAGTGATGCCGCCAATTGATCTTCCAGAAGGCGATGCCTATTTACAATTTAAACAATGGTATGACTTGGAAAAATATGAATCTGGCAGTGCGTATGATTTCGGGCATGTATTTGTTTCGACAGATCGTGAGGAATGGGTACAGCTCATGGAAATGTCTGGAACAACTACAGATTGGGAAAGCGCAGAAGTAGATTTATCTGAGTATAGTGGTCAGCGGATTTATATTGGTTTCAATGTTACATCCGACTCCAGTGTTACAGAACAGGGATTGTACATTGATGATGTAGCGCTGTCCAATACGTCTATAAGCAGTAAAATATCATTAGAAAAGAAGGATAAAAAAGCTAAGGATAAGAGAAAGAATGGATTACACAATAACAAAAACAAAAAAGCTAAAAATGGTCTTGGCGTAATTAAAAGTAATGAAAAAGCCGGCTTAAAAAAGAAGGTAGATCCGGATAAAATTCAGCCGAAACTACCTAAAAAAGATAATCCTCCTGCTCATGAGGACGTAATTAATCCTACACTACTTCCAATTGGCGCGCAAGTAAGCGTACTGGAAAGTGGACGTTCCGTAATGACAAATCCAGAGGACGGAACATATTCATTAACGCATGCTGCTGGTGAGTTTACTGTACAAGCATCAACCTATGGGTTTGAATCGGAACAGCAAACTGTAACAATAGAAAAAGATGGAACCACAGAAGCGAACTTTACATTGGATGAAATTCCAGAAGCTACTGTTAGTGGTACGATAACTGACGAAAAAACTGGAGAACCAATTGAAGGAGCGACCTTGTTCCTTACTGAGGATGCGAATATAGCACCTGTCGAATCAGATGAAAATGGTAACTATTCGCTTACTGCATATGAAGGTACCTACACATTAAAAGTAATAGCAAGTGACTACAACAGTAAGGAAGTTGAAGTGACGATTGAGGAAGATCAGGAATTAAATATTGAACTTGAGCCACTTTACACTTATCCTGGCGGCGAAATAGGCTATGACGACGGAACCGCTGAAAACGCTCGCGCATTTTATGATGCCGGCAATGGCTGGGCAGTAAAAATGTCGTTACCAGAGGGTAAGGAATCTGCGCTCGTAACGGATGGTGTATTTAAGTTCTGGAATGAGGAATTCCCTAATCCAGGTGGAACAGAATTTGCAGTGGAGGTTTGGGATGCATCAGGTACTGATGGACTTCCCGGGAAGAAAATAGCTGGTCCAATAAACGCTGAGGCTATCCGCGATGAAACAGCGTGGACTGTTATTGATTTGTCTGAGCATAATATTATGGTAGATGGAGACTTCTACATGGTGTATATCCAAACGGATCCAAATCCGGTGACACCTGCATTGGCAACAGATGAAAGCAGCCCTAACGCAGAACGCAGCTATCAATTAGTTGGTGGGGCATGGTCACAATCGCCTGCAAATGAAGGTAATTATATGATCCGTGCACGTGTCAGCTATGAGGTGGATGCCCCCGTCATCACGTCACCTGGAGAAGATACAATAACAAATGAACCAAACATTACAGTTGAGGGTACAGCTTCTCCAACGACTACTGTTCAACTTGTAAATAATGAAGAAGAAATAGGCACTGCAGAAGTGGGTGACGATGGTAAGTTCGCTATTTCAACGGAGTTAACGGAAGGTGAAAATGTCTTGAAAGCAGTATCACTGCTTGATGGAGCACAGACCGGTGAATCTGCACCAGTTGCTGTAACGTTAGACACCGAGGCACCTGCGATTACGATCGATAGCCCGCAAGATGGAGATAAAACAAATCGGGAAACTGTTACAGTCGAAGGTACCGTTTCCGATGCTAATCTTGATTTTGTAGAGGTTAATGGTCGCAAAGCTGAGGTTTCCGATGGAAGTTATTCAAAACGAATTCTGCTTGATAATGGGGAGAATGAGATAGAAGTTGTCGCCCAGGATTCAGCAGGAAATATGGGTAGTGAAAGTGTAACAATAGACGTCAAATACAATGCACCTGTACTGGAAAATGTTACACCAACAGAAGATAAAAATTTACAGACAGGCCAAAGTGTGAAAATTGAATTTGATAGTGAACCTGGACTAAAAGGTACATTCTTTGTCCATATGCCACTAACGAATATGAGCGTTCAAATTGCCAACGCAACAGAGCTGCCGATGATGGAAATGTCTGATGGACATTATGTTGGATATTGGACAGTTCCAAGCGGTGTCAAAGCAGATGGAGCTGTAATCGAAGTAAAAGCTGTCGACAGCTTTAAGAACGAAACACGCGAATTGGCTGAAGGCAAGCTCTTTATCAATTTAGACGAAGAATAATACGCAGCAAAAATCGGTGCAGAAGGTCATTTCTTCTGCACCTTTTTGTACTTTAAAAAAGTAGAAATCTTTATCGGTATAAAGTTTAAAAAAATCTAAGGATTTCGCTTTGAGTTTCTTTGCGACAAGCAAGATTATCTATCTATTATCCAGAACGGAAAAATCTTTTCATTGGCTGTTTTCCAAAAGATTGTTGTTTTTGACATAAAATCTATAAACTGCTGCGACGTAACAGCAACGTCTTTTCATATAACTATGTGAGGAGGAGAGGAATTGAAAATAAACAGACGGTCCCGAATCAGATTATTTAGTATTGCCGCTTCATTGCTCATTCTATTTTCATTACTAACTCCAGTGATCGGCAATGCTAAAACAAATAATAGAGCGTATCGGTCAGTGAAAAGCTCTCAATCTCTTGCTAAAGCCAAATTAAGTGATCGGTTGCTAGAGGATTTTAAGGAAAATGAAAAGATAACTTTTTTAATAAAATTTAAAGAAAAAGCGAACACCAAGAAAATTGCAAAGGATGCAAGAAAGAGTGCTGCATCAGCAAACTTAACAGCACAGAAATTGGAGCTTATCCAGCGATCAGCGGTTGTTTCGGAATTAAAAGCAACCTCACTTAAATCTCAGAAAAGTGTTAAACAGTTCTTGGAAAATGAAGTGGAAAAAGGTAATGCAGGGGATATAAGATCGTATTATATCGTGAACGGAATAGCCGTTACGAGTACAAAAGAGGTTGCGCAGAAGGTCGCATCATTTGAAGAAGTCGAAAAGGTTCTGCCAAATGAGACACGGCAACTATATGCAACCAAGACAAAAGAAACAAAATCGCCTCAGGCAGAAGTTGATAATGTTGAATGGAACGTTAATCATATTGGGGCACCTCATGTATGGGAAATGGGGATTGATGGAACGGGAACAGTTATCGCCAGTATTGATACAGGTGTTCAGTGGGAACATCCTGCATTAAAGAGAAAATATCGTGGCTACGACCAAGCAACCGGCGAAGTGAATCATGATTTTAGTTGGTTTGATGCTACGGCAGGAGAGACAGAACCTTACGATGAAATAGGTCACGGAACACACACGATTGGAACAATGGTTGGCGGTGAGCCTGATGGATCTAATCAAATTGGAGTAGCACCGGGTGCAAAATTTATCGCCGTCAAGGCATTTACAGCTGATGGTGGAACCGATGCGGACTTATTGGCCGCCGCCGAATGGGTCTTAGCGCCGACAGATTTAGAGGGGAATACTCGTGTCGATCTGGCACCGGATATTGTTAACAACTCCTGGGGTGGTGGACCGGGACTGGATGAGTGGTATCGGGATGTCGTGAAAAACTGGCGAGCTGCTAATATTTTCCCAGAGTTTTCGGCAGGAAATACAACAAGGGTTAATCCAGGTGGTCCAAGATCGATTGCAAATCCTGCGAACTATCCGGAATCATTTGCTGCTGGGGCAACAGATATCAACGATGGACTAGCTGAGTTTTCGTTAAGAGGCCCATCACCATATGAAGAAATTAAACCGGATATCTCAGCCCCCGGGGTAAATATTCGTTCATCCGTGCCGGGTGGTGGATATGAAGGTGGTTGGAATGGAACATCGATGGCCGCTCCCGCTATTTCCGGAGTCGTGGCATTATTGCATCAAGTAGATGCTAGCTTAACAGTTAATGAGTTAGAAGAAATTTTAGTATCGACAGCAATTCCTATGACGAATGAAGAATATAACGAGGCACCCAATAATGGATATGGGTACGGACTTGTCAACGCACATGCGGCTGTCTCCTCTATAATAACTGGTCTTGGAACCTTGAAAGGCCAGGTTACAAAACACGGGGAAGATACGGAAGAGCCTGCGTTTGAACATAATGCAGCAACGTTAACCTATGCAGGTTTGGATTTAGATTTGTCGATTCACGTAACAGACAATATTAGTGTTTCATCCGTCATTCTAATGTATCAAGTGGAAGATGGGGACTGGCAAACAGCTGAAGCCCTCCGTGCATCTGGTGACTATAAATCTGGTGAATATGCTGTAACAATCCCGGGAGAGCAAATAAAGGGTTCCTCCTTAAAATATAAGTGGATGTTAACTGATTTTGGTGATAATGAAGTTATTACCGATGGTTATGTTGTACAAGTGAAAGAAGGTATTTCAATAGGATATTCGGAGGACTTCGAAGCTACACCGATTGGATGGACATCTTTCGGTGAAAACAATAACTGGGAATGGGGTGTTCCTACAACTGGTCCGGAAGGTGCGGTGTCTGGTGAAAAAGTGTATGCAACAAACTTGGATGGTGATTATGAAACAGATGAAAACGCAACTCTCGTAATGCCTCCAGTTATATTACCGGAAGAGGGGGCCTTTTTACAGTTCCAAAAATGGCATGAACTGGAATCATATCAGTCCGGAAATTTTTATGATTTTGCCCATGTTTTTATCTCGACAGATCAAGAGGAATGGACACAGGTTCTGGAAATGAAAGGAACGACTACTGATTGGGAACAGGCAGAAGTAGACCTGTCTGATTACAGCGGGCAAAAAATTTATATTGGATTTAACTTAACATCCGATTCCACAGTAACAAAACAAGGGTTGTATATTGATGATGTGGCTATTTCTGATACGTCCATAGCTGGTGAAGGAACTATAGGGAAAATTAAAGGTAAACAAGGAAAAGAAAACCATATTTCCTCTGGAATCAACAGGGGTTACCTAGAAATCAATGGTAAGAAAAAAATAAACCCTGATACAATACGGCCGAAGCGACCTGAGATAACCGAGCCTTCTGTGCAAGAGAATGGTATTAATCCAACCTTACTACCTATGCAGGCACAAGTAAGTGTACTGGAAAGCGGACGTACCGTAATGACGGATCCTGCAAACGGTACCTATTCATTGTCACATGCGGCAGGGGAATTTACCGTACAAGCATCAACGTATGGATATCAATCGCAACAACAAACTGTCACGATTGAGAAAGATGGAATTGGCCAAGCGGATTTTACATTGACTGAACTCCCGCAAGCGACAATACATGGAACAATTACTGACGAGGAGACGGGTCAATTGATTGAAGGTGCAACACTTTTCCTTGTCGAGGATGCGAATATTTCACCTGTTAAGTCGGATGAAAACGGTAATTACTCTCTTACAGCGTATGAAGGCACCTACACATTAAAAATATTAGCACGGAATTACGATAGTAAGGAAATGGAAATTAGAATTGATAGTGACCAAGAATTAAATATAGAGCTAGAGCCGTTCTACACCTATCCCGGCGGGGAAATTGGTTATGATGATGGAACAGCTGAGAATGCTCATTCATTCTATGAAGCGGGTAATGGTTGGGCAGTAAAAATGTCACTTCCAACGGGTAAAGATTCTGCAATTGTAACGGAGGGCATTTTCCGTTTCTGGGATTTGGAATGGCCTGTCCCTGGTGGAAAGGAATTTGCGGTTGAAGTGTGGGATGCCTCTGGTACGGATGGACAGCCGGGTAAAAAAATTGCCGGACCATTTGATGCAGAAGCACTACGTAATGGCGATTGGACCGTAGTTGATTTAAAAAAGTATGCTATTACGGTTAATAGTGACTTCTATATGGTCTATATCCAAACAGCACCAGACCCAAATGCCCCCGGTTTAGCGACAGATGAAAATGGTTTTAATGCTGAGCGAAGCTATCGGTACATTGATGGGTCATGGTCCAGAACCCCGGAGAATGAGGGAAACACGATGATTCGTGCACGGGTAAGTTATCAGGTCGACGTTCCAGTTATCACTTCACCTGCAGACGATCTAACAACAACAAATTCAAACATATTAATTGAAGGAACAAGTTCCCCGACAACTACTGTTCAACTAGTAAATAATGGGGAGTCAGCTGGCACCGCTGATGTAGGCGGCAATGGAAAATTTACTATTCCGATTGAATTATCGGAAGGAGAAAATATGTTAAAAGCAGTATCACTGCTTGATGAAGCACAGACTGGTGAATCCGCTCCGGTAACAGTGACGCTGGACACAGAAAAGCCGAAGCTTATGATTAACAGCCCGCGCGATGGGGATAAAATAAATAGGGAAACAGTGACAGTTGAAGGAACCGTGTCCGATGCTAACCTTGATTATGTAAAGGTGAATGATCGAAAAGCCAATGTGTCAGGTGGAAGTTATTCAAAACGAATCCTGCTTGATAAGGGTGAAAATAAAATTGAGGTAGTCGCTCGGGACTTAGCAGGTAACGCGGAGAGTAAAAGCGTTGCAATTAATGTTAAATTTAATAAACCTGTAGTCGAAAATGTAACACCAACAGAGGATAAGAATTTGAAAACAGGTCAGAGTGTAAAGATTGAATTCGATAGTGAACCTGGCTTAAGAGGTACATTTTTTGTGCATATGCCACTTACAGACATGGGTCTTCAGATTGCTAATGCGACGGAATTACCGATGATGGAACAATCAGATGGACATTATGTTGGATATTGGACGGTCCCAAGCGGTGTTAAAGCAGATGGCGCTGTAATCGAGGTGAAAGCTGTCGATAGCTTTCACAATGAAACACGGAAAATAGCTAAAGGGAAACTCTTTATCAATCTTGGCGAATGAATGTGGCTGGGACATAACGTAAAGGTGTATCTCAAAATACGAAAAATGCTGTTAATAACCGGAGCAGTTACATGCACCATTTTCGGGTATATTTGGATTCCTTTTTTGATAAAACGTTTATGTCCCACCCTATTCCAAAACTAAATACTTTTCAAAATGTGATGAACTATGTATAATAACAGTAACAATGATATATCGATTCTATCTTCGGGGCAGGGTGTGATTCCCGACCGACGGTGTTGAACAGATATTGTTCTGAGTCCGTGACCCGCAATGCATATGCATTGCGGCTGACCTGGTGGAAATCCGGGACCGACAGTTAAAGTCTGGATGGGAGAAGATTATAAAGCTGAAACAGATGCAAAAGCATCTTTATTTTCCTGTGATTATAATCCCTGAAGCCGTAAAAGGTTTTGGGGATTTTTATTGTATGTATAGTTTTTCTACAGGAAAACAGGCTTATCCTTCATCACGAGATATAGGATTGATACACAGATGAAGGAGGAGATTGATGATGCAACAATCATCGCGTTTAGTTAAATTAATTATTCTGGCACTACTGGGGACAATATCGCTATTATTATTTTTCTTGAACTTTCCAATCCCATTTTTACCGCCATATCTAAAAATCGATTTCAGTGAGGTTCCCGCACTTATTGCTGCGTTAATTTTCTCACCGCTTGCCGGGGTCCTGGTGGAGGCAATTAAGAACCTTTTATACTTGGTTGTTTCCGGAGCAGGCGATCCAATAGGTGTTGCTGCCAACTTTTTAGCCGGTGTCTTGTTTATCGTTCCAGTCGCTATGCTTTATCATAAATATAAAGGTGTGAAAAGTATTGTTTCCGGATTGGTAACTGGTACCATCATTATGGCAGCTGGTATGAGTATATTGAACTATTTTGTGATATTGCCAGCGTATGCATGGTTTATCGGGGCTCCTGGAATGGCAGAAAGCACTGCAAAATCAGTTGCAGTATTTGCGGGAGTATTACCATTCAGCGTTATTAAAGGAGTAATTATTGGAATGTTATTTGTTCCTCTATTTATTAAAATGCACAGATGGATTGAACAAAAGAGAACAAATTTCATATAAAATATTGAATTACCGTACCCCCTCGATTGATTGTACTAATCAAAAAAGGGGGTGCTTTTTTACGGTGAAAATATTCCTAAGCTTAGGAATATAGTCAGGGATGTTATTTATTTTTGTTTTTGGTATACTAACTAGTGGTTTTTCAAGTAGGACATAGTTAATCGCTTTTGATACATCGCTTGCAATTCAAATTGATTGATTATTAACACAAAAATAGAAGAGGTGATTACTATGGCACAAAAAAATGGAAATGGTAAATTTAAACGGCAATTAAGTACGCTTGATTTAACCTTTCTTGGAATCGGTTCCATTATAGGATCCGGCTGGCTTTATGCAGCAGCAACTGCTTCTGAGTACGCAGGGCCATATGCATGGATTTCCTGGGTGATTGGAGCGGCAATTATCTTATTGATTGGCATGGTTTACTCCGAATTAGGAGCCGCAATGCCTGTTACAGGAGGATTTGTTCGTTACCCTGACTTCACACATGGTTCTGTTGTGGGATTTCTGATTGGATTCATTTCGATGTTGGCCTACTCTGCGGTTGTAAGTATTGAAGCACAGGCCGTAAGAGGTTATTTAGAATATTGGTTTGATGGTTTGGGGAACACGGATGGCTCACCTACAGTGGGAGGATTTGCAGTCCAGATCGGTTTAATTCTAGTCTTTTTCCTATTGAATTATTGGAGTGTAAACTTCTTTGGAAAGGCGAATACAATTCTTACTGTATTCAAATTCATTGTACCATTAATTATTATTACAGCGCTCTTTATGCACATGGATCCATCTAATTTTGAACTAATGCAAGGAGCAGATCCAGGCGGTGCAAAGGGCATTTTTGCAGCAGTAACTGGGGCAGGGATTGTTTTTGCCTTTAACGGTTTCCGTCAACCGATTGAATTTGCCGGTGAAGCGAAAAATCCGGAAAGAGGAATTCCGTTATCTATCCTTATCTCAGTGGTCATCGGCCTGATTATTTACATGCTATTGCAAATCGCTTATATAGGTGCGGTACCGGCGGACATGTTAGCAAATGGTGGCTGGAGTGCACTTCACTTTGATTCACCATGGGCTGATTTGGCTGCAGCGATGGGACTTGTATGGTTAGCAAACCTAGTCTTAATAGACGCTGTTATTTCTCCATCGGCTACTGGTAATATTTATTTTTCTGCAACAGCACGTTCATTGTTCGCTTGGGCGAAAAACGGCTATTTCTTTAAGGTATTTCAAAAAGTTGATCCTAAAACAGGCTTGCCGCGGGCAGCATTATGGTTAACATTATTCCTGGCAATCGTCTGGATGACTCCTTCACGTTTTCAGGCGTGGGAAGATTTAGTTGACGCGAGTACTTCAGCTAAAGCGTTAACATTTGTGGTTGGTCCTGTATCGTTAATGGCGCTGCGTTATCAGAAGCCTGATTTACAACGGCCATTTTTGTTAAAGGCAGCACACTTTTTAACGCCATTAGCATTTATCGCTGCGACATTGGTTGTTTACTGGAGTCAATGGAAGGTTATCTCGTTCCTTATTCCAATAATTGTCGTGTCACTCATTTTATATCTGATTTTTGCATATCAAAATAAATCATTTACAAAAGATAAAGTGAAAAGCCATTTTAATTCGGCATGGTGGTTAATCGGGTATTACATCTATTTGATGGTCATGTCGTATATCGGAAGTTATGGTCCCATGGAGGATCATATTCTCCCTGCCCCATGGGATACGGTTGTAACAGCAATTGGCGCGCTCATCTTTTATTACTGGGGCGTTAAAGCGGCACTTGCCGAACCACGTATCGAAACCGATGATGTAGACGAAACCGAATACCAAAAACAACATAAAAATGACTAACAAAAAGAGGCTGAGACAAAAGTGATTCAGTCATGGAGAAATCCGAACTATGATTCCAAATTCTTTAATTAGAATTTGGATTAGTTCGGATATTTTTCTTGGCTGTTTTTGTAAACCTTACAGAGAATTATCCATAAACTACGACGTAACTATAAGAGTGTAAGTCCACCGCTACGGGCTTTCCGTGGGCTCGCGCTGAGCCTGCTAGGGTAGCAAAGATGAGGCCACTGAAAAAGGTAAAATGTAGTACAAAATAGGTGGATCTATCATCGCATCTTGAATATACTGCGCTTTCCGCGGGCGAGTGTCGAGTCTCCTCGGACTGCCGTCCTCCGGGGTCTCGCCGATCTCTCACTTCCCGCAGGAGTCTCCGTATATTCAAGATGCTAGGTGAAGGTCAAAAGCTAATATTAAAATCCACCACTTTTCAGTGCCTATCACTTTACGAAGCAGGTCTTCCGACTGGGGCTATTCACGCAGGAATTAACTGTCTGGAGCGTAAGACACTATCGTGATAGGGGATAAACCATGTAATACTGTTGCCAAGTACATATTAGCGGAGGAAAAACGCGGAGACTCCTGTGGGAGCAGAAGCCTCGATGAGACCCCGGAGAGCGTAAGCTCGAGGAGGCTCATCAGCTGCCCACGGAAAGCGCAGTGTTTTTCCGCAGCGGTCGCTGGACCATCAAACATGATTTTTAGTTATGTCGCTATTTTTATCAACAGCGAATTAGATCCGACTATTGAGAAATTAACGTTTTAAACTGTCTATCCTGTGATTGTTCGTCTTTGAGTCAAACATTTTAGTTATGTCCCAGCCCCTTTTCTAAAAGATTAGAAAGTACAAATGAAAATATGTCTAGCGCAAGCGCCCAGCAAATAGATCGCTAAACGGGCGATTCCGCTTTACTAATTCTTTTTATGCTTCTTCAACTAAAATAGTTGCGGTTGGTTCGGCTTCAAGGCGTTCTTCTGGAATTGGCTTTCCGGAAATTTCACTCACACCGTACGTGCCGTTTTCCATTCGTTCCAGTGCATCATTTATTTCCTTCAGCTGGTCTCTTTTTTCCTGCTTCATGCCGGCATCCCGCTCTTGTTCAAATTGTTCTGTTCCCATATCTGCGGGGTGGTTATCATAATCAGCTAATTCGCTCGCTGACTCGTTTGGACCTTGATGACCATCTTGTTCTAATTGGTCTTCTAGATCATGTTTCATATCTAGTAATCTGTTCTTAAAGTGTTCTAACCTTTTTGCACTCAACATGGAATTCTCCTTTCAGAACTAAAATTACTTATTCGGTACAACACCGATGGTACACCGGGATAAGCAGATGAGCGTTTCATTTTCGTTAGTTATCCTGACTTCGTACACCATGGTTGATTTACCGACATGTACGGGTCTCGCTTTTGCTGTAACCGTACCCTCACGTTTACTTTTAATATGATTGGCATTAATTTCCAAACCAAACACGCTATAGGCGTCCGGGTCAACATTCATAGTGGCACCGATACTTGCCGCCGATTCAGCAAGCGCTACACTTGCACCACCGTGCAAAAAACCGGCAGGCTGTTTGGTACGATGATCTACAGGCATTGTCATAACGATCAAATCTTTATCTGCAGATTGTGTTTCAATTCCTAATGTTTCCATTAACGTATTTGTGAAATCCAACCATCATCACCCCTAAAACAGTTTATTTAATAAAAGGGAAACACCCATTAATAAACCGTAGATTGTATTTGTTTTACCAGTTAACACCATTGCTGGCATCATTTCAATTGGTTTTGTTTTTCCTTTGAACTTCTGGATTACTTCCACTGCGATTTTACCGCTGAAAAATACCACCAATGACCATAATGGAAGTAGATCAACAACGATGTAATAAAGCGTCAATGCATATGAAATAATAAATAAAATGCCTAGCAAAGTTACCGCATTTTTTCGACCCAGCAGAATAGCAACCGTTTTTCGTCCGTTTAATTTATCGCCATCCAGGTCACGAATATTATTAGATAGCATGATACAACCAATGAAAATGGCGATTGGAATAGAAATCCAAATAATTTCTAATGTAATATGTGCGGTTTGAATGTAATAACTGATTCCGATAATAACGGTTCCCATGAAAAAGCCGGAAAAGATTTCGCCTAACGGTGTATATGCGATTGGATATGGCCCTCCAGTATATAAATATCCGAATAACATACAAATTAAACCAATCACGGCTATCCAAAAAGTTGACTCCAGGCAAATGTACACACCAAGCAGTGCAGCGATACCAAAAAATGTTAGTGCCAGACGCAGGACAGTTTTTGGTGCAATACCATCACGAACAATTGTCCCGCCGATACCGACAGACTCTTCGTTATCGAGGCCACGCGTAAAGTCAAAGTACTCATTAAACATATTTGTAGCCGATTGAATAAGAATGGATGCTATCATCATGGCTAAAAATAATAAAATATGAAAAGACCCTTCATTAAGGGCAAACATTGTGCCGACAAATACTGGTATAAACGATGCGGTAAGCGTATGCGGGCGCAGTAATCGCCACCATATTTGAAATCCGGGTTTTTCATTTAAAGCTTGTTTGATTTCCATCTTTGTTCTCTCCTCAAAATTAGTGCAATATCACATTAAGTTTAGGCAATTCGCCATAGGGTGTCAATCGACAAATGCTGCGATAATGATGAAAAATGGTTCCTTTTCTTGAGAAACCGGGAAAAAGAGAATAAAATAGAATAGTGTATGCACAAGTGTACCGCAAGACGGAGGTTTATATAAATGATTGAAACAAAGGAAGAAATTATTGAATCAACGCTTAATCATGCCAAAAATAAAACATTAAGTACTAATCATATACAATTAGTCAGTATTACAGAAAAAATTGACACGGTTAATCCGCTTCATTTTTTTGAAGCAGCAAAGCAATTACAGGTAAATCGGACCTTCTGGTGCAGTACTGCAGAAGATTTCTTGATGGTTGGTGTTGGGAATACGTATGAAATTGAAGCGACAGATAATCGCTTTCAGGAAACAGATGAACAATGGAACAGAATAAAACAAGAAGCAATCATACATGATCCGTTTCAACAGCCAGGAACAGGTTTGGTTGTAATGGGTGGGATGTCATTTGACCCTAAAAAAGAACGTACATCATTATGGGAGAACTTTTCCGAAAGTGCGTTTATTGTTCCTGCTTACACGCTGACGAAATATAAGGAAACCTATTATTTTACAATAAACGTTCAGATATCAAGCCATGATCAGGTTAGTATGCTTGCAAAAGAAATCAATGAAAGTCGTCATGTATTGTTAAAGCAGTCGGAAAAAATGCCGATAAAAACGAAAATTGCTGATAAATATGAAATAGCTCCAGAAAAATGGAAAGAAACAGTTGTTGAGGCAACCAATCAAATCAAGACAAGCAATCTTGAAAAAATAGTCCTGTCAAGAGAGGTACAGATTAAATTAAACAAGAAGGCAGAAATTACTGCTGTCCTGGATGACCTGTTAGCGACGCAAACAAATAGTTTTGTGTTTGCTTTTGAACATGGAGAGGATTGTTTCGTTGGTGCTACTCCTGAACGACTGATAAAAATCCAAAATGAAAAACTGTTGTCTACTTGTCTTGCTGGAACTGCACCAAGAGGTCAAACGCCGGAAGAGGATGAGGCATTTGCTAACCAGTTGTACAATGATGAAAAAAATCGCAGTGAACATGATTTTGTGGTGAAAATGATCAAACAAGCAATTCGCCCTTATAGTGCTAATATAGAAGTTCCAAATGAACCAATTATCTATCCATTGAAAAACCTGCAGCATTTGTACACACCTGTTACGGCAACAGTAAGGCAGGATGTAAGTATTTTTGATATTATTGGAAAGCTACATCCCACACCAGCGCTTGGTGGTGTTCCAAGACAGGCATCACTGCAATTTATCCGTGAGCATGAGCTGCTGGACAGAGGCTGGTACGGTGCTCCAGTAGGCTGGATAGATCACAATAACAACAGTGAGTTTGCTGTTGCGATTCGTTCTGGCCTGATAAAAGGTGATACAGCATCATTATTTGCTGGGTGCGGGGTAGTAAAAGATTCTGACCCAGAAGCAGAATATGAAGAAACCAATATTAAATTAGTACCAATGCTGTCGGTCTTAGGGGGATAAATATGGATCACACAGAAGCTTTAACACGGTATACCGCAAATTTTATTGATGAATTGGCAAAGAGCGGTCTTAAGGAGGTAGTTATCTCACCAGGGTCCAGATCGACGCCACTTGCCATGACTGTCATGGAGCATCCAGAGATGAAGCAATGGATTGTAATTGATGAGCGTTCAGCTGCTTTTTTTGCATTAGGGATGGCCAAGCAATTAAAGAGGCCAATTGCAATTATTTGTACATCTGGAACTGCGGCAGCTAATTATTTCCCAGCGATTGTTGAGGCATTTGCAAGCAGGGTTCCACTAGTTGTTTTAACAGCAGATCGTCCACACGAATTGCGAGATGTTGGAGCACCACAATCGATTGATCAACTAAAATTATACGGAAACTATGTCAAATGGTTTCATGAAATGTCATTGCCAGATAATGATCAAAAGATACTTGACTACGCACGAAATAAGGCGTCAAGGGCTGTTCACACAGCAAGCGAGGGGAATGCCGGGCCAGTTCATTTAAATCTGCCATTTCGTGAACCATTGATTCCGGATTTTTCGCTTGAGAATTTATGGGGGAGTTACAATCATTCTAAGCAACTTTCAGCGGTTGATGGTAGAAAACGTATTGATCAAGAACAATTAGCTGTGCTAACGGATCATTTAAATCAGAAAAAACGTGGATTAATTGTTTGCGGACCGCAAATCAACGGGGAATTTGCTGAGGCTGTGACATCATTAGCTTCGAAATGGCAGTTGCCGGTGTTGGCTGATCCTTTATCACAGGTAAGGGCTGGCCAGCATCATAAGGACGTGGTGATTGAAGGGTATGACGCTTTTTTACGAAGTGAAACAATAAGAAAAGAAATGAAACCGGACTTTATTATTCGCTTTGGGGCGATGCCTGTTTCAAAGCCTTATCTTTTTTTCGTGAAAGACCACGCTAATGTTGAGCAGTACATTGTTGAAGAACATGCGGGCTACAGAGAACCGGCTGGAAACAAGACTGAATTTATCTATGCTGATTCCAAACTACTCTGTGAAGACCTTTTGGCAATGGATATTGAGCCAGACTTCGACGTTAAATGGCTGGAGAATTGGCAGAAAATGAATCAAGTCGCGAAAAAGCATTTAATGAATGCCTCCCATCATGGAGCAGTGACAGAGGGTTCGGCAGTAAAGTATCTGATGGAAGTTATTCCAGATGAAAGTACTCTTTATGTAGGAAATAGCATGGCAGTACGCGATTTGGATACATTTTTTATGACTACACCAAAACATATATCTATTTTAGCTAACCGCGGTGCAAATGGAATTGATGGGATGGTATCAAGCGGCCTTGGTGCCGCTGCAACTGGTAAGCCCACAACTTTATTGTTAGGTGACCTATCTTTCTTCCATGATATGAATGGGTTATTGGCTGCAAAACATTATGCGATTAATTTGACGATAGTATTAGTCAATAATGATGGTGGCGGTATTTTTTCTTTCCTACCGCAGCAGCAACAAAAGAATCAATTTGAATTATTATTTGGAACCCCGCATGGTCTTGATTTTTCACATGCGATTAACATGTATGGCGGACAACACCAGGTGGTGACAAATGAAAAAGATATGGAAAATGCATTGTTTGCGAGTTATCAATATGAAGGATTATCTGTTGTTGAAATAAGAACAGATCGGACTAGCAATATGGAATGGCACCGTGAGCAGTGGATGAAAATTGAAGCAGAGCTGTTAAAAGGCGAGTGATCTTATGTACTGTACAATTAATGAATCGGCTTACTGGTATGAAATTAGCGGACAAGGTGACAAAGTAATGCTTCTCCACGGGTTTACGGGGAGTTCTGCTACCTGGTCAAAGCTTGTTTCATTATTGGAGCATAACTATCAAGTCATAACTATTGACCTGCCAGGGCATGGTAAGACAAAGGTTGATCAGCCAAAATCTATGGATGATTGCTGCAGTGATATAAAAACCCTTTTACAAGTACTGGCTATTAATATGGTTCACATGCTTGGCTATTCCATGGGTGGGAGAACGGCATTGTCATTTGCAATTGCATACCCTGACATGGTTCAATCCCTTGTGTTAGAAAGTGCTTCGGCAGGCCTTGAATCTAAAAAAGAGCGTACGGAAAGAAAAAGAAATGATTTGACCCTAGCACAAAAAATTATGGTTGAAGGAATAGAATCATTTGTTAATAACTGGGAGAACATTCCGCTTTTTGATTCACAAAAACAATTACCTGAGGCTGTCCGCAAGTCTATTAGAGAAGAGCGTTTATCCCAGCATAAGGAAGGGCTTGCCATGTCTTTGGCGCATATGGGTAATGGTGTGCAGCCATCTTATTGGCAATGTCTTTCAACATTACAAATCCCTGTTTTATTAATCGCCGGTGAATGGGATTTAAAATTCATCAAATTGAATAAAGCCATGCGAGACCTGTTTCCAGAAGGTAATCTGATCATTGTGGAGAAAGCAGGTCATGCAATTCATATGGAACAATCCGATTTTTTTGGTAAAATAGTAAGTGAGTTTTTTAGACAAAATGCAACTATGTACACAGAATGAGGAAAATCACGCGTGTTCAATAGGAAGAAGCAAGAAAGTACAGGGAAGTCATTTATTCTGACGGTATAGCGAAAGTACTGGTTGGGGGAACGTGAAACGGGCGGCCGTAGAGCACCGGTTTTCATGTTCGAAGTGACCATTGCTTACATTGCTACCCCCAGGAGCCACAGCTGACAATATTTAAAAGGCTGGGACAAAAGTGTTTTACCTAGGGAGAAATCCGATCTATGATTCAAAATTCTTTCATTAGATTTTGTACTAGTTCGGATATTTTTCTTGCGCTTTAAGAAATCTTTATCGGTATAAAGTATTAGAAAACTTGGCGTTCGCCATTACTTTTTGGCACCGCATACCGTGGGAAGCTGATGAGTCTCCTTGGGCTGACGCAGACCATGAAAAAGGTAAAATTAATACAAAACAGGTTAGTTATGTCCCAGGTTATTTTTTTGCTAATTATTTTTATGGAGGAACATTGTTATGAGTGAAAACATTCCACACTGGTTAACCAAACAGGCAAGTCTTTCCCCGCATGCAACCGCTCTTGAACTGGAGGATGGATCAAGGTTCACATTTTACGAGTTAATGGAACAAAGTCAAGCATTCGCAAGAAAGCTAGCTAATCAAGGTGTAGTGGAAGGTGCTAAGGTAGGTATATTTTCAACTAATTGTAAAGGAATGGTGATTGCTATTCATGCGTTGAGCTATCTACATGCAGTTGCCGTATTATTTAATGTCCGCTTAACAAAAAAAGAACTAGCTTTTCAAATAGAAGATGCTGATGTAGCACAGATTCTAGTAAAAGATGATCTTGAAGACCATTTACGTGATATGAACCTTAGTACCAAAGTTACCCCTTATTCTTTTGTTACGAAGACAGAAGAAACGTCGCATCAACTGGCATCTGAGATTGACTTGGAAGACGCATTTACAATCATGTATACCTCGGGTACAACGGGTAACCCAAAAGGTGTTGTCCATACATATGGGAACCATTGGTGGAGTGCAACGGGCTCTGCTCTAAACATTGGAATCCATGCTGATGATAAATGGTTAGCGGCCTTGCCATTATTTCATATTGGCGGATTATCTCTATTATTAAAAAGTGTTATCTATGGCATGCCGGTTTATTTAATGGAAAAGTTTAATGTTCAAAAGGTTCATTACGCTATAATGAAGTGTAATGTGACAATTGCTTCCGTCGTCACCGTAATGCTTCAGCAACTGGTTGATTTTCTAGGTGAAGGGGAATATCCAAAAGCATTTCGCTGCATGCTGCTTGGTGGTGGACCGGCTCCCAAGGGATTGCTTGAATTGTCCAAGGCCAAACAAATCCCTGTTTTTCAGTCTTATGGCATGACTGAAACATCATCGCAAATAGTGACACTAAGCCCAAATGATGCCCTGCGTAAACTTGGATCAGCCGGGAAGCCTCTATTTCCAGCACAATTAACGATAATGGATGCTGATCAAGGGGGAGTTGGCGAGATTGTTGTCAAAGGACCGATGGTTACAAGGGGTTACTACAAAAATCAATATGCTACCACAAAAGCATTAAAAGAAGGTTGGTTGTCAACCGGTGATTTAGGCCGGCTTGATGGAGAAGGGTTTCTTTATGTAGTAGAGAGGCGCAATGATTTGATTATATCTGGTGGTGAAAATATTTATCCATCAGAAATAGAGAGTGTTCTTTCGAGTATGAATGGTGTCAAGGAAGTTGGTGTTACCGGGATAGAGGACGCTAAATGGGGACAAGTACCAGCAGCGTTTATCATTTTGGATGGACCACCTATTTCTGAAGCAGCTATACGACAGTATGCAGCTGAGAATGTAGCGGCTTTTAAAATTCCAAAACAGATATATTTTATCAATGAATTACCACGTAATGCTTCAAATAAGCTGTTGCGAAATGAGCTGTATAAACTAATTCCTTAAAGGGGACGCCCCGTGTGATTGAGGCGTCTTTTCCATGACTACTGGACAAGATCAATTTTCACATAATGGTAAAATCTAATTGATAAAGATTATCAAAGTCATTGACTAATTGATGAAAAGCAAATAAACTATAAGTACGGTAAATTTTTGTTGGGAAAGAAATACATACATCTGAGAATTCTTTCAGGTAAGATGTAGGGGAGTGATTCCAATGCAAACATTAAAAGCAAATGACTTAACGCTTGGTTACGGTGAAGATATAATCATTGACGATTTAGATATAGAAATACCTAAGGGTGAAATCACAGTATTTATTGGTGGAAATGGCTGCGGAAAGTCGACATTACTTCGTTCATTAGCAAGGTTATTGAAGCCAAAAGGCGGCGATGTTGTTTTAGATGGTGAGGATATCGCTAAAATGGGTACAAAAGAAGTAGCTAAGAAGCTTTCAATTTTGCCGCAAAGTCCTGTTACACCTGAAGGACTGACAGTTATGGAATTAGTAAAGCAGGGACGTCATCCATATCGCGGTTTTTTAAAGCAATGGTCGAAGGACGATGAAAGTGCTGTACATAAGGCGCTGGAATCAACTAATATGCTCGAATTGAAGGAGCGGTCTGTTGACTCATTATCTGGCGGACAGCGTCAGCGGGCATGGATTGCAATGACGCTTGCGCAGGAAACAGATACTATTTTGCTGGATGAACCTACAACATATTTAGATATGACGCACCAAATTGATGTGCTTGATCTATTGTTTGAATTAAATGAAAAAGATGGTCGCACAGTTGTTATGGTATTACATGACTTGAATTTAGCTTGTCGTTACGCACACCATGTTGTGGCAATCAAGGATAAACAGGTTTATGCACAAGGTAAACCGGAAGAAATCATTAATTGTCATTTGGTTCATGATGTTTTTGAAATGAAATGTGATGTGACATTTGATCCAATGTTTGGTACCCCAATGTGCATTCCTCATGGAAAAGGGCGCTGTATTTTCGCAAATCGCGCACAAGAACTTACAAAACAAACTGTTTAGAAGAATAAATTGACTGGCATAAATATATCAACAGATATGTCTATGCCAGTTTTTATTTACACTTTAAGAGTATAAAAAAATCTAAGTCTTTCGCCATTAGTTCTTGGCGACAAGCCAAGATTTTCTAAAAAAGTTTTCTTTCCATACATGCTTCCAGTATTTTTAGCCAAATTAATGGTAGGAGGTGCATTATGGAAAAGAAGAAGTTTTATGTTAATATTGGTACACAGGAAATTTCACAAATAGAATATGGCAATAATCAGGATTTCACCATAAATGCGACGGATGAAGAGGTATTATTACTCCGGGAAAAGTTTAATGACATGGACCAGGCAAATTTCCGTGCGTTTTTCCGAGCCCATGTTCCCATCATGTCCTATCATAATGATAAATCAAACCATGATTATGATGGCGGAATGACTGGGGCATTCGAAATGCTTTATGATTTAGGTGATGATCAAACTAAAGAACATATTGAAGCAATGGGTGTGTTATCGGATAAGCGTTTATGATTTCACCAAAGTAGTTTATACCAGCTGCTTAAAAGGAATATACTATAGATAATAAGAAACAAACTTTTGGGGATAAAGGCAGCTGAAATAATGAATACGTTTAGGGATTATTATAATAATGTGGTAAAACTAACATTTAAAGATCATTTTTTTTCAAAAGAACCAAAGCACGTATGGGTAATTTGTAATTATCGGGATAAATGGTTGTTAACCAGACACAAAGACAGAGGTATTGAATTCCCTGGTGGTAAAGTAGAGGAAGGTGAAACCGCTGAACAAGCTGCAATACGTGAAGTAATGGAAGAAACCGGTGGTGCTGTTGGACAACTAAATTATGTTGGTCAGTATCACGTTTCAGGCAAGGGTGGTACAGTGATTAAAAATGTTTATTATGCAATTATAGATGAACTGATTGATCAGCCTACATACTTTGAGACGTTTGGACCGGTTTTATTGGAAGCAGTACCCGATAATGTTCAAAACAATTCGAAGTACAGCTTTATTATGAAAGATGATGTTTTAACACACTGCATGAAAAAAATAATGCGGGAATATCGATCATAAAACAACGTCTCCTACCAAATGTAGCAGACGTTGTTTTTCTACTTATTATGCTTCATCAGTACGTGCTCCATTTTTTCAACAAATTTGTACATAATAGCTGCGCAAATGGCAATCAGAAGCAGGCTGGACATTACCAGCGTAAAGTCAAATACTTGGAATCCATAGATAATCAAGTAGCCAAGTCCTTGCTTCGATACTAAGAATTCACCTACAATGATTCCAACCCAGGATAAACCAACGTTTACCTTTAATGTAGAAATAATAGTTGGTAGCGTTGCGGGAAACACTGCTTCGCGAAAGCATTGAAAGCGCGAGGCGCCAAAGCTTTTTAATACGTTGACATAATTTGGATCCACTTCCCTGAATGCCGAATAAACAACTAGCGTGGTTATTACAACTGATATGAGTGCACCCATGGCAATGATTGCCGTATAACCGGGACCAAGCGCCACAATAATAATTGGACCTAATGCGACTTTTGGCATTGCATTTGCGACAACAAGATAGGGATCTGTTATTTTTGATAATTTGGAGGAAGTCCAGAGAACAGTTGCAAGAATGACACCCAGTAATGTTCCAAGAACGAATCCGATAATCGTTTCGACAACGGTTGCCTGTAAATGAACAAAAAAACTTCCGTCTGCAAACTTGTCGATGATTTGAGTGATAATTTTAGACGGTGAACTAAATAATAAAGGGTCGATCCATAATAAGCTGCTTGCTAATTGCCACAAACCAAAAAGGAGCACTAGTATGGTTAACTGCCAGATAAAGACACTACGTTTATCACGTTTTATTCCTTTTTTATATTGTTCATGAAGTTGTTGACCGGTTTTATTTTTTAACATTATGTTGCACCTTCATAGTTGAATTCTTGTTGAAGGGTTAAATAATGGATGTTTTGCTTATTCGTCAGTTTTCTCATGCTTATCTAACTCCTTCCAAATTCGATCAAATAACATCTGATATTTAGGATGCTTACGCGCTTCAAATGGCGTAATAGTTCGAATTTCAATTGGTACATCAAACGTTTTTGCTATCCTGCCGGGGTTTGAAGCCATCAATATAATACGGTCACTCATGGCAATTGCTTCGCCAATATCATGCGTAACTAGTATGGAAGTCTTTTTGTACGCCTGTAATAATTGAAATACCAGATCCTCCAACTTTAGCTTTGTTTGGTAATCAAGGGCGGAAAATGGTTCATCAAGGAGCAGTATTTTTGGATCAGTTAGCAATGTTCGAACTAAAGCAGCACGTTGTCGCATACCGCCCGATAATGAGCGAGGATAATCATTCGCAACGTTCGGCAATCCTACTTCCTTTAGTAACTGCTGTGCTCGTTCTTTGGTCTCCATTGTTATGGAACCATTTATTTTCTGCCCGATCATGATATTTTCGAGAACGGACTTCCAAGGAAAAAGATAATCCTGCTGAAGCATATATCCGATAGCTAAACTTGTTTCTTTTAGTGGTTTTTCTTCTAATATGACCTCCCCAGTTGTCTGAGAAATAATCCCGGCAATTATGGAGAGTATGGTTGATTTTCCACACCCACTTGGACCTAATAATGAAATAAATTCACCTTCATTAATAGATAGTGAGATGCTGTCCAGAGCCTGTGTATAGCTCTTTTCTGAAAAGTAGTGATGTGACAGGTTATCTAAGGTTAGAAAAGCCATTGATTTTCCCTCCTTAGTTTATAACTTCCTCTGCATATTCCGTGTTTACCAATTCGTCATACGGAACATCTGCAGGCAGTTCGCCAGCTTCCTTCATAATGTCTTTTAGGTTATTCCATTCTTCTTTATCCAGAATTGGATCTGTCGCAAAGGAGCCTTGCTGTTTATACCGTTCTACTGATGATGCAAGAATATCTAACTCTGTATCTTTAAAATATGGCTGGATTACTTTTGCTATCTCCTCTGCACTATGCTCAGCCACCCATGTTTGTGCTTGATACACAGCTTCTGTGAACTTTTTGATTTGTTTATCATTGTCCTTGATATAGCTTTGTTTTGCCATGAACACGGTATACGGAACATGACCAGACTCTTCGCCAAACGATGCAATGATATGGCCTTTTCCCTCTTTTTCAAAAATGCTTGCTGTTGGTTCAAATAATTGCACATATTCCGCATCACCTGACACAAAAGCACCGGGAATGTTAGCGTAATCAATATTTTGCAGTAAATTCAGATCCTGATGTGGATCAATATTATGCTGTTTAAGTACATATTCTCCAACCATTTGTGGCATACCGCCCTTACGCTGTCCTAGAAACGTACTGTTCTTAAGGTCCTCCCACTTAAAATCAGGATGGGATTCCTTAGCTACCAAAAAGGTTCCATCTGTTTGCGTTAATTGTGCAAAGTTAATTGCGTAGTCATTTGATTCTTGGGCGTACACATAAATCGATGTTTCAGAACCGACAAGGGCAATATCCGCACCGTCCGAGAGAAGTGCAGTCATTGTTTTGTCGCCGCCCCAAGTGGTTTGCAGTTCAACCTCAAGCCCTTTTTCCTCAAAAAAGCCTTTCTCAAGTGCAACGTATTGAGGTGCATAAAAAATGGAACGTGTAACTTCAGCCAGTTTTATCGAAGCCTTTTCATTTGAATTACACGCCGTCAATAAAACAATTGCCAATCCAATAAGCAATGTAAGGGTCACTTTTTTCATAAGCTCAGGTCCTTTCCTTTACGAATAGAATAGTGTCTAAATAGTCTATGAAATCCTTAAAAATGTGTGAATGCCCATGTGATTGAATTGCGTGTAGGTGCAGAATCAGATCAGTCAAAATACAGTCCACATCGCAGCTGATACGGTCCGCCCTGGCCAAAATACAGTTCACGCCTGAAATAAAAGCTCAATAAAAAAATCCAGCCTCACGATGAGGCTGGATTGGTATGCTTATTAGCCCTGATAGTGTGGGCCGGCTTGTAAAGTTTCTTTATCAGCTTGTGTGAATTTCTTGAAATTCTCATGAAATTTTATTGCAAGCTTTTTCGCTTCTGTATCGTATGCATCTTTGTCTTCCCATGTACTTTTTGGAATTAACACTTCATCAGGTACACCTGGTACATGCATCGGTGTTACTAATCCAAAAATATCATCTTTTGTGGTTTCTACGGTGTTCAATTCACCTTCGAGTGCTGCATGGATCATAGCACGGGTATATGAAAGCTTCATACGATTGCCGACCCCGTAGGATCCACCAGTCCAACCAGTGTTAACCAAGAAAACATTTGTGTTGTGCTGATCAATTTTTTCACCTAACATTTTTGCGTAAGCAGATGGTGCAAGAGGCAAAAACGGTGAACCAAAGCATGCTGAAAACGTTGCTTGTGGCTCCGTAACACCACGCTCTGTACCTGCCAATTTACTAGTATAACCACTTAGAAAATGGTACATCGCCTGTTCTTTTGTTAATTTACTGATTGGTGGTAATGTACCAGAGGCATCAGCAGTTAAAAAGATAATGGTATTTGGATGACCTGCAACACTAGGTGTTACGATATTATCGATATTTTCTAACGGATATGCAGCGCGCGTATTTTCTGTCAATGTGGTATTATCATAATTAGGAATACGTGTTTTACTATCGAAAATTACATTTTCAAGCACGGAGCCAAATCGAATTGCATCATAAATCTGTGGCTCTTTCTCCTGTGATAAGTTAATGCATTTGGCATAGCAGCCACCTTCAATGTTAAATACGCCATTTGGACTCCAGCCATGTTCATCATCACCAATCAGCTTTCGGTATGGGTCCGCTGAAAGGGTAGTTTTTCCGGTTCCGGAGAGGCCGAAGAATAATGCAACATCACCTTCCTGACCAACATTCGCAGAGCAGTGCATCGGCAATACTTCGCGTTTTGGCAAAAGGTAATTCATAACAGAGAAAATGGATTTTTTGATTTCACCGGCATATTCTGTTCCGCCAATTAAAATGATGCGTTTTTTAAAAGAAACCAGGATAAATGTTTCTGAGTTTGTACCGTCCACAGTCGGGTCCGCTTTATACGTAGGTGCAGAAACAACTGTAAATTCTGATTCATGGTTTGCCAATTCCTCTTCACTAGGTGTGATGAATAATTGTCTAGCAAATAGATTATGCCAGGCATATTCATTTATTACTTGAATAGGTAAACGATAATTTTTATCCGCGCCTGCGAACCCTTTGAATTGGAATATTTCATTTTTATCCTTTAGATAGGTAACAACTTTTTCATAAAGATTATCAAACGATGCTTCATCGATAGCTTGATTAACAGAACCCCAGTCAATAAAATCTTCACAAGATTCCTCACGAACGATAAATTTATCGTTTGGTGAGCGTCCGGTATATTTACCTGTAGATGCCTGGATTGCACCGGATTCCATTAATGTACCTTCATGACGATCCAGGATTCTCTCTACTAACTGAGGTACAGACAAATTATCCTGCACATTATTACCTGTAGTTAACTCCTGCATGAGTGACGATTGTTCCACCGATTTCATATATCATACCTGCCTTTTTGATGGATTTTAATAAAAACTTAATGTTTTGTAAGCGATTTTATAAATCTGATTATTAGTATAACACATTTATAAAAATAGTCCATACTAATATAATATTTTATATGCAAATTCATGTAAAACCTTTCATATAAACTAAAAAAAGTTGACAGAAGCGGTTGATTTCGGTACGATTAGTCACGAACGGATACTCTCTTATTCAGAGTTGGTGGAGGGACAGACCCGATGAAACCCAGCAACCATCACTTTTAGTGAAAAGGTGCTAACCTGATGCAAGGATTACTCCTTGAACAATAAGAGGAAATGGCCACAACACCTTTCCTCATGAACAGGAAGGGCTTTTTTTGTTTTAAAGGTAAAATGAATGCATTTAAGTTAACAACTAATAAAATAGAGATCCGTAACATATTTTAAAGGGGGATTTAGCCAAATGGCTGCAAATCGTCGATTATTTACATCTGAATCGGTTACAGAAGGACATCCTGATAAAATTTGTGATCAGATATCAGATTCAATTTTAGATGAAATTTTAAAGAAGGATCCACTGGCGCGGGTAGCATGTGAAACAACTGTGACAACCGGATTAGTATTGGTATCTGGTGAAATATCTACTAACACATATGTAGATATTCCAGCAATTGTGCGACAAACTATTAAGGATATCGGCTATACACGTGCTAAATATGGGTTTGATGCAGATACCTGTGCTGTATTAACGGCAATTGATGAACAATCAGCAGATATAGCAGGCGGGGTAAATACTGCACTTGAAGCAAGACAAGGTAAAATGACGGACGATGAAATAGCTGCAATTGGTGCTGGAGATCAAGGGCTAATGTTTGGTTTCGCTTGTGATGAGACTGAAGAATTAATGCCTATGCCAATCTCTTTAGCACATAAGCTTTCGAAACGACTGGCTGATGTTCGAAAGGATAAGACGCTGGAATATCTTCGTCCGGATGGTAAAACACAGGTGACTGTAGAATATGATGAAAATGATGAACCGGTTAAGGTGGACACGATTGTTATTTCCACCCAGCATCATCAAGATATCACAACAGAACAAATTGAAAAAGATTTGATTGAGCATGTCATTCGTCCTATTGTGCCCGATCAGTTATTAGATGATACAACGAAATATTTTATAAACCCTACAGGTCGTTTTGTTATCGGTGGACCACAGGGTGATGCGGGACTTACCGGTCGTAAAATTATTGTTGATACCTATGGTGGCTATGCTCGCCATGGTGGAGGAGCGTTTAGTGGAAAGGATTCTACTAAAGTGGATCGTTCGGGGCATATGCAGCAAGATATGTGGCGAAAAATATTGTGGCAGCCGATTTGGCTAAGACTTGTGAGGTACAGCTAGCATATGCGATTGGTGTTGCCGAGCCAGTATCGATAGCAATTAATACGTTTGGTACTGGAAAGGTCAGTGAAGAGGATTTGGTTGACGCAGTGAGAAAACTCTTTGACTTAAGACCAGCTGGAATTATCCGGATGCTTGATTTGCAAAAACCAATTTATAGAAATACATCTGCCTATGGACATTTTGGTCGTACAGACATCTTGTTCCCATGGGAAAAAACAGATAAGATAGAAGAATTAAAAGCATTAACGAATAACTAAGAAAAGCGGAAGCACCCCGTTTAGAAGCAGACGCATAAGCAAGGGGCCGTAGAACGCTATAAATGCCATGGCGCTTCATATCCGGTGCCATGGCATTTTAGATTATAGAGATGTATGATGTTTGTAATACTGACCTTTTTCCACATATGACTTTCTAACACGTTCCATTTCTTTATAGTCTTCCGAGTTGAGTTCGCGAACTACTTTTGCTGGTCTTCCGAACGCTAGTGTATGTGGAGGAATTTTCTTTCCGGGCGGTACTAGACTGCCAGCGCCAAGAAAGGCATGTTCACCAATTTCAGCTCCATCCAGAATAAGCGACCCCATTCCAACAAGTGCATTTTTACGAACAACTGCTGAATGAAGGGTAACCTGATGTCCAACAGTAACGTCATCTTCAATAATAACGGTATTATTCGGGCTTTGATGAACCATTGACAGGTCCTGGATACTTACACGTTTACCGATTTTTGTTGGGGCAACATCCCCACGAATTACGGTTTTAAACCAAATGCTTGACTCCTCGCCAATTGTAACATCGCCAGTTATGACTGCATCTTTCGCTACGTACGCAGATTCATGAATAGCAGGTGTACTATTTTTATAATGGTGTATCATTTGAATCCCCCTAGAAGTATGGTATATAAGTAGTATAACAAATCTTTTAGTAAGACAGGAGGAAGTGCTTTGTCTACCCGTGTACCAGGAACATCTATTACTTTGATGAAGACAGTTTATGCCAATATATTTCCGACGGTTCGCCACGAATTAGCATACTGGAAAAGACGCGCGGATGGGATTCCAAATGAGGAATTACGTGACCAGGCACTTGCAAGTATTTCCTCCAAACGATTTCACTGTCAAGGTGGTGGAGTTTATGCTCTCCTTGCTAGAGAAAATTGGAAAAAGGCAATACGATTTATTGTTGCCTATCAGACAATTAGTGACTATTTGGATAACCTTTGTGATCGGAGCACCTCTCTTGATCCAGATGATTTCAGGCTGCTGCATCAATCCATGATTGATGCGTTAACACCAGGAAATAAGAAAATAAATTACTATCAATTACGAAATGATCAGGATGACGGAGGATATTTGATAGAGTTGGTTCAGACCTGTCAGGATGCATTAACAAATAATAATGAATATCCGGTAATTCAGGGGTTACTAATAAAATATTGTGGCTTGTATGGCGATTTGCAAGTACATAAACATGTTAATCACCATGAGAGGGTGCCGAGATTAACAGGCTGGTTTGAAAAGTACCAAAAGGATTATCCCGATTTAAACTGGTATGAATTTTCGGCTGCAGCTGGATCAACATTGGGGATTTTTTGTTTAGTTGGATACATGCTTGGCGGTAAAATGTCAGCCGAACTTGCATCCGCAATTGATTATGGATATTTTCCATACATGCAGGGGTTACATATATTACTTGATTATTATATCGATCAAAAGGAAGATCAAACTGAGGCAGATTTAAATTTTTGTACGTTTTATGCTAACCAAGTTGAAATGCTGAATCGACTTCAATTCTTTATTGAAAAAACGCATTGCCATGTCCAACAGTTACCTGATCAACATTTTCATGGAATGGTGCAAAGCGGATTAGTGGGTTTATACCTGGGCGATCGAAAAGTGTGTGAACTGAAAAACGGAATAGCTGCGAGAAAGCTTTTACTTAATACAAGCGGTGGCCAAGCGAAATTTTTTAATTGGAATACAAGGCTGTATTATAAAGTGGTCACTGGCAAGTGAAAATCCTCCCTGTCAATAAGGACGGGAAGGAGATTTCACAAAGCTGATGGTTATTCATCTGAATCTTCAATTTGTGGATTGTCAAGTCCACTATTAACGCCCCAGTAATAGAAGAAAAGGGAACCAATTGCGCAAACGGCAGTATCCCATGGAGCTTCGATTATTGGTGGGCCCATATCTTCCGGAATATAGCTTCCCATATAGGACATGACCAGCATATAAAAATAGTAGACAATAAGCCATAAGGAAGATTTGAAATGGCTTTTAATTTCTCCGCCGCTAAATTTCTGATCCTTGTCAACAAACGCAAAGTAAAATATTAGAGACGGGATCGCAATTGGAACCAATAATGAGATCGTGGTCCATCCCGCCCAGTAAACAACGAGGGTTGCTGAAATAAAGGCAAGTGGTGCAATAACTTTAGCACCTTTTAGAAAAAATGGACGTTTCATATCTGGTTTTGATTTTCTAAGAGACATAAGCGATGTTGGACCAACAACAAAGGTTAATGCTTTTGCTGATGTACTACCAGCTACCAACCCTTCCCAGACACGAAATTGTTGTGGAGACATCCACAAGATAGCTAGAATTAATGTTAACCACAACGCACCGCGCGGTAGTCCGGTACGCTTATCAATTTTTTGAAACAGGCTATAAAAAGTTCCGTTTTTGGCCCAGGCAAACAGAGAGCGAGCTGTCGCTGAAAAGTAAATATTCCCTGTTGCTGAAGGTGATACAACTGCATCCAGCAGGACAAGGTTTGCTAACCAGCCAATACCAATCGCGGTTGCAAGTCCTGCCCATGGTGAATCGAAGTTAACGCTGACCCAGCCACCGGAAGCAAGCATATCTGAAGGAACTGCACCGATAAAGGCAAATTGTAAAAGTAGATAAATCAATAAACCAACAAGTACGGATAAGATAATAGCTCGCGGAATATCTTTTTGCGGTTTACGTGCCTCACCAGCGAACTCAATCGGCATTCGAAACCCATTAAAGGCGAATACAATTCCCGCTCCGGTTACAGCTGCGAAAATACCTTTCAGCCCACCAGGGTCTGCGCCGCCAACAGAAAAATTCGATATCTCCAAATGCATGAGTAAAAAGATAATAATTAACGCTGGCACCACAAACTTAAATATTGTTAAAACAGTATTTGTTTTACCAAAAATGTTAACGCTCCAATAGTTAAGTAAGAAAAAAACAATTAACAAAAAGATTTGGAATCCAAATCCAAGTGCGGTTGGCGCCCCGTCATCCTGTCCAAGCGCAGGCCACCAATATTGGGCATAACCACGAACCGCCTCAACTTCAATAGCGACGACACTGGAGTAGGCTAACATAGACAGAAATCCTATTAGAAAACCAACAGTGGATCCGTGGCTAAAATCCGGGTATCGGACAAATCCGCCTGCGCGTGGCATGGCAGCAGCAAGCTCAGCATATACTAATCCAATTAATATAATAATCCCAGCACCAATCAGCCAGGAAATCCATGTATAGGTTCCGGCTAGATTTGCCCCGTTTTGCGCGGCATATAACCATCCGGATCCGATGATTGCACCGACTCCAAGGAAAAATAAATCTAATGCTCCTAACTTCTTTTTTAATTTTCCGTTTTCTTTTTTGGTCATAAGTTTAACTCCCCAATCCTTTTTCTTGATGATCTTCCTTCATGGGCAAACGATTCCCGATATAAGCAATACTAAACAAATAAAACGGAATATTTAAAAAAGATGGGACGGCAAAATACCTATTATGGAGGAATCAGATAGGAATATAAATAAGTTGAAAAAAATAAAAGAGGCTAAGACATGACTAAAATGTTTGACTCAAAGACGAACGATGATAGGATAAGCAGTTTAAAACGTTACTTTTTCTACAGTCGGATCCAATTCGCAGTTGATATAAATAACGACGTATTCTAATAATCATGTTTGGTGGTCCAGCGACCGCTACGGAAAGCGCAGTGTTTTACGCAGCGTTGGACTTATACTCCTATAGTTACGTCGTAGTTTATGGACAAATCGGAGTAAAGTTTACAAAACAGACAAAAAAGTATCCGAACTATGGTTCCAAATTCTAATTAAAGAATTTGGAACCATAGTTCGGATTTCTCTCTGACTGAATCACTTTTGTCTCAGTCTTCAGTTATAAAACTTTACTTAAAAAAGCCTGTGTACGTTCGTGACGCGGGTTATTGAATAGTTCTTCCGGAATATTTTGTTCGACAATCAACCCTTCATCAATGTATAAAACCCGGTCTCCAACCTCGCGTGCAAAGCCCATTTCATGTGTCACAACAACCATTGTCATTCCCTCGTTAGCCAGTTGCTTCATGACCTCTAGCACATCACCAACCATCTCCGGATCAAGTGCTGATGTTGGCTCATCAAACAGCATGATTTTCGGGTTCATCGCAAGCGCCCGCGCAATAGCAACACGTTGCTTTTGTCCACCCGATAAAGATCCCGGATAGCTGCCAGCTTTATCGCTTAAGCCAACTTTTTCTAACAGCTCCTCGGCTTTCCTGGTTGCTTCTTGTTTTGGTGTCCCACGTGTTTTCATGGGGGCAAGAATTATATTTTCCATTACCGTTTTATGCGGAAACAGATTGAATTGTTGAAACACCATACCAACTTCTTGACGGATGGTATTGATATTGGCACTCTTGTCTGTTATGTCCTGACCGTCAACAATTACATGGCCGCCAGTAATTTTCTCAAGCCGATTCAAACAACGAAGAAAGGTGCTTTTACCAGACCCCGATGCACCAATAACACACACTACCTCTTTTTCTTCAATGGAAACACTGATGTCCTTCAAGACTTCAAGTTTTCCAAAGGATTTTTTAAGGTTTTTTACATCAATTATAGTCATCGTAATTCAAATCTCCTTTCAAGAAAACTAGAGAGCAGGGACAATAAATAAATAATGATGAAATACATGACCCCAACTGCAAGCCAAATATTAAAAGCCTCAAAGGTTCTGGCAATAACCACCTGTCCCTTCTGGGTTAAATCGGCAATTCCAATTACTGATAATAAGGAAGTGTCTTTTAAACTAATTATTCCTTGGTTCGTGAAGGTAGGAAGCATTCGCCTAAATGCTTGCGGCAATATAATATAACGCATGTTCTGTGTGCTGGTTAATCCCAGTGAGCGGGCAGCTTCTGTCTGACCCTTATCCATTGACTGGATTCCGGCCCGGATGATTTCAGCGAAATATGCACCTGCATTGATTGCGACAGTGATAATACCAGCTGTAGTGCGGTCCAAAGATATAAATTCAAGTGAGTTCAGACCGAAATAGAAAAAGAATAACTGAACTAAAATTGGGGTTCCGCGAATAGCATCAATAAAAATTTTGGCAATCCAGTTCAGTATCCACCAGGGCGATAATCGAAGCAGAGCCATGATTAAACCAATAATAAAACCAATAATAATTGCAATCACAAATACATAGATTGTCATTTTTAGTCCTTCCCATAAGTAGGGAAGGGAGTCGATAATAACCTCCATTTATCCAACCACCTTTAATAAAAGAAGCGCGCTGTATAGCGCGCTCTCTGATAAATTATTGTTCGCCAAGATAAGTACTTAAAATTTCATCGTATTTACCACTTTCCTTGAGTGCAGCTAATCCATCATTAATCTTTTTAAGGAGTTCATCATTTTCACCTTTTAATACAGCAATACCATAATTGTCCCCGTTCAACCGATCCCCAACCAACTGTAATTTAAGATCACTTTGAGCAATAGCATATGAAATTACTGGATAATCCTCAATTAATGCATCTGATGTGCCGTTAGCCACTTCCTGAAACATGGATGTGCTATCGTTAACCTGCACGATATCATATCCATATTTGTCCTTATTTTCTTCAGCAAAGTTTGCACCAGTAGTTCCTTTTTTAACTGCTACGGTTTTGCCTTTTAAATCTTCTAAACTAGTAATTTCTGAATTTCCATCGGCAACTACCAAAGACAGTCCGGCTTCAAAATATGGATCAGAGAAATTAACTACCTTTTTGCGGTCGTCTGTAATACTCATACCTGCAATAGCAATATCTAGTTCTCCCGCCTGTAATGCCGGAATAATACCACTAAAGTCCATTGGAGATAACTCGATTTCAAAGCCTTGATCCTCGGCAATAGCATTTATTAAATCAACGTCTATTCCTTTGTAATCATCACCCTCCTGAAATTCAAAAGGCGGGTAAGTTGTATCGATACCTACTTTATATACTTTCCCATCACTGTCTCCATTTCCGCCTGAAGCTTTGCTTTCATCTGAGTCGTTTGACCCACATGCAGCTAATACAATCATTAAAGCGAATAAAAGACTAAATAAACTAATCTTCTTCATCGAACTGCCCCCTTATTTGTAATAGAAAACGCTGTCATATGTGTATTTTATAAAAGGACTCCTGTTATGTCAAGAAAAATCAAAATATTAAAACGAGTTTCTGACTATTCAAGTTATAGCGGGTAAAACGACCTATTTTGACAATGTTCGACAATTTAAAAGGTCCTGTTGTTAAATACAACAGAACCTTTATATTTACCGTGTTTTTCTTTCGATTGCAATGATAAAAGGCGGGGTATTTTTTTGATTTATAAATCCGTAATAAAGTACATTATATTGCTTTTGGTTCAGTTGATGGACGTATTCCAAAATATTTCGTTTCTCGATATCCCCACCTTCATGACCATGGTAGACAACTAAAACGACAATCCCGTTTTCTTTCAAGTGTGATAGAATTCCTTCAATGGCAAGGATAGTACTTTCGCTTTTGGTAACGATCCCTTTATCACTTCCGGGAAGATATCCAAGATTAAATATTGCGCCGCCAAGTGATGTTAGTTGATCAACGGTCAGATGATGAATGGCATTGCTGTGACTGTCCTTGATAATGGTTGCATTCGTAATTTTATGTACAGCAAGGTTTTCCTTTGTATGCTCGATTGCCTGCTCTTGGATATCAAAGCCAAATACATGGCCATTTTCCCCAACAATTTCACTTAAAAAAACAGTATCATGACCATTTCCGCATGTGGCGTCGATTACTGTGTCGCCTTTATTTACGGCTTCTTCCATTAAATAATGGGAGAATTGAATAATTCCTTTTAACATGTGTATTCACCCTTATTATGCTTCTCTAGTATTAAATAATTTTAACATGAACATAATAGGATAAGAAGGAAACAGACTTGACAATGATGCACCAATTCATTACAATTCGATATACATATTGTAATAACGATGCAAAGGACTAGTAATAAATAATTCAGGTATAGCGAGACAGTGGTAGGTGGAAACTGTTCCTGAACATTTATGAACTCACCTTTAATGTTGCAGAAGTGAATCTAGTAGTTTCTGCCGTGAATCCACGTTACGGATACAAAGTGAACGTGTGATTAACGTTAATTTGGGTGGTACCGCGGGAGATACAGCTTCTCGTCCCTTTTTATGGGATGAGTGGCTTTTTTTAATTTACAAAGGAGGAAGACAGATGGGTTTTGATCATCAAAAGATTGAAAAAAAATGGCAATCTTATTGGCAAGAGAATAAAACGTTTAAAACGGATACTTATTCAAAGAAAGAGAAGGTATATACGCTTGACATGTTTCCCTATCCATCAGGTGCTGGCCTTCATGTTGGACATCCGGAGGGATATACAGCGACCGATATTTTTTCACGAATGAAGCGTATGCAGGGGTATGAGGTACTGCATCCAATTGGCTGGGATGCATTTGGTCTTCCTGCTGAGCAATACGCACTTGATACAGGAAATAGCCCCGCAGCTTTCACCTTGAAAAATATAGAAACATTTAAGCGCCAGATTCAAGAGCTTGGTTTTTCGTATGACTGGGATCGTGAAATTAATACAACAGATCCGGAATATTATAAGTGGACGCAGTGGATTTTCACGAAGCTTTACGAAAAGGGACTTGCTTACGTAGATGAAGTGGCGGTTAATTGGTGCCCGGCACTTGGTACTGTACTGGCAAATGAGGAAGTAATTGACGGTAAGAGCGAACGTGGAGGGCACCCGGTTGTTCGTAGGCCAATGAAACAATGGATGTTAAAGATCACTGCTTATGCTGATCGTCTTATGGAAGATTTGGAAGAACTTGACTGGCCTGAAAGCATTAAAGATATGCAACGTAATTGGATTGGACGTTCTGAAGGGGCAGAAGTAACCTTTGCCATTGGTGGAACAAATGGAACATTTACCGTGTTCACAACCAGACCAGATACTCTCTTTGGTGCGACATACGCTGTACTGGCACCGGAACACCCGTTGGTTAACGAAATCGTTAAACCTGAACAGAAGGAAGCGGTCGAATCATATCTGTATGAAGTGCAAACAAAGTCTGATCTTGAACGGACGGATCTCGCAAAAGATAAGACAGGTGTTTTCACAGGTGCTTACGCCATTAATCCTACTAATAATGAAAAAATGCCTATTTGGGTTGCTGATTATGTATTAATGACTTATGGTTCGGGAGCGATTATGGCGGTGCCAGCGCATGACGAACGTGACTTTGAGTTTGCTACTAAATTTGAATTGCCAATTGTTGAAGTTGTCGAAGGTGGGGACATAGAAAGCGAACCGTATACAGGGGACGGTGAGCATGTAAACTCAGCGTTTTTGAATGGAATGGGTAAGGAAGCAGCGATTTCAAAGATGATTGATTGGCTTGAAAATAATGACAAAGGTCAGAAGAAGGTAACGTACCGACTTCGTGATTGGTTATTCTCAAGACAGCGTTATTGGGGCGAACCCATCCCAATCATCCACTGGGAAGATGGCACAATGACAGCTGTACCAGAAGAGGAACTACCTTTGGAACTTCCTGAACTAACAGAAATAAAACCATCTGGAACAGGCGAATCCCCACTAGCCAATAGTGACTGGGTGAACGTTGTTGATCCTAAAACTGGTATGAAGGGACGACGTGAAACAAATACAATGCCACAATGGGCTGGTAGCTGCTGGTACTTCCTTCGTTTCATTGATCCCGACAACACTGAGAGAATTGCTGATCCAGAGGCATTAAAAGAATGGTTGCCAGTCGACACGTATATTGGCGGTGCTGAACATGCGGTGCTCCATCTACTATATGCACGATTCTGGCATAAGTTTTTGTATGATATCGGCGTGGTTCCAACCAAGGAGCCATTCATGAGACTCTTTAATCAAGGAATGATTCTTGGTGAAGGCAATGAGAAAATGAGTAAATCAAAAGGTAATGTTGTGAACCCAGATGATATTGTAAGTTCACACGGTGCTGATACACTAAGGCTTTACGAAATGTTTATGGGACCACTGGATGCTGCAATTGCCTGGTCTACAAATGGATTAGACGGCGCAAGAAGATTTCTTGATCGTGTATGGCGCGTGATCATCAATGAGGATGGGTCCCTATCCGAAAAAATTTCAGTGGGTGTTCAACATACGTCGCTTGAAAAGGTATATCATCAAACAGTTAAGAAGGTTACAGATGACTTTGAAAACTTGCATTTTAATACCGGGATTTCCCAAATGATGGTGTTTATCAATGAAGGATATAAAGCGGAACAGCTTCCAAAGGAATATATAGAAGGGTTTGTAAAATTACTTTCTCCAGTTGCCCCCCATATTTCAGAGGAATTGTGGAATAGACTTGGACATCAGGAGACCATTAGTTATGAACCATGGCCGGTCTATGATGAATCAAAACTAGTGGAGGATGAGGTCGAAATTGCTCTGCAGGTAATGGGCAAGGTACGGTCAAAAATAAATGTTGCCAAAGATATTTCTAAAAATGAGCTAGAAAAAGTTGCGCTTAACGATGACAAAATGCAGGAATGGCTGGATGGCAAGACAATTAGAAAGGTAATAGTGGTACCCGGAAAATTGGTAAACGTTGTAGCGAACTAGTTCTGAATTCAGATAGAAAAAACCCGTTATTTCATTCAAATAACGGGTTTTTTTAAATTCCTATTGTTCTAATGGTACCCACTTGGTTGTTAGAATAATCCATTTCCCTTTTTCGAAATACCAAAGCGTTTCAATCGTGCCCAACTGATCCGCATGGTAAGCCCCGCTGATTTGCTGATAGCTTTTTAATCCGTAACCTTTACTTTTACTAATTAATACTGGTTCATAAAACGCTATCGGATCAATCATTAATGAAGCAGGTTTTAGCAGAGCACCATTTTTATTGTAAATCCCCAGTCTGGTGTATGCATTGGTCCGGTCCTTTACATCGACGTAAATTGGTTTATTGCCGGGGGTTAAAGATATAAATACTCTAAAGTTCTCAAGGAATTTCCCTTTAACATATCGCTGAACCGGCAATTCAATTTTGGTGAGTTTTTCATCTTTCAGCGTATTCAGCTGATAACTGTACAATCCTCCGCTTCCTCCGGTAGGGCTTTGATAATAGATGTCAGTAACATCATCATGATTCAGATCATAAAATTGTAAGGTCGGTTCATATCCACCGCCGTATTGGACCTCCCACTTTTTGGAACGGGAATCCTTAATAACCGCCCAAATCTTTTGATAGTAGGAAGAATCTTTACTGAATGGAATTGCTTTTAACACGACTGTCTCTTTTTGATCATCACCTGTGACATCTTCTTTATAGGTATGAATAGTTGTTGATTCAGGTGTTTTTGATTTAGTTTCAGCTTGTAATGAAATGGGAAGAAGAACTATAAGAACTAGTAATAAAGAGAGTGTTAAATATATCTGTTTCATTTTCATTCTCCTGACTAAGGTTAAATTAGGTATGTCTGGCCTACCTTTAGAATGTGTCACATATTTGCAACCTATACGCTAAATAGGTATGATGAAATTCGTAACAAACGTTTGAAAAGAAAGGCTGATTTAGTATGGATAGTATACAGGAGTTTACCCCTGAAGAACTGCAGAATTTGATGGGGAAAGAAAATAGTATTGTAATTATAGATGTGAGGGAAGTTGAAGAGGTGGCACAAGGGATGATAGAAGATGCCAAACATATTCCACTGCAGGAAATTCCAAATAGTATAGATGAATTAAGCAAGGATAAGCACTATGTTCTTGTTTGCAGATCTGGTGCAAGAAGTATGCGTGCAGCAACTTATCTTGATGAACAAGGGTTTAAGGTATCTAATTTAGCCGGTGGGATGCTTGATTGGGATGGTGAAGTTGTTTATTAAACCACTATAATTTAGGCTGGTCTCTTAATATTCCTTAGGCGAAGCCTTAAGGGAAAGCCTAAAAAGAAGAATTCGGGATTCACTGTAATTTGGTGAATACCGAGCTTTTCTAACATCTTGTTAAGTAAGGTTCTAAATTTTTATATGCGAATAGTATTGACTTTTATAAAAGAAGTATGTAAAATGTATTTTGCTGTTCAAAAAACAAGAATCTTTTATTGCTTTAGTGCGAAAAAATATTCATAATAGTTTCTATTGACAGTTTAATTATAAAGTGATATAATTCATTTACTGTCGACATAAACAGACAATGTTGATTTGCTCCTTGAAAACTGAACAAACAATCAAGTAATATGTCAAGCAAAGCGTTAGCGACGTATGGGATGGACTGAACCGCAGGAGATAAAGGAAACACGGTGAGCGAAAGCGAATCGATGTTGACCTTATCGTACGGAGGTGAAGGAAGTCCACTAGTCGCTGGACGCTGAAGCTAGAGAAGCAACGAAACAAAGCTAAGACCAACGATAGAATTGATTGGTGTCGATTCTATTCAAACTTTTTTGGAGAGTTTGATCTTGGCTCAGGACGAACGCTGGCGGCGTGCCTAATACATGCAAGTCGAGCGCGGGAAGCAAGTAATCGCCCTTCGGGGCGTGAGCTTGTGGAACGAGCGGCGGACGGGTGAGTAACACGTGGGCAACCTGCCTGTAAGATTGGGATAACCCCGGGAAACCGGAGCTAATACCGAATAATACTTTTTATCACATGGTAGAAAGTTGAAAGGCGGCTTTTGCTGTCACTTACAGATGGGCCCGCGGCGCATTAGCTAGTTGGTGGGGTAATGGCCTACCAAGGCGACGATGCGTAGCCGACCTGAGAGGGTGATCGGCCACACTGGGACTGAGACACGGCCCAGACTCCTACGGGAGGCAGCAGTAGGGAATCTTCCGCAATGGACGAAAGTCTGACGGAGCAACGCCGCGTGAGTGATGAAGGTTTTCGGATCGTAAAACTCTGTTGTTAGGGAAGAACACGTATCGTTCGAATAGGACGGTGCTTTGACGGTACCTAACCAGAAAGCCCCGGCTAACTACGTGCCAGCAGCCGCGGTAATACGTAGGGGGCAAGCGTTGTCCGGAATTATTGGGCGTAAAGCGCTCGCAGGCGGTCTTTTAAGTCTGATGTGAAAGCCCACGGCTTAACCGTGGAGGGTCATTGGAAACTGGAGGACTTGAGTACAGAAGAGGAGAGTGGAATTCCACGTGTAGCGGTGAAATGCGTAGAGATGTGGAGGAACACCAGTGGCGAAGGCGACTCTCTGGTCTGTAACTGACGCTGAGGAGCGAAAGCGTGGGGAGCGAACAGGATTAGATACCCTGGTAGTCCACGCCGTAAACGATGAGTGCTAGGTGTTAGGGGGTTTCCGCCCCTTAGTGCTGAAGTTAACGCATTAAGCACTCCGCCTGGGGAGTACGGCCGCAAGGCTGAAACTCAAAAGAATTGACGGGGGCCCGCACAAGCGGTGGAGCATGTGGTTTAATTCGAAGCAACGCGAAGAACCTTACCAGGTCTTGACATCCTCTGCCAGCGATAGAGATATCGTGTTCCCTTCGGGGACAGAGTGACAGGTGGTGCATGGTTGTCGTCAGCTCGTGTCGTGAGATGTTGGGTTAAGTCCCGCAACGAGCGCAACCCTTGATCTTAGTTGCCAGCATTTAGTTGGGCACTCTAAGGTGACTGCCGGTGACAAACCGGAGGAAGGTGGGGATGACGTCAAATCATCATGCCCCTTATGACCTGGGCTACACACGTGCTACAATGGATGGAACAAAGGGAAGCGAAGCCGCGAGGTGTAGCAAATCCCATAAAACCATTCTCAGTTCGGATTGCAGGCTGCAACTCGCCTGCATGAAGCCGGAATCGCTAGTAATCGCGGATCAGCATGCCGCGGTGAATACGTTCCCGGGCCTTGTACACACCGCCCGTCACACCACGAGAGTTGGCAACACCCGAAGTCGGTGAGGTAACCTTTATGGAGCCAGCCGCCGAAGGTGGGGCCAATGATTGGGGTGAAGTCGTAACAAGGTAGCCGTATCGGAAGGTGCGGCTGGATCACCTCCTTTCTAAGGAAAAACAGGAAGCGAGAAGCTACATGTAGTGGAAGCTGACCTGTTTAACGGAATCCCTGTGATAACCTGCTGGTTATCCGGGGGCGTAAGCCCTACTATCATGTAGGCCTTGACATATCAGGTTGTTTGTTCAGTTTTGAGGGATGCGAATCTCTCTTTTTGTACCTTGAAAACTAAATAAGAGCAAGATAGACAACGACATCAAAAACGTAAGTTCTTAATCATAAAGATAGTTAAGTGAAGAAGAGCGCACGGTGGATGCCTTGGCACTAGGAGCCGATGAAGGACGGGACTAACACCGATATGCCTCGGGGAGTCGTAAGTAGACTTCGATCCGAGGATTTCCGAATGGGGAAACCCGCTGTTCGTAATGGAGCAGTACGCGTATCTGAATACATAGGATACGTGAGGCAGACCCGGGGAACTGAAACATCTTAGTACCCGGAGGAAGAGAAAGCAAATGCGATTTCCCAAGTAGCGGCGAGCGAAACGGAATCAGCCCAAACCAGAAAGCTTGCTTTCTGGGGTTGTAGGACACTCCATTGGAGTTACAAAGAAATGCTTTAGATGAATCGATCTGGAACGATCAGCCAAAGCGGGTAAGAGCCCTGTAATCGAAAAAGCGTTTCCTCCGGAGTGGATCCTGAGTACGGCGGAACACGAGGAATTCCGTCGGAATCCGGGAGGACCATCTCCCAAGGCTAAATACGACCTAGTGACCGATAGTGAACCAGTACCGTGAGGGAAAGGTGAAAAGCACCCCGGAAGGGGAGTGAAAGAGATCCTGAAACCGTGCGCTTACAAGTAGTCGAAGCCCGTTTATGGGTGACGGCGTACCTTTTGTAGAATGGACCGGCGAGTTACGATCGTATGCAAGGTTAAGTGGAAGACACGGAGCCGCAGCGAAAGCGAGTCTGAATAGGGCGAAATAGTATACGGTCGTAGACCCGAAACCGTGTGATCTACCCATGTCCAGGGTGAAGGTCAGGTAACACTGACTGGAGGCCCGAACCCACGTATGTTGAAAAATGCGGGGATGAGGTGTGGGTAGGGGTGAAATGCCAATCGAACACGGAGATAGCTGGTTCTCTCCGAAATAGCTTTAGGGCTAGCCTCAATAGATGCGTACTGGAGGTAGAGCACTGATTGAACTAGGGGCCCTCACCGGGTTACCGAATTCAGTCAAACTCCGAATGCCAGCTACGTTACGTTGGGAGTCAGACTATGGGTGATAAGGTTCATAGTCGAAAGGGAAACAGCCCAGACCGCCAGCTAAGGTCCCAAAGTATACGTTAAGTGGAAAAGGATGTGGAGTTGCCCAGACAACCAGGATGTTGGCTTAGAAGCAGCCATCATTTAAAGAGTGCGTAATAGCTCACTGGTCGAGTGACTCTGCGCCGAAAATGTACCGGGGCTAAACGTATCACCGAAGCTGCGGATTGTTCTTCGGAACAATGGTAGGAGAGCGTTCCAAGTGCTGTGAAGTCAGACCGTGAGGACTGGTGGAGCGCTTGGAAGTGAGAATGCCGGTATGAGTAGCGAAAAAAGAGTGAGAATCTCTTTCACCGAAAGCCTAAGGTTTCCTGAGGAAGGCTCGTCCGCTCAGGGTTAGTCGGGACCTAAGCCGAGGCCGAAAGGCGTAGGCGATGGACAACAGGTAGATATTCCTGTACCACCTCATGAATGTTTGAGCGATGGGGGGACGCAGTAGGATAAGGAATGCGCACTTCTGGAAATGTGCGCCCAAGCAGCAAGGGAGTTGGATTGGCAAATCCGTCCAACAATTCTGAGCTGTGATGGGGAGGGAACTATAGTACCGAAGTTCTGGATTTCACACTGCCAAGAAAAGCCTCTAGTGAGTTCATAGGTGCCCGTACCGCAAACCGACACAGGTAGGCGAGGAGAGAATCCTAAGGTGATCGGGAGAACTCTCGTTAAGGAACTCGGCAAAATGACCCCGTAACCTCGGGAGAAGGGGTGCTCCTTTAAGGAGGAGCCGCAGTGAATAGGCCCAAGCGACTGTTTAGCAAAAACACAGGTCTCTGCGAAGCCGAAAGGCGAAGTATAGGGGCTGACACCTGCCCGGTGCTGGAAGGTTAAGGGGAAGAGTTAGCGCCTTCGGGCGCGAAGCTTAGAACCGAAGCCCCAGTAAACGGCGGCCGTAACTATAACGGTCCTAAGGTAGCGAAATTCCTTGTCGGGTAAGTTCCGACCCGCACGAAAGGTGCAACGACTTGGGCACTGTCTCAACGAGAGACCCGGTGAAATTATACTATGTGTGAAGATGCACATTACCCGCGACAGGACGGAAAGACCCCGTGGAGCTTTACTGTAGCCTGATATTGAATGTTGGTACAGCTTGTACAGGATAGGTGGGAGCCATCGAAACCGGAGCGCTAGCTTCGGTGGAGGCATCCGTGGGATACCACCCTGGCTGTACGGACATTCTAACCCAGGACCGTAATCCGGTTCGGAGACAGTGTCAGGCGGGCAGTTTGACTGGGGCGGTCGCCTCCCAAAGAGTAACGGAGGCGCCCAAAGGTTCCCTCAGAATGGTTGGAAATCATTCGAAGAGTGTAAAGGCAGAAGGGAGCTTGACTGCGAGACCTACAAGTCGAGCAGGGACGAAAGTCGGGCTTAGTGATCCGGTGGTTCCGCATGGAAGGGCCATCGCTCAACGGATAAAAGCTACCCCGGGGATAACAGGCTTATCTCCCCCAAGAGTTCACATCGACGGGGAGGTTTGGCACCTCGATGTCGGCTCATCGCATCCTGGGGCTGTAGTCGGTCCCAAGGGTTGGGCTGTTCGCCCATTAAAGCGGTACGCGAGCTGGGTTCAGAACGTCGTGAGACAGTTCGGTCCCTATCCGTCGTGGGCGCTGGAAGTTTGAGAGGAGCTGTCCTTAGTACGAGAGGACCGGGATGGACACACCGCTGGTGTACCAGTTGTTCCGCCAGGAGCATAGCTGGGTAGCTACGTGTGGCAAGGATAAGTGCTGAAAGCATCTAAGCATGAAGCCCCCCTCAAGATGAGACTTCCCATCACTCGAAGTGAGTAAGATCCCTCAGAGACGATGAGGTAGATAGGTTCGAGGTGGAAGCGTGGCGACACGTGGAGCTGACGAATACTAATCGATCGAGGACTTAACTAACCATTGATTGTCATCTATTTAAGCTCTTATTTAGTTTTTAGGGTATAAAATGAAAAAAGGTCTTGCATTTCGAAAGAAATATGACTATAATATATTTTGTCCTTAAATTTAATATGGTCTGGTAGTTATAGCGGAGAAGTCACACCTGTTCCCATGCCGAACACAGCAGTTAAGCTCTCCAGCGCCGATGGTAGTTGGGACTTTGTCCCTGCAAGAGTAGGACGCCGCCAGGCACAGTTAATCAAGGGTACAATACCGTATCCTTGATTTTTTAATTAAACAACAAAGAGGTGCATGGTATTGCACCTCTTTGTTGTTTTTTTATAAAGTGTTAATTTAACTCATTCCATAGGGCCCAAGCGTTTGCTGATCGTTACTGCCGCCTCCATTGTTGCTGCCACTGATAGCACTGTTATTGCTGTTACTACTGTTACTGCTGTTACCGCCACTTCCACCATTAGTGTTGCTCATTTGTGAAACGAGCGGAACGACTTGTTGCATCGTTTGGCCAAGAGATTGATTATTCTTTGTCATGGTATAATACGTTGCTGCTCCAACGCCTACAGATGCTAATAGGGGTACCCACATTGCATTTTTTTCCATACAAATCTCAACCCTTCTTATAAAATGTAATGAGTCTTTTATAGGATGATACAGTAGCTTTGAAAAAATGCCCGGTAAGACATACCATATTAATTATCTACTGTAAGCCATCTAAAGCAGCATTAGTTCCAGCAAGTCTACCGGTTACTAGAGCAGAAGTAATATTATACCCACCAGTATAGCCATGGATATCTAAAATTTCACCACAAAGGTATAAACCGTGCATCACCTTTGATTGCATCGTTTTTGGTACTATTTCTTTGATTGAAACACCACCGCCTGTTACAAATGCTTTATCGAGTGGTAAAGAGCCGTTAACCTGTATTGTGAAATGTTTAAAATCGTGCACGATGGTACGTATTACCTCTTTGGAAATTGTTGCAGCTTTTTGCTCTTCCAAAACATTATTTTTTGAGAAAATATAGGACAATAAACGTTCGGGAACAATTCCCTTAAAGCAGTTTTTAACGGACCTTTTGGGATTTTCCTGCAAAGTTTCCAAAATTTCTTTGATCAGTGTATCTTCATTTGTATCCGGTAAAGCATCCAATGCCAGGGTAACTTCATCCCGGCCTTTCATCAGTTCCTTTACGACAAACTGGGAGCATCGCAATACTGCTGGGCCGGAGATCCCAAAATGAGTGAAAATCATGTCCATTTGATGTGTGATAATAGGTTTATTCTTTTTATTAAGTACCGACAAAGCCACATCCCGTAGTGATAGTCCTTGCAGTTGTTTCTCTTTTATAAAAGGTTCATTTGAGGTTAATGCGACTTCCGTTGGATAGAGTTTTGTGATAGTATGTCCAGCCTTCTTTGCCCATGCATAACCATCTCCTGTTGATCCAGTATGTGGTACAGCTTTGCCTCCAACTGCGAGGACAACCGATTGACAGGAAATCTTTTCGTTATCAGATAAAATTATTGTATGTTTTTCATCATCAAAGTGTATTGCTTTTACCTCTGTTTGCATGCGTATGGTGACATTTAAATCATGCAATTTATTGATTAAAGCATTTACAACCGTTTTAGCACTGTTGGTTACAGGAAACATGCGGCCGTGGTCTTCCTCTTTTAATTGAACGCCCATTCCTTCAAAAAAATTGATGATATCATAGTTATTAAATACTGAAAATGCACTATAAAGAAATTTACCATTACCTGGGATATGCTTGATCACCTCATCCTCGGGAGTTTATTAGTGACATTACAACGCCCGCCCCCAGAAATAGCTAATTTTTTACCTAGTTTTTTTCCTTTTTCAATTAAAAGGCACTTTGCCCCATTTTCTGCTGCAGCTATCGAAGCCATCAATCCAGATGGGCCGCCTCCAATAATAATTACATCGTATGCCAATTCATTCATTCCTTTCGCTAGTATCGTACCATTTATCAAGAATAATTCCTATATTTTTAGACGAAACCTTATCGTACTTTTGGATAGGTATGATAAAATAAAAGTTATGTAATAAAAAATAGATGCAGGTGAATTTATGTCGAACATTGTCAAAGGTACCATGCTGCTTACAGGTGCCACATTTTTATCGAAATTTTTAGGAATGATTTTTGTAATCCCTTTTCACTATATTGTTGGTGATACGGGTGGTACGTTATATTCATTCGGGTATGTACCCTATAATATTTTAATTACAATTTCAACGATTGGCGTTCCATTAGCCGTATCAAAATTTGTATCAAAATACAATGCAATAGGCGATTATGCGACGGGACTGCGTATTTTTCGAGCGGGAATAATGCTAATGGCATGCACAGGTTTTATCGCCTTTTTAATATTGTTTTTCGGTGCCGAATATATGGCCGCATTCACGTTAGCGGGAGAAGAAAGTGGACTCTCGATAGATGATGTAACCATGGTTATCAAAATGGTGAGTTTCGCATTAATTTTGATACCAGCAATGAGTATTGTACGTGGTTTTTTTCAGGGGTACCAATCGATGGCACCAACAGCTGTATCACAGGTTGTAGAACAAATCGTCCGAATTGTATTCTTGTTAACCGCTGCATTTTTAACTATTTACGTTTTTAACGGCAGTATTACAATGGCTGTAGGATTTTCCACATTTGCGGCTTTTGTAGGGGCGGTTGCGTCTTGTATCGTGCTTTATGTATATTGGAGAAAGCGCAAAGCAAATATACATAAAAATATTGAAAAACAAACGGTGCATTCTCATATCCCTATGAAAACGTTAGCGATAGAATTGCTAACATATGCAGGGCCATTTGTTTTGGTTGGATTGGCAACACCCTTGTATCAACTTATAGATCAAGCCACCTTTTTCAAAGCAATGAAAGCTATTGATAAGCTTGAAATTGCCAAAGTTGCTTTAGGAGCAATCAACTTTTATGGTCATAAATTAATTATAATCCCGGTAACACTAGCTACCGGACTTTCCTTGGCAATATTACCGGCATTAACAAAATCATTCAATGAAGGAAATAAAACAGTTGTTTTTAAGCAAATAAATCAGGCCCTTCAAATTGTAATTGTCTTAACCATCCCAGCTGTAGCAGGGCTGTCGATGTTATCTGACGAGGCGTACGGAGCATTATATGGACAAAAAAATATTGAGCTTACTGGGACATTACTTGGTTGGTATGCGCCGGTAGGGCTATTATTTGGCTTATTCCTTGTTTCAGCATCTATCCTCCAGGGAATCAATCAGCAACGATTTGCGGTTGTCAGTTTATCGGGTGGATTATTAATCAAGGTACTCTTTAATATCCAGTTAATTCACATGTTTGGTCCGAAGGGAGCTATTTTTGGTACTGCACTTGCTGTTGGTACAGCTGTTACTTTGAATTTATGGCGTATTCATAAATCTATTCAGTTTTCGTTCAAACAAACTTTTAAACGAACGATGTTAGTTTGTATTTTTACTATAATTATGGTCATAGTATTATGGCTTACCAAATTAATGCTTGGAACATTTATCCCTTATCATGATGAAAGATGGGGAGCTATTATCATGCTTATAGTGGGTGTCTCCTTTGGGGGAAGTGTTTATTTGTGGTTGGGTTATTATTCTACACTGCTAGAACGTGTGTTGGGAAATAAGGTTCGCGTCCTTGACCGGATATTTAAAAGATAATGGAGGGTGTCTATGCGCCTGGATAAATTGTTGGCAAATACGGGCCACGGGAGCCGTAAAGAGGTTAAAAACCTGCTAAAAAGAAAAAAGGTATCGGTTAATCGTACAATCGTAAGGGATGGCAGTTTACACGTTGATCCATCAACAGACATAATTCAGGTTGGGGATTACACGGTTCACTACCAAGAATTTATCTACTTAATGATGAATAAGCCACCAGGGTATGTATCGGCTACAGTTGATGATAAGGACAAAACGGTAATTGATTTGTTGGCTGAAAATTACCAGCACTTTGAGCCTTTCCCCGTTGGACGGTTAGATAAGGATACAGAGGGGTTATTGCTTTTAACAAATGACGGAGAGTTGGGGCATAAGTTAACCTCCCCTAAAAAGGACATAGAAAAGGTATATTATGCACGAATTGATGGGTGTGTAACAAATGAAGATGTTAAACAATTTGCAGGTGGTATACTTCTAGAAGATGGATACCAGACAAAGTCTGCAAAGCTTCGTATACTTACTGCAGGTGCGGTATCGGAAATCGAAGTCACAATATCTGAGGGTAAATATCATCAGGTCAAAAGAATGTTTGCTGCAGTAGGCAAAAGGGTGAGTTATCTGAAACGAATCAAGATGGGGCAGTTGCTGCTTGACCCCACACTTGATAATGGATATTACCGGGAACTAACTGAAAAAGAATTAACTTCCATTTTATAAAGTGAAATAAAAAGCTGACGACCTGAATTAATCGTCAGCAATTGCTTTAAGAAACCGATACTTTTTTATCTGTAATTTTCCACTTACCTCTTGTTGGACTGCTAACTAGACCATTGTACGACAATACATTTAAATCACGTTGAATTGTCCGGTTAGTCGTATCAAATTCTTCCGCTAACTCGATGGTTGAAACCATGCCACATTCTTTAATGTAGAAGTAAACTGACTTCACTCTTGTTAGCATTCGAGATGACGAATAATCCAAAAAACCACTCCTTAATGAATTCATTAATCCTGTGGTGCAAGGGAATCTACGACGTTACTTATATTCTATTATGTTTTTATTCATTTTAAAAGCGAAATTGTTAAAATTGTGGAAAAATATTTAGTGAAAATACGTGATTTATAAAGAGGTGAAAGGAATGACAGTTATTCCGCATTATTTTATCGGGGCACCCATTCCATCAGATTTAAAAGAAATGCTTACTGAATGGCAAAATAAACTAACAGATGAATTTTTGTACAAGCAATGGACTAATAAGGAAGACTTTCATATTACCTTGAAATTTCTAGGGCCAGTACAGCCAGATAATATTGAAAAAGTTAAATACAGATTAAACGCTGTTAACGAACTTCCATCATTTTCACTTGTTATAGAAGGAATACAAACCTTCGGAAATCCTGCTTCACCACGTGTTTTATTCGCAAATGTTCACCAAATGGATCCTTTACTTAAATTGGTTGAATTGGTGGAGTCCTCCATGCAAATATGCGGGTTTGCGAAAGAAAAACGGGAATTTCGTCCTCATATAACACTTGCAAAGAAATGGAAGACTGCTTCACGAAAAGTTCAAGCTGCACCATTAATTGAAAAATTTCATAACGAAAAACATGTATTTAGCATTGATCATATAAATCTTTATCAAATTCATCCAAATGAAACGCCAAAATATGAAGTGATCAAGACTTTTTCACTAAATGGTACCTGTTAATAGTTGTGTTTTTTCATATATAGCTTTAAAATACATGATTGGATTAAATTTTTTCAGATTTGAGGAATGAATGTGGATTGGCTTAAAGCAGTTTTAGGAAAAGAATGGGATATAAAATCAGCTGGTGGCCTTACAGGTGAAGCCTACATTGCAACCAGAGAGGATCGGAAACTATTTTTAAAACGTAATTCATCCCCTTTTTTAGCTGTACTATCGGCGGAAGGAATTGTTCCTAAACTGGTTTGGACCAAACGGCTGGAAAATGGAGATGTAATCACGGCGCAGGAATGGTTGGACGGCCGTGAACTAAGTGGGATTGAGATGCAGCATCGTCACGTTGCTTCCTTACTCCATAAGATTCATCATTCCTCTGAACTGCTGCATATGCTTATGCGGTTAGGAAAAAAACCATTTACACCTAAGGACAGCCTTGAAAATCTAAAACAGGAAATCTTCCAACTTAAATTAGATAATGAGATTGCATTTTCAATTTGTATTTTGGAAGAATTTTTACCTGTAACGGAAAATCAGAAACTAGGCGTTTGCCATGGGGATTTGAATCATAATAACTTATTGTTAACGAATGATAGTCAGTTGTATTTGATTGATTGGGACAATGCGATGATTGCCGACCCAATAATCGATGTTGGTTTTATTTTAAAATGGTACATCCCAAAAGAAGAATGGGATGATTGGTTATTCTATTATGGGATCGAGAAGGACGGTAATCTTATCAAACGCATGTATTGGTATTTATTAGTTGATGCCCTTTATTATTTCGTTTGGCATTCTAAACGCAAAGAATTCGTAAAAAGGGATGATCGATTAAAAGACATTCATGACTTAAATAGCCAAATTCGTCAACTAATCCAGATTTGATTGATCTATAAGGGCCGTCCAGGATTCAATATTATTTTTATTTGTAATGATATGTTCTTCCGGGTTTTGTGCTTGCTCACCTTGTAACCCGTAATTATAGATTTCAGGCAATAATGCTAATAATTGCTCGTTCGTAATAGTTTCTTTTGCCATTAATGTCTGGATGATTCGTTTTATTTGCTGGTATTCAGCAACACTGGCGGAACCTTCCTCGGATTGTTCTGTTAATATGTCTTGCAGTACCATTAGTTGATCATTAACTGTTAACATTTTTTCATTTCACCTCATTTATATAGAATACACGTCCCAATACATATTATTCTTGACATTTATTGGAGGCAAAACTAAATTATAATTTGCAAATGGAGGATTAAACGCTTATGCGACAACGCAATAAACCATGGGCAGATGACTTTTTGATGGAACATCAGGAAATTGTTATCGCGGAACCAAAAGAAAATAAAGGTAAGTGGAAAAAAATCTTTGGAAACACCAATCCAATTCATCTGGAGATTGGAACCGGTAAAGGACAGTTTATTGTAGGAATGGCTGATCAATATCCCGGTATAAATTTTATTGGAATTGAAATGGCTAAAAGTATTATAGTTGACGCCGCTCAGAAAGTTATCGGGTCAGAGCAACAAAATGTTCTGCTTGTAAATGAAAATGCGAATGATTTGGAAGAATTTTTTGCGGAAAACGAAGTATCGACTATTTATTTAAATTTTTCAGATCCATGGCCTAAAAACCGTCATGAAAAGAGACGTTTAAGCTATTATACATTTTTAGCGCAATACCAAAACGTACTTTCGGGAAACGGTGAATTAATCATGAAGACTGATAATCGCTCATTATTTGAATATTCCCTTGTAAGTTTTTCAACATACGGATTGCAGCTGGAAGAGGTAAGTCTCGACCTTCATCAGCTGAATGATGCTACCAATGTTATGACAGAATATGAGGAGAAGTTTTCCAATAAGGGACAGCCGATTTACCGGTGTACGGCAAAGTTTTAATTGTTTTTTAAAGGCTTTTTTAACAAGGTTTGCTACTATCACCGAAGTTAATAAAAACTGCGACGTATGTGCTGGGTTGTGTTCCGCTGCGTTGGACTAACACTCATATAAAGTTATGTCGCAGTATATAGGTTTTGTGCCAGAAACAACAACCCTGTAGAAAACAGATTTTCAAAATGACAAGTATTTGCAGACTTCTATCTATTTCGATAAACTAAATAGATAGAGGAGGCTGATAGAATGGAAGCGTTACAAATAGGCAGGGCTAAGCTTACGTGGTTAAATGGTGGAGTGAATTTCCTTGACGGTGGTGCGATGTTTGGAGTTGTTCCAAAAGCGTTATGGAGTAAAAAATATCCGAATAATGATAAAAATCAAATCGAATTGCGAACAGATCCGATTTTATTGCAAGTGGATGGGAAAAGTTATTTAATTGATTCCGGTATGGGGAACGGAAAACTTTCAGAAAAACAAATGCGCAATTTTGGTGTGCTTGAGGAGTCATCAATTGATCAATCCTTAGCTGAACTTGGGCTGAAAACCCGTGATATTGATGCTATGCTGATGACCCATTTACATTTTGATCATGCTTGCGGCTTAACGAAGCCATCAGGCAATAGTTATGAATCCGTATTTGAAAATGCAACCATCTATACATCAGATGTAGAATGGAATGAGATGCGTAATCCAAATATCCGGTCAATTAATACATACTGGAAGGAAAATTGGCAGCCAATTGAGGATCAGGTAACTCCTTTTGAACATGAAATTCAAATTGCTGATGGATTAAAAATGATCCACACGGGTGGCCACAGTGATGGGCACTGTATAATTGTCTTTGAGGACGGGGATGAAACCTTTATTCATATGGCGGACATCATGCCAACACATGGTCATCAAAACAAACTTTGGGCATTAGCATATGATGATTATCCGGTTACTTCGGTCCATCAAAAAGAGAAGTGGATGAACTTCGGTTATTCAAAACAGGCTTGGTATACGTTCTATCATGATGCTTATTACCGTGCTATTAAATTTGATCATGAAGGCAAAAAAATAGATGAGGTAGAACGGGAACGTTATGACTATAAATAATTGAAACAAAAGCTATCCTTACACGGGATAGCCTTTTCTTTCGACCATAACTTTAAAATATTGACCCAATATCGTCCTTTTGCGGGATACATAAGCATACTGAAATTTGCTTATCCGCTTTTTTTCTTGGTAGAAGCTTTTTTTGGTTTTGCAGCTTTTGGTTTGACTGGCTTTGGCTTATTTTTCTTAGCCTTGTCGAGTGACGCTTCCAGTGCGTCCATTAGATTAGTGACATTATCTGGCTTCGGTTTACTTTCACCAATTACAACGTCCTCATTGTTTTTCTTAGCTTCAATTAACTCGAGAAGTGCTGTTCGATAGTCGTCCGTATATTTTTCTGGGTCAAATTCTGCTGTAAGTTGTTCGATAAGCATCTTAGCTGTATCCAGTTCCTTCTTTTCAGTTTTTGTTTCCTCTGGAACATTTGGAACATCCTTTACTTGTCGCACTTCATCTGGGTAATGAATGGTTTCTACAACTAGTGTATTCTTATAAACGCGGATGACCGCAAGCTGCTCCTTTGAGCGAATGATCATTTTGGCAATTCCGATTTTTGATGTGTCTTTTAAGGCAGACCTTAACAGGCCATATGCTTTTCCTCCGCCTTCATTTGGGGAAAGGAAATAGGTTTTCTCAAAATAAATCGGATCAATTTCTTCAAGCTTTACAAAGTCCATAATTTCCACAGATTTATCGCCTTGCTCTTTCCTCAATGCTTCTAAATCTTCATCATCCAAAATAACAAACTTGTCTTTTGCATATTCATAGGCTTTTACAATTTCATCATTTTTAACTTCACGGTCGCAATTGGGGCATGTCCGCTCATATTTAATCGGAGACTGGCATTCTTTATGCAGCTGTCTTAATTTTATATCCTTATTTTCCGTTGCCGCATGCATTTTAACTGGAATATTCACAAGTCCAAAACTGATAGTTCCTTTCCACATCGTGTGCATGAAATAAAACCTCCTCTTTTTGTCAGTCTTAGTTTACCAAAATAGCCAATTTCTAATCCTTGTTTAAATTCTGGCTGAATGTGCCATTTTAATAGGGTAAAGGAGCGTTTTCATGATGAAGTTAATGCAACCAATTCCCCGTATGCAAATCCCTACAGGAAATGAGTGGGTTTATGAGGTTAAATATGACGGGTTTCGCTGCGTACTGCACTGGGAGAAAGATACTATTCGTTTATTCAGCAGGAACGACGTGGAACTAACAACTAATTTTCCTGAGATCATTTCTTTTTGTTCAATAAATCAAGCGATAATAGAGGAGTATCTGCCGGTAGAGCTTGACGGTGAGATTGTCATCATAAACAATGAATTTCAGGCAAATTTTCCGGCTATTCAGAAGCGTGGGCGGTTAAATAAAAAAGAAACTATTGATAAGGCCGCGGGAATAAGACCGGCAACATTTTTAGCATTTGATCTTTTGCGGGAAAATGGTTCATCATTGATGAATAAAACATATTCAGAACGAAAAAAGGAGCTTTCAGCATTTTTCAAATCTGCTAAGTTTGAACCCAGTATTTCACGGTTAAACCGATTAAGTTTGATTCCGTCCTACAGAAATGCTGATGAATTATGGGAAATTGTATTTGCCTTCAAAGGGGAAGGTGTTATAGCAAAGAAAAAGGGAAGTTTTTACGGATTGGGAAAACAACATACTGATTGGTTAAAAATTAAAAACTGGCGGAAGTTTGAGGGGATTCTTACCGATTTTGATACAAAAAACGATTACTTTAATGTGAAGGTATATGATGGTGATCAACTGGTTGATGCTGGAAAGTGTAAACATGGTGTTGATGAAAGTGAAATTGCTACATTACATGAACTATTTACCACAAAAGGTACTAAAAGTGGCAGTGAATTCAGACTTCCACCGGCAATATGTGCTGAGGTAAATACACTTGATTTTGTTAAGCATGAAATACGAGAACCATCAATCAACCGAATATTGGTGAATACGAATGCCGCCGATTGTACAGTTCAGAAAATGAAAGTTAATATGGCAATGCTCCCAGAAACAGTTGAAGCTAGCAAAATTAATAAGCTTTTCTGGCCGGAAGATGGCGTAACAAAAGGAGATTTATTGACGTATTTACGGGAAATATCGCCGTATATGCTCCCTTTTCTAAAGGATCGTATTCTCACGTTGATTCGGTGCCCAGACGGTGTTCAGGGAGAATATTTTTTTCAAAAACATCTTCCGGACTATGCACCATCATTTATTACTAGTTATCCAACTAATGATGAAGTTTTTTTTATCTGTAATAAGCTGGAAACATTGCTGTGGTTTGGCAACCATGGCGCACTGGAATTTCATACACCGTTTCAAACAGCAGGCAGCGCGAATCCGGCTGAAATTGTATTTGATTTGGATCCACCTGACAGGGAACGGTTTCCACTGGCTATACAAGCTGCCAACATACTAAAACAAATGCTTGATGACTTAAAGTTGATTTCTTTCGTGAAAACATCTGGTAATAAAGGAATACAAGTTCACATCCCGATACCAAAGGACAGCCTGACCTATGATGAAACAGGAATTTTCACAGAGGCAATTGCAATGACTATGGAAAATGCGTACCCTGCATTATTTACAACAGAACGGTTAAAGAAAAATCGAAAAGAAAGAATGTATATTGATTATGTGCAGCATGCTATGGACAAAACAATCATTAATGCATATTCGCCAAGAAAAACGAATCGTGCCACAGTTTCAACACCTTTATTTTGGGAAGAAGTGAAGGAAGGGTTGACCCCAGAAATGTTTACCATTAATAATGTTGCTGAACGGGTAAAAACCCTTGGCTGCCCATTTACTGGCTATAATGTAACTGGAGAGCGACAGCAAATGACAAATATTTTGAATCTATTAAGGCAAAAAAAATAGTGCAAGCCATAATTATGGCTTGCATTACCCGTTTATTTAATATATCAAAAATATAAACGAAAACTTCCACTTTTTTTATGCAGTTTGGACAGAACCAATCACTGCGCCAGTCTCTACATCAACATAGAATTCGTACTGTTTATTTTCGCCGTCAATACTGCGTGTTACACCACCACGATATGCGTTATAAAGAAGCCCATTTTTTTCAATTTCCTCAGGTTTCATGTAAATCCATGAACCACTGATCGGCCCCTGTTTCTTAAATGTCTCTTTTGCCTGCTTTAATGCTTTCTCCGGTGTTATCTTTTGACAATTATCAAGTTGCTGTTTTGCTAAATAACCTACTGCTACGCCTACTCCTGCTGCTAATGCTGCTTTTTTAACACTCATTTTATAATCACCTCATACATGAATTTGACTACCAAAATTATTCAACTTGTTTAAATTAGTATAACGCAAAATTTGCGAAATAGAAAATAATCAGGGTTCCAATGTGGAAACGAGGCAAAGTTTTCCGTTATACTATTCATAGTACATAGTATAACGAATGGGGGATTTTATATGAAACAAGAAACATTGAACTTATTTAAAACGCTTACTGAACTTCAAGGAGCGCCTGGAAATGAACATTTGGTACGGAAGTTTATGAGGGGTGAACTTGAAAAGTATTCGGATGAAATTATCCAGGACAACCTTGGTGGTGTATTTGGTGTGAAAAATGGATCCGGTCCAAAGGTAATGGTTGCTGGCCACATGGATGAAGTCGGATTTATGATTACACAGATAACTGACAATGGAATGCTTCGGTTCCAGACGTTGGGTGGCTGGTGGAATCAGGTTATGCTCGCTCAACGTGTTCAGATCATGACCGATAACGGGCCAGTAATCGGTGTTATTGGGTCCATCCCGCCACATAATTTAACACCGGAACAACGCAAGAAGCCGATGGAAACGAAAAATATGTTGATCGACATTGGTGCTGATGATAAAGAAGATGCTACGAAAATTGGGATTAAACCTGGTCAGGCCGCTGTGCCAATCTGTCCGTTCACACCGATGGCAAATGATAACAAGATTCTTGCGAAGGCATGGGATAACCGCTATGGTTGCGGTTTAGCAGTCGAACTTTTAAAAGAACTACAGGATGAAACAGTACCTAACCAATTGTATTCTGGTGCCACAGTTCAGGAAGAAGTTGGACTTCGTGGATCCCAGGTTGCAGCAAATATGATTCAACCAGATATTTTTTATGCGCTTGATGCTTCTCCAGCAAATGATATGTCCGGTGATAAAAAAGAATTTGGCCAATTGGGCAATGGTGCATTACTGCGCATTTTTGACCGGTCAATGATTACACATCAAGGGATTAAAGATTTCATCTTAGATACTGCTGAATCAAATGACATTCCATATCAGTATTTTATTTCACAGGGAGGAACAGACGCTGGACGTGTACACCTTTCTGGCAATGGGGTTCCATCTGCAGTTATTGGTATTTGTTCACGTTATATCCATACCTCTGCATCAATGATTCATGTGGATGACTATGCAGCTGCCAAAGAATTATTAATAAAGTTAGTCAAAACAACAGATAATAATACAGTTGAACAAATTCGTAAAAGGTAGTTTATTATTGGGCTATTTTTAAAGAGGATGATTGATATGAAGATAATAATTGGCTCCATGAACCAAACGAAAGTTGAAGCAGTCAAAGAAGTGTTTCCATCCGATCAAGTAATGAGCTATTCTGCTGAGTCATCGGTTTCTGCGCAGCCTTTCTCTGATGAAGAAACAAGAATAGGTGCTATTAATCGCGCTAAGGATTGTGTGTCGATGAATCAGGATGCAATGGGAATTGGTCTTGAAGGCGGTGTCATGGACATTAATGGACAGTTATTTCTTTGTAACTGGGGAGCACTGGTGGACTTGAAAAAAAACGTACATACCGCTAGCGGTGCACGTATTTTATTACCAAAGGAAATTAGTGAACCATTAAGGGACGGAATTGAGCTTGGAGACGTGATGGACTGCTTTGCAAAAAAACAAGGAGTTCGTCATAAAGAGGGTGCAATCGGCATCTTTACGAATGATTTGGTTTCTAGGAAAAATATGTTTCTACATGTCGTCACATTACTGCGCGGACAATGGGAATATTGGCATGAAAGCAATTTAAAAGGTAATGATGTATGATATAAAAACGGTCGAGTCTTTCTGATTCGACCGTTTTTACTATTTATGAAGGGTTCGCGAACCAAGTTTTCTAATAGCCTTCCTAAAATAAACCTTGCAATAATCTTCCGATGACTTTATACTTTCAGATAACTTTATTAAATTTTATTTCATTGGATTTTTGCCGAATGGATGGTGCATATGAAGAAAAAACGGATTGTAGTGAAAATTGGCAGTAGCTCCTTAACAAATGAGAAAGGCGAAATAGATCACACGAGACTGGATGACCATATTCAGGCGCTTGCTACACTCCTCCAAGCAAATCATGAGGTTATTTTAGTTTCCTCGGGTGCGGTTGCTGCTGGATTCATGAGACTTGGCTATACCTCTATACCAAGTATCATTAAAAGAAAACAGGCTGCTGCAGCTGTCGGTCAAAGTCTATTAATTCAATCCTATATCGATAAATTTAAAAGCATGGATATTGTTCCTGCACAGTTATTATTAACACGCGATGACTTTTCAAATCCAGAACGATTTAGTAATGCTTTTTCAACCATTACAGAACTGCTTAAACGGGGGATATTACCAATTATAAATGAAAATGATACCGTCGCGATAAATGAATTAACCTTTGGTGATAATGACATGTTATCAGCGCTTATCAGTGGTTTTCTTCATGCTGATCAACTCATTATATTAACAGATATTAATGGACTTTATGCCGAAAATCCAATTGTTAATCCATTTGCTAAAAGGTATGATTACCTGGAGGAAATTACCGATGATATGATAAACGCTTCAGGTGGTTCGGGTTCTAAATTCGGTACAGGTGGGATGAAATCAAAGCTTCATGCCGCAAGAAGCGCCATGTCTTATGGTGTACCCATTTTTATCGGAGAAGGAAGCGGTAAAGGGAAGTTATTGGATATAATAAATGGCGAAGGTGACGGAACGTATATATCTAGCCCGTCCAATGTATATAGTTATGCTGACAAATAATAGGGAGGATGCAATGTTCCGGCATCCCCCTTTATTAAGTGAAAGGTGAAAAAATATAAGGAAAATCTGTCTAGCGCAGGCGCCCAGAGCTTTTCCTATTTATTCATAAATATATGCCAATACGCTGATCGCCTGGTCGACAGTTTCTACTGTAACATTTGCTTTATTCGAAAGCTCTTTTAATGGGTGTATTAATGAACTTGGTCTTACGATAATAGTAGGTTTGTTTAGCGCAAGTGCAGAACTTGCATCCATAGCGGTATTCCATTGTTTATATTTTTCACCAAACAGCGCAATTACCACATCTGATTTTTTCATTAACACTTCTGTTCGGAAATTATTGATGCTAGAAGCGGCATCGTCTTTATAAACATTGCCTGGTTGTTCCCCAAATATATCTTCCCCAATGTGATCTGATCGGTCATGGTTTGTTTGTGGACCGACAAATGTTAGTGAAAGGTCTTTTTCCTTAGCCTTCTTTTTAACCTCTTCACGCCAATCGTCATGTATTTGCCCTGCAAGATATACTGTTAAATTCATTCGGATCCCCTCCAACTATTTACTTCTATAAGTCTATATTAATCCTTTACCATTAAAAAACGAAATAGTTTGATTATAAAAAGTGGAAATAGCATGGTTAATTAATTGAATCAAAGCGAAAACAAAGCTATGATAGTAGCGGAGGTTGATATAGTTATGGAAACTTTAAAAACAGAAGAACAGTTTAATGAATGGATTAAAGAGAAAAATGTGATTGCTTTATTTTCAGCGGACTGGTGTCCAGATTGCCGCATTATTGAGCCGATTATGCCTGAAATCGAAAGTGAATATCCAGCGTATTCATTTGTTATAATTGATCGAGACCAATTTATTGAGATGTGTCAGGATTATGATGTCTTTGGAATTCCCAGCTTTATTGCATTTAAAAATGGGAAGGAAGCTGGCAGATTTGTAAACAAGGATCGCAAATCCAAAGAGGAAATAACTGAATTTATCGAGGGTTTACCAGCGTGATTGCAGGTTAAGGAGGCAGCACTATGAAAATGACGAGTTTGAAAATGAAGAAGATACTGGAGGAACGGTTATCGAATTCAGAATATCACACCTCATATAATCGTGATAAAGATGCCTTTCGTGTGGAATGGAAAGCAACAAAACAGGGTATATCGATAACCATTCCGAATGTAATTGCGAAATATAATGAACGTGGAAATGCAGCAATTGACGAACTGGTGGAGCATGTAACAGAGGCACTGCGCATCATGAATGTGGATCACCAATTAACAGGAATGGAAAAAAACATTTATCCCGTTATTCGTGCAACATCCTTTCCCACAGAAACCAAAGCAGGCAATAAATTAATTTGCCGAGATCATACAGCCGAGACTCGTGTATTTTATGCGCTAGACCTTGGAAAATCGTATCGTTTGATTGATGAAACTTTACTAGAAAAGGAAGGTTTTACACAGGAGCGATTGAATGAGATTGCAACATTTAATCTTCGTTCGTTAAAAATAGATATGAAAAAGGATCCTGTAGCAGGCAATAACTTCTACTTTGTTGCGCACCAGGACGGTTACGATGCAAGTCGTATCTTAAATGAGGCATTCCTGGAAGAAATGAAAGCAAATTGTAAAGGGGAATTAGCTGTAGCTGTTCCACATCAGGATGTTCTAATATTAGCTGACATTCAAAACAAAACAGGATATGATATATTAGCACAAATGACCATGAAGTTTTTTGCGGAGGGTAGAATACCTATCACATCATTATCGTTTATTTATGATGATAAGAAATTGGAACCTGTATTTATTCTTGCAAAGAATCGACCAGAAAAATAGTTGGAGAGGATGTATGTAATGGATGTCTTTTACAATCCAGTAGGAATCGGGGATGTACTAATTATTCCATTTGAAGATGGAGACAGATATGAGATCAGTCATGAAAATCACGGGGATATAACGAAAATCATAGATGAAAAAGGAAAGCTACTTGGTTACAATATTTTTCAGGCTTCAAAACATTTCCAACTGGAGAATACTGGTAAATTAACACTTACCGAGGAAATGCACAGTAAGATCAAAAATCTTTTTGAAGAAAACGATCTAAAGGATTCAGTAGACTGGGATTTGAGTCCAACCTTTGTAATCGGATTTGTAAAGGAAAAGGTACCACATGAGGATGCAGATAAGCTAAATGTTTGTCAGGTTGATATTGGTGGGGAAACGTTACAAATCGTTTGTGGTGCGCCGAATGTTGATGAGAATCAAAAGATAGTTGTTGCCAAGGTTGGGGCAGTTATGCCAAGTGGACTTAAGATTCGACCGACAAAATTACGTGGGGTCCCTTCGAACGGTATGATATGCTCACAAAAAGAACTAGGACTTCCAAATGCACCAGTTGAAAAAGGTATTTACGTATTAGACGACTCTTTTACAATCGGAGAAGCGTTTAATTTTTAACACGAGCAACCTAGGTCACATTTTTGCTGACTTGGGTTGTTTTTTATTACAACGGTATCTAAAGATTGTTGATTTTGACACAAAACTTATAAACTGCGAAGTAACTAAAATCATGTTTGGCACCCTACTCGAATGTAGGCTAAGGCTACAGAAAAAGGTAAATATAGTACAAATTTGGGGATCTATCATCGCATCTTGAATATACTGCGCTTTCCGCGGGCGAGTGTCGAGTCTCCTTGCCCTGGCAAGGGGTAGCCGACGTTGCCCGCAAAGGGCGGTTTTAGTCGGGCCTCATTAACTGCCGTCCTCCGGGGTCTCGCCGATCTCTCACTTCCCGCAGGACAAGGAAAGCTTCCCTGAATAAGCATCGCACGAAGAAAAAGTGCTTTTCTTTTTCAAGGAGTCTCCGTATATTCAAGATTCTAAGTAAAGGTGAAAAGCTAAATTTTAAAAATCCACCACTTTTTCAGTGCCTTTCTTATGCTTCCCATGCTCACCTATGCCTATCATCTAAGCAGGGGTCGACTACTACTCGCAGCTACAATTATTGAAGAATGAAGAAATCGATGTTATGGCATTATAGATAACACTCAAACCTAGCGAAGGAAAAACACGGAGACTCCTGTGGGAGCAGAAGCCTAGATGAGACCCCGGAGAGCGTAAGCTCGAGGAGGCTCATCAGCTGCCCACGGAAAGCGCAGTGTTTTTCCGTAGCGGTCGCTAGGCCACCAAACATGATTTTTAGTTACGCCGCAGTTTTTATCAACTGTGGTGGAATTGACAACAAACTGTATGAAAGGCTTGAGGGTCAGTTTAACCTTGAGAAGGCAAATAAGGTAAATCAATAATATTCGGGGAAGGGGTTTTACTGCCCGTCAAACTGCGGTAAAATAGAAATTAGAATGATTTTTATCATAGAAATGAGTGAAAGATATGTGGGGCCAATGGAAAGAAAAGTTACTGGACCTTTTTTATACCGAAGTGGAAATAGAAGATGAAGAAGAGGAAGATGAACCTAAAAAACAGCAACGACCGCTACATAACATGCAGCACAAGGATAAATTAGAAACAAAGGTTATGTATCAATATCCAGAGAGGAAAGAATTTCGTTTTCCTGTAATTCCTGATAAGGTTGAACAGAAACAACCAATGGATACACCTGCCTACCAACGTAGAAAAGAAAATGATTATAGACATGAGCAAAGGGAGAATAAGCCCAATAAGAATCATTATCAATGGGAAAAAAGAGAGCAGCGCGAAAAAAAGGACAACTCTAAAAAAGTTCCATTTCAACCGACAGAGGTACCATCTCCAATTCACGGTTTTAGACAGCGTGAAAAAGTGAAAAAGGTAGAGGATGTACCAGCTTTTGTTCGGAAACAACAGGAGGAACCGCAGCAAGACATCACGGCTAGCAACCTGGCAGCAGAGCAATCAGCTGTTACGCAAGAAATTAGTCCGGTAAACAAGGAAGAGAATGAAAATGAAAACACTAGATATGACAACAATAGCTGGAAAGAAACCAATTCAATGGAATATGAGAAAAATGAACAGGTACAAGAAAAGCAACTGGTAAATGAGCCGGTTAATGAGCATTCTCAACAAGAACGCATTGAACAGGCAAAAGAACCTGCTGAATTAAGAAACAAAAAGAAAGAATTGAAAAATAAGAAACAAAATCCTATTGCGAATAAGTCAAAGCAGCAAGGTAAGCTGCCGTTTAATGTAATGATGTCCGCCAACGATAAACGAAAGCAGGAAATGCTGGAAAAGATGATGCCTGTTAAACCTACCCCTGAACGGGAGAAAGAATCATCATTCGAAATTCCAAATTACTTGTTAAATGACCCAGTACCTAAGAATAATAAAGATCAGATTTGGGTCAAGGAACAGCAGGAGCTTCTGGAAAAAACCCTAAAGCATTTCAATGTGCGGGCGAAGGTTGTAAATGCGACTCAGGGACCGGCAGTAACACGATTCGAAGTACAGCCTGAGATTGGTGTTAAGGTAAGCAAGGTGAAAAACCTTAGTGACGATTTAAAATTAAACATGGCAGCACGTGATATCCGAATTGAAGCACCAATTCCGGGGAAAAATACAATTGGTATTGAAATTCCAAACCAAACATCGCAAATGGTTGGGCTGCAGGAAATATTTGAGACATCGGCCTTCACTAACAGTAATTCACCGCTATCCGTTGCCTTAGGTCTAGACATTGAAGGAACGCCAATGATTACAAATATCCAAAAAATGCCACATGGTTTGATAGCTGGCGCAACTGGATCAGGAAAAAGTGTTTGCATTAACACGGTGTTAATCAGTTTATTGTATAAGGCGAGTCATGAGGATGTTAAATTCTTATTAATTGACCCGAAAATGGTTGAATTGGCACCGTTTAATGAAATCCCGCATCTTGTGTCTCCTGTTATTACGGATGTAAAGGCTGCGACAATGGCTTTGAAGTGGGCAGTTGGTGAAATGGAAGAACGGTATGAAAAGTTCGTTCATGAAGGTGTTCGGGATGTTGAACGATATAATCAAAAAATGAAAAAACAGGGCCGATTCGATGAAAAGATGCCATTTCTCGTTATCGTCATTGACGAGTTAGCGGACTTGATGATGGCTGCACCGCAAGATGTTGAGGATTCAATCTGTCGGATTGCTCAAAAGGCACGCGCATGTGGAATGCATCTCTTAGTTGCTACCCAGCGCCCATCAGTAGACGTTATTACTGGGCTTATTAAGGCAAACATACCTACAAGAATCGCATTCAGTGTTTCTTCACAGGTTGATTCAAGAACCATCATCGACACGAACGGTGCTGAAAAATTATTAGGTAAAGGTGACATGTTATTTGTTGAAAACGGCTCAGGTAAAAGTGTACGTTTACAAGGGGCGTTTGTTTCGGATGATGAAATCGAACGGGTAACAAGGTATATTAGGTCGATTGCTCCGCCAAACTATTTGTTTGAACAAGAACAACTACTTGAACAGGTAATGATTGAGGAAGAAGATGAAGATGATTTATTAACTGAAGCAATACAATTTGTTGTAAAACAAAATGGAGCAAGTACTTCATTATTGCAGCGGCATTTTAAGATTGGCTATAACCGGGCCGCTAGACTAATGGATACAATGGAAATGAAGGGTATTATTTCTGAACAAAATGGCAGTAAACCGAGAGAAGTATTACTTACAACCCAGCAAATTGATGCGAATTGATGATAACCAGATCTACAACAATTAAGCTGAAAGTGCTTTTTTGCTTGTAGATTCTGGGTTTGTTTAATATGATAAGGTATAAATGAAATCATCTTAAGGAGAAACATGACTATGAAGGAAATTGAACAAAAACTCAATGGCAAAATCAAACGCCTAACTAATAAAACCTTTAAATTTGATAAACGAATAAGTGAAGGCTGGTTTTCTGCTGTTTATTTTTTAAAAACAAAAGAAATGGTTGAGAAAAAATTGCCACATAACCATGTGACTATGCAATTTTTCCAAAAAGAGGATGCCGTACTATGCGGTAGTGATGAAGCGATTGCCTTAATACATACGTTTGCCAAAAACCCGGAGAAACTGGAAATCCATTCCTTAAAAGATGGCGATAAAATCAGCCCCTATGAAACTGTACTAACCATATCGGGTTCATACCAGGATTTTGGCTTTTTAGAGGGGATTATTGACGGGATTCTGGCTAGAAGAACATCAGTCGCAACAAATGTATATAATGTCGTAAAAGCAGCGAGAACTTCAGGAAAACAAAAGCCAATTATCTTCATGGGTGATCGTGATGATCATTTTACCCAGCAAGCTGGAGATGGCTATGCTGCATTTATTGGTGGCTCAACGGCACAGGCAACACATGCCATGAATGAATGGTGGGGAAAGAAAGGCATGGGTACCATGCCGCACGCCATGATTCAAATGTTTCGCGGGGATGTTGTTGCGGCCTCAGAAGCCTATCATGAAATGTATCCTGAAGACGAACTAGTTGCATTAGTTGATTATAACAATGATGTCATAACAGATGCATTAAAAGTTGCACGTGTTTTCGGGAAAGAGCTAAAAGGAGTGCGAGTGGATACATCTCGTACTTTGGTAGATAAGTATTTCCTGAGAAACCATCATTTGATGGGTACTTTCGATCCTAGAGGTGTAAGCCCAGAGCTCATTTTTGCATTGCGAAAAGCTTTAGATCAAGAAGGATATCCTCATGTTAATATAGTCGCAAGCGGAGGCTTTACAGAAAAACGAATAGAGTATTTTGAAAAACTGGGTGTACCCGTTAATATGTACGGAGTCGGTGGCAGCCTGCTTAAAATAAATATAGGCTTTACCGGTGATAATGTTTTGCTTAACGGTACTCCTGCAGCTAAAGAAGGTAGAAGATATCGTCCTAATCCAAGGTTAGAGAAAGTAGAATATTGTAAGCAAAGTAGTTAGGTGAAGACCGTTTTGCATTTTAACATATTCTATTTTACTACGAGGCATGATTTGCTATAATAATGAAATAGTTAAAGATTTATAAGATAAATGAAGTTCTTATATATTTATTTGGAGGTTCTTTTTTATGACAACTTACCATTTTATTGGTATTAAAGGAACAGGAATGAGTGCACTTGCCCAGATTCTGAACGATTCAGGGGAAAAAGTTCAGGGTTCTGATGTGGAGAAACGTTTTTATACACAAGATGCATTAGAAGAAAAAAACATTCCAATACTTCCTTTTTCAGAGGAAAACATCAAAGACGAATTTACGATTATTGCAGGAAATGCTTTTTCTGATGAGCATCCTGAAATAAAAGAGGCAAAAGAACGCGGTCTAACCTTTTTTAGATATCACGAATTTTTGGGTGAATGGTTAAAGCAATATACCAGTATCGCGGTTGCGGGAGCCCATGGTAAAACATCAACTACCGGATTGCTTGCCCATGTCCTTGGATCAAGATATCCAATTTCCTATTTAATTGGCGATGGAACAGGAAAGGGGCACGTTGATAGTGAATATTTCGTATTTGAGGCTTGTGAATACAGGCGGCATTTTTTAGAATATGAACCAGATTATGCAATAATGACGAATATCGATTTTGATCATCCTGACTACTTTACAAGTATAGATGACGTATTTGAGGCTTTTCAATCAATGTCTGACCGTGTTAAAAAAGGTATTATCGCATGCGGTGATGATGAACAGTTGCAGGAAATTCAGGCAAAAGTTCCTGTCGTGTATTACGGATTATCAAACACCAATGATTTTCAGGCGCAAAATATTGTGGAAACAGAGTCTGGTACTGAATTTGATGTTTTTGTGCGTAATACGTATTATGATACTTTTACAATACCAATGTACGGCAATCACAATATATTGAATGCACTTTCGGTTATTGCAATCTGTCATTATGAGGATATGAAAGCAAAAGATATAAAGGCACTTAGTACATTTAAAGGTGTAAAGCGCCGTTTCACTGAAAAGAAGATTGCCAATCAGATTTTGGTGGATGATTACGCCCACCACCCGAGAGAAATCACAGCAACAATAGACTCAGCCAGGAAAAAGTATCCTACTAAAGAAATCGTTGCTATTTTTCAACCACACACATTTACACGTACAAAAACATTTCTGCAAGAATTTGCGGATAGCTTAAATTTAGCCGACTATGTTTATTTATGTGATATTTTTGGTTCTGCACGGGAAGACTCTGGTAAACTTACAATTGATGATTTGAAGAAACTGATAGATAATAGTAAAACCCTTGATATTAACAATACAAATATCCTAACAGAACATGAGGATTGCGTAATGTTATTCATGGGTGCCGGTGATATACAAAAGTTCCAACAAGCCTATGAACAGGGGCTCAAAGAGGATCATACGGTAATGAAACGAAAAAATGCTTAATCTAAATCAGAGTCTACTTATGTAGGCTCTTTTTTTGTCCAAAAAAAGTGCGCTATGTATACTTCTTGTAGATAGACTGAACTTTTCATGATACAATTGGGATAAAGTGGTTGTGTTTATGTACACTTAAGAAAGGGTATTACTAACCCTATAGTAACAAGGACATAGGCAGAGAAAAATTACATAAAACAAGGAGATGAACTAGTGTATGGAAATATTATTGTATATTGCTGCTATTATAGTCGCGGTAGCATTCGTTGTACTCGTAATTTATTTAGCCATGACCTTAAAGGCGACGCAGCGCACATTAAATAATGTTGCTGATACTGTCGAAGATTTGGAAAAGCAATTACAGGGAATAACAACGGAAACTACGGCATTACTAAATAAAACAAATCGATTGGCTGATGACGTAAATCAGAAGTCTTCGAAACTTAACGGCCTTTTTGAAGGTGTAAAAGGACTTGGGGAAACAGTCAAGGATTTCAACCAATCATTGAAAAAAATCTCAGCAAAAGTAACTAGTGCTGCCACCCAAAATCAGGAGAAGGCTTCCCAGGCTATAAAGTGGGGTTCAGCCGTTGTGGACTTGTGGAATAAGAAAAAAAATAAATAATTAAAACAGGAGGAATCTAAATGAGTAATCAGGAGAATCAGGAGAGCCAGAACATTAACAGTAAGGACTTTATGATTGGCACATTGATTGGGGGAATTGTCGGTGCTGCAGTTGCACTCTTATTCGCTCCTAAATCAGGTAAGGAATTAAGAGGAGATCTAAACCAGGGTGCAGGTGATGTACGTGGACGAGCAAGTGATTGGAAGAACATAGCTTATGAAAAAGGATCAGACCTAAAGGGCAAAGCTTACGAAAAAGGAGCAGATTGGAAGGACAAAGCCTATGTTAAAGGATCAGAGTTGAAAAATAAAGCTGTTGACTCTACTTCGCAGGTGACGAAGAACTTATCTGAAAAAACACAAGGACTTACTAAGTCATTTCAAGTTAAGCTTCAAGAAAAGAGAAATAAAGAGGATGAAGCATTAGATGCAGCAGAAGAGGTAGCAGAAGCAATCGAAGAAGCAGCAGAAGAATTAGAAAAGAAATAATATGGACAAGCACTAGACATAAAGGGGATGGACTTTTGATTTCAGGCCATTCCCTTTTTCTAATTCCAACAGTTTTTGTAAAGACTATATTCTGCCCAGGCACCAAAAGAAGTCGCAAATTGGAGTGTAGGTAATGGAACAAAATCAAATGAATGTATTTCGTGAACAATTGAGCGAGGTAAACCTGGAGTTACTAGCATTACTGAATAAGCGTGCCGATCTTGTTCAGCAGATAGGTCTGGTTAAACATGGAATGAAACGATTTGATCCAGTTAGGGAAAGAGAAATGATGGATTTGATTACGAGCCATAATGAAGGGCCGTTTACAAATGCCACAGTTGAACATATCTTTAAAGAAATCTTTAAGGCCGGCTTGGAATTACAGGAGGACGACCATAGTAAAGAACTGCTAGTATCACGTAAAAAGAAACCCGTTGATACAGTTGTTAATATAAATGGAAGTAACATTGGAGATGGAAATGTTCACCTTATCATGGGACCATGTTCTGTGGAAAGTTATCAGCAGGTATCACAAGTTGCTGAGTCTGTTAAAAGTAAAGGGATTAACCTATTACGTGGTGGAGCATTTAAACCTAGAACTTCACCATATGATTTTCAAGGACTTGGTTTTGAAGGATTGCAGATATTAAAGCGGGTCGCAAATGAACATGATTTGGCAGTTGTTAGTGAGATTGTTAGCCCTGCGCATATCGAGGAAGCGATTGACTATGTTGACGTGATTCAAATAGGAGCACGTAACATGCAGAATTTTGAACTGTTAAAGGCTGCTGGGGTTGTAGATAAACCAGTCTTGTTGAAACGTGGTTTATCAGCCACAATTTCTGAATTTATTAATGCTGCAGAATATATTATTTCCAGAGGGAATGGCAATATTATTTTATGTGAGCGAGGAATAAGAACATACGAAAAAGCTACTAGGAACACACTTGATATTTCTGCTGTCCCAATATTAAAGCAAGAAACTCATTTACCTGTTTTGGTCGATGTAACTCATTCTACCGGCAGAAGAGATCTGCTACTGCCTGCTGCAAAAGCGGCGATAGCAATAGGAGCTGATGGAGTAATGGCTGAAGTTCATCCAGACCCGGCAGTAGCATTATCGGATTCAGCACAGCAAATGGATCTTGAGATGTTTGATAAGTTTGTTGAAGGGTTATACAAGTTTTCTAACGCTTCAGGAAGGGAACTTCGGTAGTCAGCTAACTGATCTACCAACAATTTTTAACTATTTTTGTGTTTTTCTCTTTGGTAGAGTATGATAGATAAAAAAGACGATGAATAATGGAATTGGAGGATACGACATGAACATAACAATTTATGATGTTGCCAGGGAGGCAAATGTATCGATGGCAACTGTTTCACGAGTAGTAAATGGAAATCCAAATGTTAAACCAACAACAAGAAAAAAAGTACTGGCAACAATTGAGAGTTTGGGATACCGGCCAAATGCAGTTGCACGTGGCTTAGCAAGTAAAAAAACAACTACAGTAGGAGCCATCATACCGGACATTTCAAGCATCTTTTTTGCTGAACTTGCAAGAGGGATTGAGGATATTGCAACGATGTACAAATACAATATCATTTTGAGTAATTCGGATCAGAACAAAGATAAAGAACTTCAACTGATTAATACGATGTATGAAAAGCAAGTAGACGGTATACTATTTATGGGTGGGACAATCACAGAAGAGCATGTGGAACAGTTTAAAAGTTCGTCAGTCCCTGTTGTTTTAGCAGCAACTTATGACGAGACAGGAACAATCCCCTCTGTAAACATAGATTATGAACAAGCAGCTTATGAAGCAACGAAGTTTTTACTTGATAAAGGAAATAAAACAGTTGCGTTTATTGCGGCTGAAGATGATACAACAATAAATCAGCAAAAATATGCAGGATATCAACGTGCACTTCAGGAATCATCTGTTTCCTTAAACGATGCGTATGTGGTGAAAGGCGACTTTACATATGGATCAGGACTTGAAGCGGTAGATGAGCTGTTTGCATTAGAAACAAAACCCACTGCAATATTTGTTTCATCGGATGAAATGGCACTTGGGGTCATCCATGGCGCTCAGGATAAAGGCATAAAGGTTCCTGAAGATCTTGAGGTATTTGGATTTGATAATACCAGATTGGCTTCTATGGTACGCCCGACACTTTCAACAATTGTACAGCCAATGTACGATATCGGTGCTGTTGCAATGCGCCTTTTGACTAAGTATATGAACAAAGAAGAGATTTCTGAGAAGAAAGTTGTATTGCCACACCGAATTGAAGAAAGAAATTCAACAAAATAATTCAGAATTACAGAAGCTGTTCCTTTTTATCAGGACAGCTTCCTTTTATTGCAGTTTAGCGGGCAGTCATACCCAAATTACTGTAGTTTTGTAATATAGGTTATCTATTTTCATTATGTGTGTCTGTGTTTTGTATACTTTAATGCACTTTGTAATACCTTATAGTTCTTTTCAGTTATGTCTTTTTTTCGTGGAATAGTTGGAACAATATTCTTATCGTCCTGCCATGTAGCAGGTAATGAAACTGGTGACTCCATTTGCCATTTGCTGAGCCAATCTTCCGGAATGTCTCCAAGTTTGTGTTTACCAGTAGTCATTACATTCCAAATTTGTGCCCACGCACGAGGAACGACGCGCCAAGAATCATAACCGCCACCTCCAAGCGCAATCCATTTTCCGTTGCAATAGGTATGTGAGAGCTCGTGCGCAAGTGCTGGTATTTTCTCATAAATCGCCATCGTTGCGCATAAATGTGTTAAGGGGTCATAGCAATGTGCATCAGCACCATTCTGGGTAATGATAATATCAGGTTGGAAGTATTCCGCAATCTCTTTAAATGCTGCTTCATAGACCTGTAAAAAAGAATCGTCTTCCGTAAAAGCGTCAATTGGCAGGTTGAATGCATATCCATGACCATCTTTGATACCACGCTCATTTATGTTACCAGTTCCGGGAAATAAGTATCGCCCCGTTTCATGAATGGAAAGCGTACACACATTCGGATCCTCATAAAAGGCCCATTGTACACCGTCGCCATGATGGGCATCTGTATCCACATAGAGTACTTTCAGATTGTACTTTTCCCGAATGTACTTAATGGCAACCGCTGCATCGTTATAAATACAAAATCCTGCCGCTCTTCTTTTAAACCCATGATGTAATCCACCACCAAGATTTAATGCATGACTAACTTTTCCTGAAAGTACAGCATCAACAGCCGTTAATGTCCCGCCAACCAAATAACTTGAAGCATCATGCATGTTTTGAAAAATAGGTGTATCTTCCGTACCTATTCCATATTCCAATCCTCCATCATCCTGTAATAATCCTTCACCAGCTTTTTTAATGGCCTGTATATATGCCCTGTCATGAAATAATGCCAATTCGTCTTCTGTTGCCTTTTTAGGCGCAATAATCTGACTTTCGTCCAATGTGTTAGCCGCTGCCAGCAGTTCCTTTGCAAGAACTACGCGCTTTTGGTTAAAAGGATGATCAGCATTGAAATGATAGCCTAACATGGCATCTGAAAAAACGAACGACGCGTCACATTTCATGATTTTGGCCCCGTCATGTTATTTGGCCACATTAATTCATAGCCACATTCACGCAGATCATTAATAACAGGCATCGGATTCATGGTTTGAATACGAAAGACAAGGATTTTATAGTTAGGATCGTTTTTGAATGGATAAACCAAGACAGATGTAATATTTGTTTTTCGCTTGCCAAAGACTGAAGCAACCTCGGGCAAAATTCCTGGTTTATGCGGAACCTTCACTTCAATGTGCGAGCTCTGCACATTGGTTCCGGTCAGATGAATAAGCGTGTAAAGCATATCTTTTTCAGTGACCATACCGACTAATTTATAATCGCGAACGACAGGGACACACGCGAACTCCTCATCATAAAAAATACTTGCTACCTCTTCAACAAAATCCAATGGATGTACAGTGACAACTGGATGACTCATAATACTTTTCAGTTCATTTTGAAGAACTTTTTCAGCAGAATCTTTTTGCAAAATAGATGGACTTGCATCTCGAACGTCCCGATCCGAAACAATTCCGATAACGTGCAGCTGATCATCTACAATAGGAATGTGTCTTATTCTGTTTTCATGTAACACGGTAAGTGCTTCAGCAATTGTTGCATCAGGTGTTAAAGTGATGACATCTGGATTCATAATTTCTTCAACCAGCACCTATAATCCCTCCCTCATAGACCGGTATTGGTGACGCTGCAAAAATTTTAATTTATCAAATTGATGAATGGACTCGTCAGGAACATTTTCCCCGATTTTAACCATTAGACAATTGGCGGGATGGGAAATGATTTCTGGATCATCAGTTGGTGCTGGAATAAGCCCGCCGGCAGCCATCATTTTTTCCATGACTTTTCGGTAATCCCAAATTCCAAGGTTTGTACCATCAAGATCCCAGTGCCAATAATATTCAGTTGATATGATAATATAGTTTTCCATAAATTTATCCATCATGGAAACTTTCAACAGACCTGAAGCGACTTTTGAGCCGCGAAATTTGGGTATAACTTCAATGGCTCCAAGCTCAATCAGGTTTTCCATTTCAAATTTTGACCACCGTTCCAATGGATCAGGATGTAAATAGGTAACATAGCCGATAATTGTGTTTTCGGTGCGTGCAATAATGATTCGCCCTTCTGGAAAGTCTGCGATGTTTAATAGAGCCTTAAATTGTTTATCCGCGATACGAAATGCGGTCAATTGCTCATGAAACTCGTATTTTTCCAACTCGGATGAGGATAGTGGGCCTTCGATTGTAATTTGTCCGTGTATCGTTTCATGTGTAAGTGATTGAAAAGATTTCACATGTTTCATATTTTCACCACCTGCTCCTGAAAAATAAGTGTAGGTATTTTCATGCTATTTCCATTATACAGGATAAACCTGTGTATTTTTAGTAATATACAGAAAAATTAGGGTTGGAGCCACTGATAGTAAAAAAACTAGCCTGCATTGAATTTCTGCAGGCTAGTTAAATCAATTATTCTTTTTTTTATCCGGTGGATCCTGAGCTGGTGGTTCAACCGGTGGTTTAGTCTTCCCATTACCATCTTTAGGTGGTTTGTCACCATCTTCTGGTTTACCCGGCTTATCCGGCTTATCCGGTTTCTCAGGTTCATCCGGTTTGTCGGATTTTGCCGGTTTATCGGATTTCGGATCTTTGGCTTTCTGTTCAGTTTTTGAGAAACTTCCCACCTTGACTGTCTCAGAAACCTTTGATTCCATTCCAAAATAATCTACTGCCTTTACAACATAAACCGCATTTCCCCCACCAACTTCATAACTAGTAGAGGTAGTATTGCCGACAAGTGAAAAGGAAGCACCCGGTTTTGAAGCTCGATAGATTCGATAACCGACCACATCTTTACTGCTTGAATCACTCCATGATAACGTACTGCCTGATTTTGTCACATTCGCTGGTGCTGCTGGTGCTTTTCCATCATCTGCAATTGTGGAGCCAATATCACCACTTGGGACACCAATCTTTTCCCAGCTTGCCCGATTCTTTGCAGGGAACAGCTTTGTCAGGTCGTCTAATCGGTCGTAATTATTTTTCTGCAGGAATTCAGGGTTAAAGGTTAATCCATCACCATTCACGAATTCCTTAGGTGTTTTAGGTCCTGCAACAACGGCTTTACCATCTACCATTACAAACGAACCAGTGATTAAACTGTCATCCGTTTTGGAAGGTACATATTTCGCATTAAACAGATCAGTGTAGACGAGTCCGGCTTTACTGCATAAGTCTGATGGAAGTTTTCCAGATATCGCACAATAGCTTTTGTCAACAATACCATCCGGCCGTTCAAAGTTCTTTTCCGGAGCCATCAATTCTGGGTTGATTTCGGTGGCCTTGTTAACTAACTTTGCCCACAATTTCATGTTTCGCTCGTTGTATGGCGCACAACTACTACACTCATTGATTGGATATGGTGTCTCATATCCAATCCAGGTTCCCATCGTTATATTTGGGTTAGTCCCAATAAACCAGTAATCTTTCCATGCCTCAGAAGTACCGGACTTTCCAGCCCAATCAACAGATGATACAGTATTTAATTGGGACTGTAGATAAGTACCAGTTCCATAATCAATTACATCACGTAATATATCCAGTGTCAGATAGGATGTTTGTGGTGAAAATACCTCAACAGGTTCAGATTTATGTTCGTAAATAACTTCACCGTCATTAGTTGTGATTTTATCGATCATATAGGCGTCAACAAATTTACCACCATTGGCAAACGTGTTATAGGCATTTATATTTTCTTCAATGGTTACACCTCTTGTAGTAGCACCGATACCAAGTACAAGATTGCTGTATTCCTTATCCCCGATAGTAGTTATCCCCATTTTTTCCAAGTACTTTTGACCAATTCCTTTATTCATCAGTCTATTATACACTGCTAATGCGGGTACGTTATATGATTCTGCCAGTGCCTTCCTTGCAGAAACTAGACCGTGGAAGGTACCTGAATAGTTATCAGGTGAATATTTACCATAATACGTTCTTATATCTGCTAAAGGTGTCCCTGGTTGTATGATTCCATTTTCAAAGGCAGGGGCATAATCAAGTAATGGTTTCATTGTACTGCCATTCGAACGCTTTGCCCTAGTTGCATAATTAAACGTACTATCAGGTGAATAGCCGCGGCCACCGATAAAGCTAATAATTTTCCCGGTGGCGTTCTCAATGAGCATACCGGCAGTTTGAACAGGTTCGGTTACCTTTACTTCCTCACCAGTTTCTTCATCAACAACGGTATAGGTCCGATCAGGTCCATAATTATGGTAGTTTTTAACGATTTCCTGGAACGCTGCGTACGTTTTTTTGTCAATTGTTGTGTGGATCTGATAGCCATTTTTTCGTAGGGCGCGATCGGCGCGTATCCGGTATTCTTCCTTTAATTTCTCATCACTATTTATATCTTCTATCGTATACCCGTCTCCTTTGGCAAGCTGTTCGGAAAGAATGTTTACGGCTCGTCTTTCAGCTTCATACATTAGGTACGGATATTTATCCATAGGCGATTTTGATTCCAGGGTAAAATCAGCTACGATATCATATTCTAAGGCTTTGTCATATTCTTCTTTGGTAATATAATCAGCCTCATACATTCTTGCCAGCACCGTTTTCATCCGGTTAATACCAGGTTGAAGTGCCTCTTTGCTTTTCAACCCACCACTGTTTTTAAAGGGGGTATAATAGGTTGGACTTTGTGGAAGTCCAGCTAAAAAGGCTGCCTGTGGCAAATTTAAGTCTTTTGCATCAACATCGAACACACCCTGTGCGGCCGTTTGAATTCCTGCAATGTTTCTTCCCGATGCTTCCCTGCCATAAGGCACGATATTTAAATAGGCTTCTAAAATTTCATCTTTATCGAAGAAACGTTCTAAGCGCAAGGCAAGTAATATCTCTTTTGCTTTCCGTTCAAAGGAAACTTCATTTGTTAAAATTTGGTTCTTGATTAACTGCTGGGTCAAGGTACTGCCGCCTGTTTTTACAGCAGCATTGGTGGCTTCCTGAACAACTGCCCGTAAAATTGCTTTAGGCACAACACCCTCATGTTCCCTGAAGTTACGATCCTCTGTTGCGATAACTGCATTAATAAGCGTATCCGAGACATTTTCAAGTTTTACCTCTTCACGCATAATATCAGAGCGAATATCCCCGAAATATTTGTTTTCGGCAAAATACAAGGTTGACGTTTCCTCATAGTTATAAATATCCTTTTTCATGCTGTCATAACTTCGGACTGGTTCATCCTTGACCAGTGAGGCAAAATACCCTGCACCAACTCCGCCTGCAAAGAAAAAACCGATAACACCGATAATAATAAAGAATAATATAATATTCCATGTAATATCATATGTAATCCTTGAGGAACGCTGGATTTTCCCTTGTCCCCATAATGTTTTAAACTTTTCATACCATCTATGTAGTATTTTTTTTATATCGTCCATATTTAGACCTCCTAAATATTCACACCATATTATACCACACTAGTAATCTTACAAAAATAATAATCTTTTAAAATATAACCATTTATGTTAACTTAATATAATATAAGTTAACAAATAGAATAGGATACTATGAATGGAAATAAATCAAATCTGAGACATATTGTAATTTGTGCAATGTTTGCGGCAATAACAGCTGTTCTGGCTCAAATTGAAATTCCGCTGCCATTGGTTCCAATCAGTGGACAAACATTAGCGGTTGGTTTAACCGCAACGATTATCGGGAGTAAATTAGGTGCAATTGCAATGTTTTGTTTAAACATAAAAGAGCAGCATAAAAAGTTCTTACATACGTTTGCATTGCAATTTTTTATCGAATATGGTAAGAATAATAAATAAGTGCATATTTAATCGCAATAAAGGATCGAAGTAGTTTTGCAAATCCCTTTTTAGAGAACTGGCGGTTGGTGAAAGCCAGTATATATTTGCAGGCGAATTACAATCTGGAGCTTTTTTCTAGTAAATGAAAACGGTGAAATCACATCGTTAACAAACCCGAAAGTGGCATTTCTATGCAACAAGGGTGGTACCGCGAATAAACTCTCGTCCCTTTTACCAGAAAGGGGGGAGTTTTTTATTTTTGGCTGTTTTTGACACGAAATTTATAAAACACGTTGGAGGGCAGAAAACAGCCTTGTTTTTTGTAAAATATAACAGGAGTGTGAAGGAAATGGCGATATTACAGGATTTAGAAAAGCGTGGTTTGATCCATCAAATTACAGATAAAGAAGGATTGGAAAAACAATTAGTTGAAAACCAGGTAACTTTATACTGTGGATTTGATCCAACAGCTGATAGTTTACATATTGGTCATTTATTACCAGTATATATGTTGAAGCGATTTCAAAAGGAAGGACATCGCCCGATTGCCTTAATTGGCGGTGGAACTGGGATGATTGGTGATCCGAGTGGGCGCTCATCGGAACGTTCCTTAAATGAAGACAGTGTTGTAAAAGGGTTTAGCGAAAAGATTAAAAAACAATTAGCTAATCTGTTGAACTTTGACAATGGTGAAAATGCAGCAGTGGCGAGAAACAATCATGATTGGTTGGCAAGTATGACAGTAATTGATTTTCTGCGTGATGCAGGGAAACATTTTGGTATTAATTACATGCTTGCAAAGGAATCGGTTTCAGCAAGAATCGAGCAGGGGATTTCTTTTACTGAGTTCAGCTACATGATTTTGCAATCTCTTGATTTCCTAAAACTTTACGAACAGGAAAATTGTACATTGCAAATTGGCGGAAGTGACCAGTGGGGTAATATTACCGCTGGAATGGAATTAATCCGTCGCTCACGTGAAGATATGGATGAGGATGTAAACGTATTTGGTTTGACTGTACCACTAATTACAAAAGCTGATGGCACGAAGTTTGGTAAAACAGCAGGTGGGGCGATTTGGTTAGATCCGGAAAAAACAACTCCATACGAATTTTATCAATTTTGGTTTAATACAGACGATCGGGACGTAATTAAATTTATTCAATACTTCACATTTTTGAACCAGGATGAAGTCGATGGATTAGCTAAATCGGTAGCGGAGAAACCGGAAGAACGACTAGCGCAAAAACGGTTAGCAGAAGAGGTTACAAAAGTTGTTCATGGTCAGGTGGCTGTTGAGCAAGCGCAGAAAATCTCTGCATCATTATTTAGTGGAGATGTAAAGTCACTTACTGGACAGGAAATCGAACAAGGCTTTAAGGATGTGCCTACACATCATATGGCAAAAGCGGATATTGGCTTAATTGACTTGCTCGTGGAAACAAAGATTTCTTCTTCTAAACGGCAGGCTAGGGAAGATATTAGTAACGGGGCGATCTATGTTAATGGAGAACGTAATCAGGATCTGCACTTTACACTAACTAGTAAAGACCGGATTGAGGATACCTTTACAATTATTCGACGAGGAAAGAAAAAATACTTTTTACTTCGTTTTCAATAATAAGAAAAGTTCAGGGCGCCCTGTTTAGGAGCGGACGCATAAGCAAAGGACCGACCGTAGAACGCTTAAGTTTGGCGTTCGTAGTGTCCATTGCTTATGACGGCAGCTTCTGGGCGCTGGAGCTAGAGATATTTTCATTATAAAACTTCATAAGCATATATTCTATATTGTGTTATAATAAATAAAAAATAAGAGGAGTTGAACTGAACCAATGGATTTTCTTAAATTTCGTTATTATTTCGAGGTATTAGCTATTTCTTTGGGAATGACACTCTTTTTTATTATTCCCATGCAGATCGTACAGTACGGAGAGCCGCGTGTTCTTACGATTGGTTTTGGGATGATTCTTTGGTATACCATTATTATTCGGAACGAAACATTTCATGAATTAATTGATAAATGGTTCAAGTAGCCGTATTATCCCCTGATACATAAAAAAACCCTGAAAACTGTCAAAACAGCTTTCAGGGTTTTTATTTCTTAACGAGAGTAGTACTCAACGATAAGTGCTTCGTTAATTTCAGCAGGAAGTTCTGTGCGTTCTGGGTAACGAGCATAGCTTCCTTCCATTTTATCTTCATCAAATGTAAGATAATCTGGAACAAAGTTATTTACTTCAATTGCTTCTTTAACGATATCAAGTTTTTGTGATTTTTCACGTAGTCCAAATACTTGACCTGGTTTTAGACGGTACGATGGGATATCAACGCGGCCGCCATCTACAGTAACATGGCCATGATTTACAAGCTGACGAGCTTGTCTGCGTGTGCGTGCAAGACCTGCACGATATACAAGGTTATCTAAACGTGATTCAAGCAGAATCATGAAGTTTTCACCATGAATACCTTTTTGTTTACCAGCTTGATCAAACAAATTACGGAATTGACGTTCATTCAATCCATACATGAAGCGTAATTTTTGCTTCTCTTGTTGTTGCAAGCCGTATTCAGAGATTTTCTTTCTTTGGTTCGGTCCATGTTGACCAGGAGCGTAAGGGCGTTTATCTAGTTCCTTACCAGTTCCAGTTAATGAAATGCCAAGACGACGTGATTTTTTCCATACTGATCCAGTATAACGTGACATAAGGACATTTCCTCCTTCATTATTTTATTTGCATAAAATAAGCGACCATGACCTGTCCGCCTGCTCATTTTGTTTTCATGTACCATCGCTCCAGCAGCAGAGAGTTACACGATACACCTCAACCTCTGAGGAACAAAATGATAACATTCGTCGGTTCACAAAGGCTACCTTTTTATTTTACACAAAGAATAGTATATAAGTTTCATGTATAAAAGTCAATAATTTTATTAGTAATCCTAAGGGAAATGATTATTCGCTCAATAAAGGCTAGAAATTAAAATTTTACCGGCTAATAAATAGGAATAAATCACTATTTACTGTATAATGATTATATAAAATTCAAAAATCTTTCTCGAAAATGAAAATTAATTTGATAATAGGTGATACATATGATGGATCAAAATCAAATTAAAGATACAATAAGGAATTGTTTCTATGAGTTACTATCAACTATATCATCCTTTTCTTATATTCAGTTATTGGAAAAGGTTTCTTTGCAGATTCAAGAGATTTTAGCGGTCGATTTTACGGCAATCTATTCTTATAATAATTGGAAACAAACCTTTGAACGGTTTACGGGTGAGGAACATAACGAACTACCGAAGCAGATAGGTGCAAGGGTAATTAAAAAGAATTATTACAGTCATAGTAACATTGATTTGCATGACTTAGATAGTGGCAAATTACAAACGAAAATTATTCCGTTACAAATGAAAATTGAACCGGAAGCTTTTTTACTGATAGCAAATCAACTAAATGACGATAAACCTAGAACAGAGGTAATAGAAATTATTAAATTGGAATTGGAAAATCTCTTAAACATTGTTAATACGTTTAAGGTTAGCAGGGAAAATGAAAAACAGAAAACGTTTCTGTCCGATTTAACAACCAATTTATATTCAATCATTTCAAGGGAAAATGTACTGACTGAAATAGCAAAAGCAATGGATAAATTATATCCCTTCTGCGATTATCATATATTACTGGCCCGAGAGTTTAAGGAGGAAACAACATTACCAATTGACATTCTGGAGTACAGTGATGATGCAACGAAAAGAATCTGCACCCAGACTTATTTAACGGAGAAGGTGCAATTAGAAGATCGTATCAAGGAAGGAAAGACCTATCTATATGTACCATTAAAGGGTAAACAAGCTATTTACGGTATTTTGCGGATTATTACGTCAAATAAAATAGTTTTTCCGGAAAAGGAAATTGACTTTATAACAGAATTTGCCAGCGTATCCGGGAAGGCAATTGAAAGTGCTCTGCTCTATCAGAATTCTAAACATTTAGTTGAGGACCTTAAACTTATCAATGAAACTACTCATGCACTAAATTCTAATTTAAATATTGTTGAAATCACGTCTATCGTTTGTAAAAAGATTATCGAGGCTTGTGCCGCAACCGTAGTCGGTTTTATTTACTCGGCTAAGACAAAGCATCACATGAAAGAGGTACTGCCAAAGAGTACAAATTATTTCTTTACAAATGAAGGGGAAAAGCATGCCGATTATATTTTTGATCGAGTTATGGATAAACAGGAGCCCCTTTTTAGTGGTGACTTTACAAAAGAGGTAAAAGACTTCCCATATTCTTCGGTGATGGCCATTCCAATGTTGCATGGTGGGGAAATTCATGGTGTAATTGTAATCATACATGAACAGCAGTATGCATTTACCATCGGAAACTTGAATCTAATGCAGTCTCTTGTCCAGCATTTTACGTTAGCCATGGCTAATTCAATGTTAAATGAAAAATTAAAAACTGCTGCGGTAACCGATTATCTGACAAAATTGTATTCCCGCAACCACCTGGAGGAAAAAATTGAACACCACTTTGCAGCGGATGAAATGGGTTCATTGATTGTTATAGATATTGATGACTTTAAAGGAATCAACGATACCTTTGGCCATTATGTTGGGGACGAGGTCATTGTTCAGATTGCATCCATCATCCTGGCGCACACAGGTAAAAATGACATTCCCGCCCGCTGGGGTGGTGAGGAATTTGCCATCTATTTATCGAATGCAACAGTTGATGAAGGTGTTCAAATTGCCACCCAAATAAGAAAACAGGCGGAAAACTTTACAGATCCTAAAGTAACATTGTCCTGTGGTGTTGCAACATGGGATACTAATAAAAGGGCGGATGTAAAAGATTTATTTATTCGTGCTGACAAAGCGTTATATTCTGCTAAAAAATTCGGAAAAAATTGTGTAGTAAAGGAAATAGAGGACAATAGTGATTTGAAATTAGTAAAAAATAAATGAATGCTTTCCAAAACCATTAGTTGTTTTGGAAAGCATTCTATTAGTGTAAAAATGATTGTACAATTGCTGCGAACTTTTCAATATATTCTTTATCAGTCTCATCGAATCGGTTAGTACTTGGGCTGTCAATATCCAGGACGCCATATACTTCATCATTTACAATTAACGGGACAACAATCTCTGACTGGCTGGCACTGTCACAGGCAATATGTCCTGGAAATGCATTTACATCAGCAACCAACTGTGTCCTCCGTTCTTTGACAGCAGTTCCACACACACCTTTGCCGTTTGGAATCCGAATACAGGCTGGCAGTCCTTGGAACGGACCAAGAACAAGTTCATTATCCTTATAAATATAAAATCCTACCCAGTTCACTTTTTGTAAGAATTGATTTAATAATGCTGAAGCATTTGATAAATTGGCAATGTGATCAGGTTCTCCCTCAAGCAGCGCCTTTGCCTGCTGCAACACTAATTCATAGTCCTTTATTCGATCGCCGGAATAATTACTTACTTGAAACATATACATTTTCCTTTCAATTGATAAATTTCGACCGTCACATGCATTAATTGTCGAGAAGAAATTGCAGGAATACAGCTCACTCTGTCGTAAAATAACTATAAGGAGTTGAATTTCGATGAAAAATAATCCAACCAAGCAAAAAGTGATAAATGCTGCTTCATCATTATTTTTTCAAAAAGGCTTCCATGGAACTTCCGTTAGGGACATTGCCGATAAGGCCTCCGTAAATGTGTCACTAATCAGCTATTATTTTAAAGGAAAACAAGGATTATTAGAACATGCTGTGACCAATTACTATGAAACATATCTGACCAAGATGGAAGAAGCTCTAAGCAAAGCGGAAATGGAAACGCCCATCGTTAAACTGAAACTATTGATAGATGCAATTATACAATATAAACAAAATAATCATCAATTTTCTTGTTTTATTCACAGAGAACTTTCAATTGACTCCATTTTTGTTCGAGAAATGGCTGTAACATATTTGGCCAAGGAAAACTACTTTATTAGCAACACATTTACTGAAAGTCTGCCTAAGTGCAATAAAAGCAACATGGAACAACAGTTTTTACTTATGCAACTTAAAGGAATGCTGATTACCCCGTATGTACTGCAAAATGAATGGAAAAATCAGGTTGTCGGCAAAACATCACATGATTTATTCGCGCAAAATTACACAAAAGTTATTCATAAATGGATCGATTTTATTACTTCGGAAACAGCACAATATGCGAATCATTAAAAAATATGTAAAATCGGCAATTTATTTGTAATTTTTTAGCCAAAAATGCTATTTACATGGTATCATTAGAATAATAATTATAAAATTACCATTTAAAAATAGTAAATACGGTTGATACCTGTTCAAGGAATGAACATCCTCTTATACAGGGAAGAGTTAGGAGGCTTCAAATGGCATATATCATCGGAATCGTTCTCGTTATAATTGCCTTAATCATTGTAGGACTAATTTTACGGAAAAGGATATATGATGTGGTTGACCAGCAAGAAAGCTGGAAAATGGATATAATGAATCGAAATATTGCATCTCAAATCTCACGGATTAAAAATTTAAATTTATCAGGGGAAACACAGGAGAAATTCGAGTCTTGGAAGGAACACTGGGAATACATAGTAACAAAACAACTTCCCAATATTGAGGAACATTTATTTGACGCCGAAGAAGCTGCTGATCGTTACCGCTTTGCATTGGCAAAAAAAACGCTGCGGAAAGTTGAAACAACCTTACAGCAAATCGAAAAAGACATTGAAAAAATGCTGGAAGAGCTCGAAGAATTAATCAGTTCAGAAGAAAAGAGCAGAAAAGAAATTGCAGAAATCGAACCTGAAGTGAAAGGGCTTCGAAAAAAATTATCACAAACCCGTTATTTGTACGGCAAAGCTGAAGCCCGATTTGATGTGGAACTTGATGAATTGGAAGAAGACCTGGATAAGTACCATGATTTAACAAACTCCGGAAATTACCTTGAGGCACAGCAGCTTGTTGAGGGGATCAAAGTACAGATTGAACAATTGCAGGTTGAAATGGATGAATTCCCCGAATTGTACAAGGCATGTAAAGATGTGCTTCCATCCCAGCTGGATGATTTAATCTCAGGAATCAAGGATATGAAGGAAGACGGTTATCGGATTGAACACCTTGGCCTTGAAAAAGAAATTCGGGATTATCAACAGCGCCTATTCGACTGTGTCATCGCTGTTGAAAAAGGGGAAGTTACTGTCGTTAAGGATACGATTACGGAAGTTGATGAGCGAATTAAGGACATGTATCAATTGTTAGAGAATGAGGCAATAGCTAAGAGTTACATAGAAACCAAGATTCCGGCTTATCGGCAAAAGCTTAATGCGCTTGATTTAACTTTTCACAATACGAAAGCAGAGGTAGAGTCACTGCGTCAGGCCTATTACTTTGAAAACAGTGACATGGAAAAATATTTAACACTTGAGAAAACCATTGCAAATCTTAAGAAACAGCTGGATGAGCTTACCAGTGAAGAAAATGACCAGGCTATTTCCCATTTGCAAATACGCGAGAAATTGGATGATAGTTTGGAACAGTTGGAATCACTGACACTGCAGCATGAAGAGTTTATTAAATTTATTAATAACCTCAGAAAAGATGAACTAGAGGCAAAAGAAAAATTACAGGAAATGAAAGACAAAGTATATAATACTATTCGGAAATTGAAGAAAAGTAATATTCCTGGTGTACCAAGCTTCATTTGGAGTTTACTTGAAACAACGAGCCAAAAAAATGAGCAGGTTCTAAACGCATTAGAAGCAAAGCCGCTTGACATGACAGTGGTTCAGCATGCATTAGTAGAAGCAGATAAAAGCGTGGAACATGTAATTGAGCAGACAGATTTCATATTGGAACAGGCTTATTTAACAGAACAGGTTATCCAATACGCCAACAGATACCGCAGCAGATACCCATTATTAGCTGCAAAGCTAGCTGAAGCCGAACGGTTGTTTAGGTCCTATGAGTATGAATTATCACTTGAACATGCTGCAAAAGCGATTGAGGAAATTGAACCTGGAGCGTTGAAGCGAATTGAAGAGCGACAACAGGTTTTAGTTAAGTAGAGATGAAACAATGTCTCCTATTAAGGGAAAGTATGTTGACAAGGAACAGATTATGTATAAAAATAAAGGCTGTCTTATGAACCTGGGTTACATTCCAGTTCCATAAGTCAGCCTTCATTTATTGTTTATTCAAGGATAAGGAGCGGACTTATGATTTATTTAGATAACAGTGCAACAACCAAACCAGATCCATCCGTTTTACAAAGTTACAATCAGGTTTCTGAACGGTTTTTTGCGAATCCGTCATCCATCCATCAATTTGGCGGAGAAGTGGAGAAGCTGTTGATAAAAGCGAGATCACAAGTGGCAGAAATTTTACACGTGCAAAACAATGAGGTCATTTTTACATCTGGTGGGACGGAAGGAAATAATCTAGCCATAAAAGGTATCGCCATGCAGCATCAGCAGCGTGGTAAACATATTATCACATCCCAGATTGAGCATCCCTCTGTTTATGAGGCATGCCAATCACTTGAGGAACTAGGTTTTGAAATAACTTATTTGCCAGTTAATAAGAATGGAGTCGTCTCCGTACATGAGGTATCAAGGGCGATTAGGCCTGACACCATATTAATTAGTGTAATGCATGTTAATAATGAGGTGGGATCAATCCAACCTGTTCAGGAAATAGGGGAGCTTGCGAAGAAATATCCTAAGCTGTTTTTTCATGTCGATCATGTCCAGGGTCTAGGCAAGGTGCCATTGCAATTAGCTGATAGTGGAATTGATTTATGTACAATGTCCGGGCATAAAATTCACGGACTTAAGGGAACGGGAATCTTATATATTGCCAGCAGAACTAGACTATTTCCATTATTTCATGGTGGAGATCAGGAAAGAAAAGTCCGTTCAGGTACAGAAAACTTAGCAGGTGCGGTTGCAATGGTTAAAGCCATTAGAATAACGAATGAACGGCAAAGGAAAAGCGCTGACAATTTGGCGGCTCTACGCGAAAATGTTATACATGGATTGGCTAAAATAGACAATGTTGCAATTAATTCTCCAGAAATAGCAGCGCCACACATCGTTAACTTTTCGGTGCTGGGATTGAAACCGGAAGTTCTCATTCACGCCTTAGGAGAGAAAGAAATTTTTATTTCAACAAAATCTGCTTGCTCTTCCAAACAGGATGACGAAAGCAGGGTGCTCGCTGCTATGGGCTTGCCCCGTGAACGAACGGTTTCCGGGTTAAGAATTAGTATGTCCTATGAGACGACTAAGGAAGAATTGGATAAATTCATGAAAGAAATAGAAATAGCAATTAAGCAATTGAAAAAAGTAGTGGGGTAGATAATCATGGAATTTGATCATATATTAATTCGTTATGGTGAAATGGCACTTAAGGGGAAAAATAGAAAAAGGTTTTACAGTAAGCTGCAGGACAATCTGCGGAAAGTGCTGGCTGAATTTCCTGAAGTAAAGGTGAAACGCACGCAAGGGAGAATGTTTGTCCATTTGCATGGTCATGATCCAATGCCTGTTATGGACAAATGTAAAGAAGTATTTGGTATTCAAAGTTTAAGTCTCGCCATTAAAATTGCTAATGACGAACAGGAAATCAAAGACGCAGCATTATATGCCTTGAAAAACAGTACAGGTACGAAAACCTTTAAAATAAGCGTTAAGCGAATTGACAAGAATTTTCCTGTAAGGTCACAGGAATTTAATAAAGATGTTGGTGCACATTTATTAGTTAATACGGAAGGTTATACGGTAGATGTTCACCATCCAGACTTAGAATTGAAAGTCGAAATTCGCACGGAAGCAACTTACATCACTTCAGAAGTCATAAAGGGTGCCGGTGGATTTCCTGTTGGGACATCTGGCAAATCCTTATTATTATTGTCAGGAGGAATTGATAGTCCTGTAGCCGGTTATTTAGCAATGAAGCGCGGTGTGGCAATCGAAGCAATTCATTTTCATTCTCCGCCATTTACAAGTGAACGAGCAAAACAAAAGGTCTTGGATTTGGCTTCTGAATTAACAAATTATGGTGCTACCATTAAATTACACATCGTTCCATTTACCAAATTGCAGCAGTTTATATATCAGGAGATGCCCGAACGCTATACAATGACAATTATGCGAAGAATGATGCTTCGAATTGGTGAGGCCATCTGTGAAAAAGAATCAATCCTTTCGATGACAACTGGTGAAAGTCTTGGGCAGGTTGCGAGCCAAACAATGGAGAGTATGAACTGTATTAATGAAGTAACAAATTATCCAGTATTACGGCCGTTAATTACAATGGATAAGCTCGATATAATTGACATATCAAGAAAAATAAATACGTATGACATTTCGATTCGTCCCTATGAGGATTGTTGTACAATTTTTGTTCCAAAAGCACCTAAAACAAAGCCAAAACGGGAAAAAGTCAACTATTTTGAATCCACTGCTGACTTTGCCCCACTTATTCAGGAAGCGGTCGAAGGAACTGAGATAATTACGATCACAAAAGAAAGAAAAGAAGAACAATACGAAGATTTGTTTTAATCTTTTTCGCGGTATGACAGGGATTAATAGTCCAATTAAAGAAGTTTCATTTTATAACCAACATCTACCAGAGTTTTTCATGAATGGTTTGCCTCCTTCCGACACACTATAAAGTTATCAAGGAGGTGAATTGACATGGCTAACAACAATTCAAATCAATTAGTAGTACCTGGTGTACAACAAGCTCTTGATCAAATGAAAATGGAGATTGCACAAGAATTTGGTGTGAATCTTGGCGCTGAAACAGCTTCTCGTGCCAACGGTTCAGTTGGAGGAGAAATCACTAAACGCCTAGTAACAATGGCTGAGCAACAATTTGGTGGAAAGTAACATAAAAAAATATAATCTTAATGGCTAAGCCGCCCCATCATGGGGTGGCTTTTATTAATGAGGCTGGGACAAAACTAAAATGTCCAACTCAAAAGACGAACGATCAAGGGATAGGAAGTTTAGAATGTTTCTTTACAACAATCGGATCTTAATAAGCAGTTGACATAAACTACTATCATGTTCGATGCCCTGTCACCGCTGCGGAAAACACTGCGCTTTCCGTGGGCAGCTGATGAGCCTCCTCGAGCTTACGCTCTCCGGGGTCTCATCTAGGCTTCTGCTCCCACAGGAGTCTCCGTGTTTTTCCTCCGCTAATATGTCATTAGACAACATACTATATAGCAAGTCCACTATTACGTGATGTCTTACGCTCCGGACGGTTGACTCCTGCTTAGAACAGCGCGAGCTGAAGACCCCGTAGAGTGGTTTTCTCGAGTTATCATGAACAAAAGTAAAGAAGCCAAAAATCGCTTCTCTTCTTAGAGTTTGCCAAAAATAGATCAAAATCCGGTGCAGGGTGGGGCCTTGACAGTTTCGTTCATATCAGGAGGCTGAAGCCGTGCCCGCGGAAAGCAACGGTCCGCAGCGGAAAACAATCCAGCGCATACTTTTTAGCTTTAAGTTTACAAAAACAGACAAGAAAAAATCAGAACTACTTCAAATTCTAACAAAGAATTTCGAATCATAGTTCGGATTTCTCTCTGGCTAAAACACTTTTGTCCCAGCCCCTTTATTAATGGCGTAAACTTCGCTAATACTGCCTGCGCATTTCTTTCCATTTTTCAGATAACATGATAACTTATTAATTAACAGGTGCGGAATGGGGGATTAATGATGGGAGATTTATGGTTTGGCGGTCACATTTATACCATGCAGCATGAAGGGGATGCAGTTGAAGCAGTTTATACAGAACGTGATAAAATCATCGCAGTTGGCACTTATGAAAAGTTGTACCATACCTATTTTAAAAGTATTGAGAATGAAATTAATTTGCAGGGAAAAACAATGCTGCCGGGATTAATCGATAGCCACTTACATATTTTGATGCATGGAGAAAAACTGCTGAGACTCGATTTATCACAGTTAAAATCTGCTGAAGAAGTAAAGGAGACATTACGGAATCGAACCGCTAATTTATCGGAGAATGAATGGTTAATTGGGGAAGGCTGGAATGAAAATCAATGGGATGATCCAATCATTATCCACAAATCCGAGTTAGATGAAATTTGTCCGAATAATCCGGTTATGTTAACACGTGTATGCCGCCACGCTCTTTTGGCCAATTCGTACGCAATAAACTTATCAAATGTTAAAGAGGATACACCCGATCCACAAGGCGGAATCATAGTCAGGGATGAGCATGACGAAATAACTGGTTACTTTCTGGATACAGCCCAGGATTTAATAAAGAGATCACTTCCAAGTGTATCAAAGGATTATTTGCAAAAGGTTATAGAAATCGCAGTCGATGATCTTGTTTCTAAGGGCGTAGTTGGTGGACACAGTGAGGACTTAAGTTATTATGGAAGTTTCGACAAAACATATCGGGCCTTTATTGATGCGATTGATGGAGTAAATACAAGGTTTAAAGCACATTTATTGGTTCATCATGAAGTCCTTCAGGATATGTTTGATCAAAATCTTGGCTGGGGTGATGGCACGGAATACGTTGAACTTGGTGCAGTGAAAATTTTCGCTGACGGTGCTATTGGGGGACGCACGGCTTGGCTGACAGAGGACTATAGTGATGATCCAGGTAATTACGGTGTCGCAATCTTAAGTTTAGAAGACTTGGAAAAAGTAATAAAAAAAGCTCGAAGCCATGGATTGCCTGTTGCTGTTCATGCAATAGGTGACCGCGCGGCAGAGGAAGTATTAAAAATAATAAATCGTCATCCACTTTCCAATGGAAGGCGGGATCGACTCATTCATGGGCAAATATTAAATGAGCGGGCATTGGAACTTTTGTCCAAATTGCCTGTCGCGGTCGACATACAACCGCTATTTGTTACTTCGGATTTTCCTTGGGCAATTGACCGTTTAGGGGAAGACAGACTGAAACTTGCCTATGCATGGAAAACGATGATGGATCAGAATGTACATTGTGCTGGAAGCTCAGATGCACCGATTGAAGAGGTAAGCCCACTACGTGGAATACAGGCAGCAGTTTTGCGCAGGGCCTCATTTGACGGGAAGATCTATTATCCGAACGAAGCGTTATCAGTATATCAAGCTGTTCATATTTATACACATGGAGGTGCCTATGCAATCAATCAGGAATCGACACGTGGCAGATTAATTGATGGATATGCAGCGGATTTTACCATTCTAGAAGAAGATATTTTTCAAGTTGAACCAGACCATATCCAAGAAATTGATATTGCCATGACGGTTATTGATGGGAAAATAGTTTATGAAAAAAATCCTTACTACTAATTATAGTAGTAAGGATATGGCTATAGGAATGTCCGCTTTACCCTGTCCCAATAGGAATTATTTTTCAGTTTGACCGTTTTGATTACTTTGTCACTCAGTGTAACAGTTATCGTTTTCACCTGTCGAGTCGGGTGTGCTTCATTATCCATGCCGATAATGGGATAACTGTTCCCGTCAGGTACTATATCAAGTGTCAGCTTACGATCCTTGTCCAAAACAAAAGAAGACCCAAGTGTCCGGTAGCGGTTATTATTTAATGATGCGAGCTCTGATACTTGGTAACATGGAATCCTTGGATCTAGAACAGCTCCATTTATTGATTTATTATACCCCGTACTGCCTGTCGGTGTTGCTACTATTAATCCATCACCACGAAAGGTTTCAAAGGGCTTATCATCAATTTTAACATCAATTACAATCGTTTTGATAATAGTAGAACGGACGCTTAACTCATTTAAACAATTAAAAGTTGTCTCACCATTATTCAAATCTGCCTCAATAACGGGAAAACGGCGAACCTCCATTTCTTCATGGGTCATGGAATGAAGAACCTCATTAAAATTATCCAAGTTAAAATCACAGTATAATCCTGCCTCATTTGACCTTGTTATTCCTGTATAAAGGCAATCCTGTCTGAAACCGGTTTTTCGGACAGCTTGCAAAAACGCACCATCACCACCAATGCTTACAATAATATTCGCCTTTTTTGGATCATCTATAATTGTAAAATCATTTTGTTTCGCTAAATCAAATAATGGTTGTAACTTTTCATTTGTTCCATGTCCATTTGGATGAAAAAAGTACATATTTCTTCGATTTGACATTGTTTCGTGGCCTCCCTGGAAACATATTATATCTTCATAGTATCATTTTTTATTCCCGAATCCTATGATAGTTGTTTTTGTATATAATTTGGAAAAAGTTACATACTAATTGAAATAGTCGTTTGTCTTTGAGGTGTTGTGTTGTTATGAATGTATGGTTAATCGTATTATGTGTGCTGATTGTACTTGTTACTTTTTTCTTGTTCTCCAAGATATACGTGTCTGTACATTATTATCTTCTTAACAGTAAACAACAGGCTTCTATTCAATTGTATTTTTTAAAAATTCCTCTTTATAGAAGGAACATTCATTCAACTGAACAGAAGGAACATGCTATATTCGAATTATTGAAGGATGAAAACAAACTTTCAAGTATGCTGCGTGAGGGAAAACTTTTCCTTAAAGGCACGAAAGCGGCATATCCAAATATATACTGGTTACTCAAAAAGTTGTCCTTTCACAAATTTGTTTGGCATACAAATGTAGGTGCTGGAGAAGCTAGTAGTACTGGAGTCTTATCTGGAGGTGTATGGTCACTAAAGGGACTGGCAGTTGCCCTTTTAAGACAAGTTAGTCACGTGGGCTGTGCCCTTCATGTAACGGTTAACCCGCTTTTTCAGCAGAAGCTGATTAATACGGAAATAAGTATGAAGTTTTCAATTCGACTGGGTCAAGCAATCTTAGGTGGATTAAAAATTCTCAGGTCGTTTTCAAAACGGGAAGATTTAACCATTAAATTACGCGAAAGGAAGATTTAAATGAGTGAACATCCTATACAAGGATTAATGACAACAGCCATGGAAAATATTAAGGATATGATTGAAGTAAATACGATAATAGGGGATCCGGTAGAATCTCCGGATGGAAGTATCATTATTCCGGTATCTAAGGTTGGTTTCGGGTTTGCAGCAGGGGGAAGTGAGTTTCAGCCGAAATCCTCTGGAGGAAGTGATTCCGATTCTGAACTGCCTTTTGGCGGAGGTAGTGGTGGTGGCGTTTCTATCACCCCGGTTGCATTTTTAATTGTAACTAAACAGGGAATTAAGATGGTTCACTTGGACGAAAACACACATATTTTTGAAAGAATGATTGACTTTGCCCCGCAAGTAGTTGATAAAATTCAACAACTTTTAAAAGAATCATCACAGGGTAATAAACAGAATCAACAAAAAGGTCAGCAGGGTAATCAACAACAGGGTCAAAATCAAAAAAACCAGGATAATGAACAGGAAAACCAGGGAAAGCAACAGTCCCATTCGAATTTCTCTATATAACATTTTAGGAAAAACCCTTTTGCTTAAGTTAGCAAAAGGGTTTTTTCCATACTTAATTTTGTACATCTACCAGTTGTATTTGATACAATGGAATCGCTAATTAGGTTGAAACGGAGGAAAGAGAATGAACAAGACAACAATTGAAGTGTTCTATGAATGGATTGATCATACAACTGAAATGATACAGCAACATAAAGATTTACCATATCTTGATTGTTTGGCACTAGTCTTAGAAAGCCTGTTAGAGCAGAATTTTAATGATGGAGCAAATTCCTTATTAACTAATAACATACAGAAGCAGTTGCAGGAAATGGATCTATCATCATTTTCATCAGATGACATTCGCAAAGCAACCCAACTGGCTATTTTAAAGGGGATGAAGGGTTCCACTCAACAACAACACGTTATGACCCCGGATACCATCGCCCTTTTGGCTGGATATCTCGCAGGGAAGGTCTTGGATAAACAAGAAAAAGTGCGTGTATTTGATCCAGCAAGTGGGACGGGTAATTTACTCGAGACGGTTATTCGTCATTTGGGGAAGGAAACAACCGGGTATGGCAGTGAAATTGATCAAACATTGCTTAAATTGTCCGTGGCTACTGCAAATCTCCAAAAATTGTCGGTTGACTTCTTCCATCAGGATAGTCTGCGTCCATTCCTGCTCGATCCAGTAGACATGGTTGTCTCGGACCTACCAGTTGGTTATTATCCAGATGATGTAAATGCGAGTCAGTATAAATTGCATGCTGATAAAGGCCATTCCTATTCCCACCATTTGTTTATTGAACAGGGAATTAATTACGTCCAAAGTGGTGGATATTTAATTTTTATAATTCCGGAATTTTTGTTTGATAGTGATCAGGCTGAACAGCTTCGTGCATATCTGCACGAATACGTACACATTGTTGGTGTCTTGCATTTACCGGAAAGTACATTCAAATCTAAAAACAATGCAAAAAGTATTTTAATCCTTCAAAAGAAGGGAAAAAATACAAGTGCTCCAAAACAGCCTTTACTGGTAAAACTTCCTTCCCTTAAAAATACAAGGGCAATGGAGGATATATTAGGACAAATGAATACCTGGTTTTCATCCTATTTAACAGACGAGCAGTAGACAAGGAGTTGTAAGATATGCAAATAATATTAGCAATAAATGCGGGCAGTTCTTCACTGAAATTCCAGTTAATTCGCATGCCGGAAGAAGAAATCGTGTGCAAAGGGTTGGTGGAACGGATTGGATTGCCGGATTCAATATTTTCAATTGAGGTAGATGGTAAAAAGGATAAAGAAGTAGTCGATATACCTGACCATGAAGATGCAGTTAAAAAGCTGATGGATAAATTAATTGCAACAGATACTATTCAATCATTCGATGATATTAATGCTATTGGGCACAGGGTTGTTCACGGTGGTGAACAATTTACAGATTCAGTCGTCATTACGGAGGATGTAATGAAAGAGATTGATAAAGCATCCGAATTGGCTCCCCTTCATAATCCTGCCAACCTTACGGGAATTCGTGCTTTTCAGGAAATACTGCCGAATGTTCCGATGGTAGCTGTGTTTGATACTGCATTTCACCAAACAATGCCGGAGAAATCGTATTTATATAGTTTGCCATACGAGTATTATGAAAAGTACGGAATCCGCAAATATGGCTTCCATGGCGCTTCACATAAATATGTATCAGAACGGGCGTCCGAAATGCTGGACATTCCCTTAAATAAGTTAAGGCTTATTTCCTGTCATCTCGGAAATGGTGCCAGTATCGCTGCGATTGAATACGGGAAATCAATTGATACATCAATGGGTTTTACCCCATTGGCTGGCGTAACAATGGGGACAAGGTCAGGGAATATTGATCCGGCATTGATTCCATATATAATGGAAAAAACCGGACAATCCGCCGATGAGGTACTCAATGTATTAAACAACAAGAGTGGGATGCTGGCCTTATCTGGATTCTCAAGTGATTTGCGTGATATAGAGCAACAGGCGGAAACAAATAATCGTGCCAAGCTAGCATTAGAAGTCTTTGCTGCAAGAATCCATAAATATCTTGGGTCTTATGCCGCAAGAATGTCTGGTGTAGATGCAATTATTTTCACAGCGGGTGTTGGTGAAAACAGTGATATAATCCGTGAAAAGGTATTAACAGGATTGGAATTTATGGGAGTATACTGGGACCCCTCCTTAAATCGTATCAGAGGAAAGGAAACATTTATTAACTATCCACATTCACCAGTAAAGGTTATGGTGATTCCAACGAATGAGGAAGTGATGATCGCCCGCGATACGGTTCGTTTAACTGTATAATTGAATTGATGCTGAAAGAGGGTGAGAGTATGTCAGTTGCTGATCACAAGTCAAAAGAGCTTCAACTAAAATGTATGGTCATCTCTGTTAGTGATACACGGAATAAAGAAACTGACAAAAGCGGTAGGCTTATATCCGAACTATTGGAAATTTCCGGTCACCGCATTGACACTATGGAAATCGTTCCGGATGAAAAAGGGAAGATTAGACAATTGATTAATGAGGGTAAGGAAAATCCTGATATCGATGTTATCCTGACAAACGGCGGAACGGGGATTGCTTATCGGGATGTAACAATCGAAACCGTCAAACCCCTTTTGGATAAAGAAATTCCGGGGTTTGGTGAAATTTTTCGTTCACTAAGCTACTCGGAAGATATCGGCTCAGCGGCTATTTTGTCCCGGGCAATTGCAGGTATAGCAAATCATACTGCAGTATTTTCGATGCCTGGATCATCTGGTGCCGTAAGGTTAGCCATGAACAAATTAATATTGCCAGAGCTCTCTCATGTAGTTAATGAAATACAGAAGGATATTTAATCAAGGAGGCTGGGACAAAAATGTTTTAGTCAAAGGGAAATTCCGAACTATGATTCAAAATTCTTAATTAGAATTTGGAGTAGTTCGGATATTTTTCTCAGCTGTTTTTGTAAACCTTACCGCTAATTGTTTATAAATTGTGACGTAACTAAAAATCATGTTTGGTGGTCCAGCGGCCACTCTGGAAAAACACTGCGCTTGCCGTGGGCAGCTGATGAGCCTCCTCGAGCTCTCGCTCTATTAGATCCGACCTGAAAAAGTAACGTTTTAAATTATCTATCCTATGGCCGTTCGTCTTGTGGGTCAAATATTTTAGCTATGTCCCAGCTTTTTTATTTATTTATCTAACGACCAGTACGTCACATTTGGCATAACGTGTTATATTTTCAGATACACTGCCTATAAAGAAACGTTCTACAGTACTCATTCCTGTTGCTCCACAGATAATTAAATCGGCTTCAAAGCCTGGCGCTATTTCCTTGGCAATTTTAACTTTAGGGGATCCATATTCGATACATCTAACGATATCGGTAACTCCGGCTGCTTTAGCCTTTTCCATATACGCATCAACCAATTCCTTGGCATAATTTTCGGCCCTTTCCGCAAGGGTCCTGTCATAAGCCTCAGCTGTAGCGAATGTTCTGGAATCAACAACATGGGCTAAGATAAGCCTTGCATTATTCCGCTTTGCAATATCCAATGATTTTTTAAAGGCAATCTCAGAGGCATCTGAACCATCAACAGCTACCACAATATCTTTGTATTCAAAATCCACTTTTCAGTTCCCCCCTTTCCTTTTACCTAGAACATACCCTTTTTTTATTAACTGTAATCAGGCATATTTGGAAAAAATTAAATTACAAGAGTTCCTGCATTAAGGACAAGCTAAAAGATGGAGGTGATACACTTGGGAAAAAAACAAACTCAAACATTGCGTGAAGATAAAAAAGGCATTGCAGTTGTTCAAAACCAGTTATTTGAGAGCTATCAGAGTGGTGTAGTAGAGGATCAATTGCACAATAACAAGAACATTAATTATTTTAATAACCAGAAGAAATAACCCTGATACTTCCCAAATAAAACCTCTAGACGAAATTGACCCACTTTAACAAAGGTGGGTCAATTTCTAACTATATTATGAGAGCGCTATCATATTGATGTTATAATTTATGTATATTTGATAAAATAAATGTAATGACGACAAGCGAGGAGGGTACCAAATGAGAATTGGTGTTCCAAAAGAAATAAAAAATAATGAAAATAGGGTTGCAATGACACCAGCCGGAGTACTAACATTGAGAACTGCCGGGCACGAGGTGTTTGTTGAATCAGATGCTGGACTTGGTTCAGGTTTTGCAGACGAGCAGTACCAGGAAGCTGGAGCTCAAATCGTTTCAAACGCTGCAGAAGCTTGGGAGCAGGAAATGGTTATGAAAGTAAAAGAACCTCTACCGGAAGAATATTACTTTTTCCGTGCGGGATTAATTTTGTTCACTTATTTACATTTAGCGGCAGAGCCGGAGTTAACAAAGGCGTTGATTGATAAAAAGGTTGTTGGTATAGCATATGAGACCGTCCAGCTTGAAAACAAGTCACTTCCTCTTTTGACCCCAATGAGTGAAGTTGCTGGACGTATGGCGGCCCAAATAGGTGCACAATTCCTGGAAAAACCAAAAGGTGGTAAGGGAATACTTCTGGCTGGCATCCCCGGTGTCGAGCGTGGAAAGGTTACTGTAATCGGCGGTGGGGTTGTCGGTACAAACGCAGCAAAGATTGCAATAGGACTTGGTGCTGATGTAACCATTGTCGATCTTAACCCTGAGCGATTACGTGAATTGGACGATATCTTTGGTTCGTCAATCAATACATTAATGTCAAATCCGATGAACATAAAAGAGGCTGTTGCCGAATCCGATCTTGTTATTGGTGCAGTGTTAATTCCTGGAGCAAAAGCCCCGCGTCTGGTAACAGAGGAAATGGTAGAGGCTATGCCTGATGGATCTGTAATTGTTGATGTTGCAATTGACCAAGGTGGAATATTTGAAACAACCGATCGAATTACAACACATGATAATCCAACGTATACAAAGTATGGTGTTCAGCATTACGCAGTTGCGAATATGCCTGGTGCTGTCCCGCGTACATCGACTATCGGATTAACGAATGTTACCGTTCCTTATGCGTTGCAATTAGCAAATAAAGGCTATGTCGAGGCCTGCTTAGATAATGCCGCATTACGAAAAGGAATTAATACCTTGGACGGTTTTGTAACATATAAAGCCGTTGCTGAATCCCATGATCTTCATTACGATGAAGTGGAAACACTTCTGCAAAACAAATAGGAAGCTGTGCCAGTAGGGACAGCTTCCAGTTTTTTTATTCAATGATACGTAATTCCTTTGGTGATTTGGTTAACAACTCAGGGCCTTTTTCAGTCATGTAAACCATATCTTCAATTCGTACTCCACCAGTATGTGGAACGTAAATACCGGGTTCAACAGTATAGCACATTCCCTCTTTTAAGGATAATTCATTGTTGCTGTGCATGGATGGATATTCATGTGTTTCAATTCCTATTCCATGGCCGATCCGATGTGTGAAATAGTCACCATATCCCGCTGCTTCAATATATTTTCTTGCTGCCAAATCTACTTTGCCAACCGCAGTTCCCACCCTTGAAACATCAATTGATTTTTGTTCCGCTTCTAAAACGGTTTGATAAATTTTTTTCTGATTTTCGGTAATCGTTTTGTATGCAACAGTTCGCGTGATATCAGAGCAGTACCCGTCATAAATAACACCTAGATCAAAAAGAACCATGTCGCCTTTTTCAATTTTCTTGGTTCCAGGGTTACCATGCGGTGATGCTGTTTTAGCACCTGACAGGGCCATCGTGGAAAAAGACATTCCCTGAATTCCTTGTTTCTTTAATTCGTATTCAATAGTTGCAATAATGTCAATTTCTCTGACACCTTCATTAATTGCACCTATACCGGTTTCAATCCCGAAATCCGCGAGATCTGCTGCTTGTTTTAATATCGTATATTCTTTTTTACTCTTAATTACACGTAAATTTGCCAGTGTCTCTTTGGCATCCTTAATTGCCGTATTAGGCAAAATCGTTGTTACAGCGTTGTACCTTTCAATTGTCATTTGGTCATATTCAATGCCAATGGATTGTGGCACTTTATCATTTTTGTTCAGTTTAGATTGAAATAATGCCCATGGGTCTTCATGGTCATGGTAGCCAATTATGTCAAAGGACCATCCGGCAGCAAGAGCATCCTCCTTTTCCATATTTGGCAATACCAGAATTGGATCCAAGTCATTACTTATGTAAACAGCTATTACACGTTCATGCGGGTCAGTTAAGTAGTTACTCAAGTAATAGACATTAGCTTTAGATGTCACCAGCATGCTATCTATATTTGACGCTTTCATTTCTGTAAGTAGTGTATCGATTCGATTTGTCATTTCCTCACCTCATAAACATAGAATACCTCTAGTATAACAAAAATCATATTGCTATTCATAAATGGAATAAATGTTACAATTACAATAGAAAATATAAAAATGTTGAAACCTTTTTTATTTCGTATCCGTAGTACGGAATATAGGAAGTAAACTTAGATGATAAAGAGGTGAAACGGTTGGGTTTATTTTCAAATTTGTTTAAGAAAAAGGATGCGGATCGGCCAGCTCCAAAAGAGCGTGATCCATTATCGATTAAAATCGGTGATATTATTACGTATGATCTTCGTGATTTTGAAGTGGTAGGAAAAATTATATATCGTGACAGTGGCTATAAATGGTATGGTTATCAATTATTAGAGGGACATGATACCATTTGGTTATCCGCAGAAATGGATGACGAGCTTGAACTCGGCATCTATGAAAAAATCCAACTTCCTGTAAGTCAGCCCTTTCCGAAAAAATTAGTTTATGATAGTAAAACATATTTTCTGGAAGAAGAGGGAAGAGCAGCTGTTACAGGTGAAGGAAGAAGTGCAAATTTACATGGTTCAGAAACACATTATGCTGATTACAGTGACAGCGAGGAAGAGAACTTTCTCAGCATTGAGTCATGGGGTACAGAGTTAGAGGTCAGCTATGGCTACCCAATAGAAACATATGAAATTAAAATATTAGCTGGTTCAAATTAAAAGGAGGAAGTTACATGTTTAAATTTTTTAAACGCGTTTCAACAGTTGTAAGTTCGGAGTTAAATACATTATTGGATAAAGCAGAAGACCCTGTAAAAATGCTGGATCAGTTCATGCGTGATATGGCTGAGGATATTCGTGAAGTAGAGGCAGCAGTAGCAAAACAAATCGCCAATGAAAAAATGCTGAAACGCAAAGCAGACGATGCGCAGGCTATGGTGGATAAACGCCAGAAACAGGCTGAAAAAGCATTAAATGCTAATGACGAAGATTTGGCGCGCCGCGCACTACAGGATAAGGGGGAACATGAAAAACAAGCTGCTATGCTAAAAGAATCATGGGAGCGTGCGAAGAAAGATTCCGACATGCTGCGTGATAAGCTAGAGGAAATGAAAAAAGAATACCAGGAAATGAAATTGAAAAAGGATTCATTAAAAGCCCGTGCTGAATCTGCCAAAACTCGCACAAAAATGAATCGCACGATGTCTTCAATTGGTAGTGACGAGTCCAAGGCTGGTTTTGAGCGTATGGAAGAAAAAGTTATGCGTTTTGAAGCAGAAGCAGAAACAAGTGATGATTTATCACGTGAAAGCCGCTCACTTGATGATGAGTTTGAGGACTTAGAGGATAGCAGTGTAGACGATGAACTAGCTGCATTAAAAAAGAAAATGGGTAAAGAATAATAGGGGAATAGGGTGAAAGGGGCAGTCTCTTTTGAGGGGCTGTCCACATTTCATGTTAAAAGAGTATAGGTGAAAGGGGGAATAATGAGTGAAAAAATGGAGTGTATTAATGTGTTTACTATTCATCATGTTTATTGCTGCAGGATGTTCATCCCCATTTTCAAGTGACAGAGGAATACCTGAAGAAGTACATATTACCGCTGATAATATTCCAGAAGAACCAAGTAAAGCCGAAATTATTGATAAGATAAAAAATAACTCCAGTAATGAAATTGACGATATTATCGAAGCGAACTTTTCATTAATGGACGTGGTTTCAGTTGATTCAAACAAAGCTGAAATATACGCAACTAGGCGTTTTGAATTAAGTGAATTATCATCGGTACTGTCAGACACAATTGAGCCCGAGAAAGTAAGTGAAGTGATAGATAACCAGCAGATTTTGGTTTATCCAGATTATTTTGTCACGCTGAAAATAAGTCCTGACGACAATGATGCCTTAATAATTGAAGTAGCGGGTGATGAATTTGTACGGCGAAATTATGCCCCAAGCTTTCTGCAAACATATTTTGCATACCGACTGTTAGACAGTTTTCTTGGCGTAAATGACTGGGGAAGACGACGATCTAGGGAATGTGGATCAGGAAATTGTTATGGAGGATATACTGGAAAGGGCTACTATCCAAATGGAACACCAAGTCGCGGGAACACGTCATTTAGAGGCGGCGGACCTGGTGCAGGAAAATAAAAGGAGAGTGAAGTAATGGGACCATTTATAGCAACACTTGTTTATTTTGTAATATCAGTGGTAATCGTACTGATTGGGTTATTTATTTTCGAAATTATGACACAGAAATATAAAGATTTTGAGGCAGTTAAGGAAGGGAACGTAGCGGTTGCGATGTCAATTGCTGGGAAGATTATCGGGATATGTATCATCTTAGCTTTTGCCATCTACAACAGCTCTGTAATTTATGAAACGTTGATTTGGGGTATCTATGGTGTTATTTTACAAATGATTTCCTATTTGTTGTTTGATTTGTTTACCAGAAGATTTTCAGTGGAGGAACAGCTAGCCAAAAACAATATAGCTGTTGGTATATTGTCGATGGGGGTATCAATTGGTATAGCATTTGTAATTGGAGCATCAATTACATAGGCACTCCCCCAAAGAAAAGCGGGCATTTTGTCCGCTTTCTTCTATTTTAATAGCATTAATGGAGTGGTTGATAATGGAGGATCTAGCGGTTAAGAAAAGTAAAACGATTTACTGGGCATCAGGCATTGTATCAATTTGCGGTATAATTTTTGAGGTGTTGTTTGGAGCACTTGGTTCATACATATTGGGTGACGGGGTCAAGCAATATACATTAACTATTTCCCTGTTTTTAACTGGAATGGGGATTGGAGCCTACTTAAGTGAAAAGGTAATGAAGAATTTGATTTTGACTTTTATCTGGATTGAATTTGGTATTGCCCTTATTGGTGGATTTTCAAGCTTTACGATGTTTGGAATTACGGCATTCTCTCCAAGTGGTACTGATGCATTTTATTTATATTTCGTTACTTTGCTGATCGGGGGCTTAACTGGTATCGAGCTGCCAATATTAATCCGCAAAGCTAACGAAATTGGAGAAAAGTTAAATAGAAGTACAGCACGTGTGCTGTTTTCTGACTATGCTGGCGGATTAATTGGTGGTTTATTATTTGTATTTTTATTGCGTCCGCAATTTGGCATGGTAAAATCTGCTTTCGTTGTTGGCTGCGTGAATCTGGCGGTTGCTTTTACGGTCCTGTGGTTATTTCGAAAGGAAATTAAAAACTTTGCCACACATACGACATTCGGAATAATCATTGCGATATTATTAATTGCTGGTGTATTGTTTGGTGAGGCAATGGCATTTACTTTTGAGCAAAAACTTTATAAAGATCCGATTGTATATATGGAACAAAGTGCTTACCAAAAAATAATTCTAACCCAAGATCAGGGAGATACAAGGCTTTATTTGGATGGCTCCCTGCAATTTAGTTCTACTGATGAGTACCGTTACCATGAAGTGCTTGTTCATCCAACTATGGCGCAGGCAAAATCACATGGTAATGTATTAATTCTTGGCGGTGGTGATGGTATTGCTGCGAAGGAAATATTGCAATATGATGATGTTAAATCTATTACACTTGTAGATTTAGATCCCGCTGTAACAAAGCTAGCAAAAACAAACCGGCAGCTAGTACAGCTTAATGAAGGATCGCTGCATAATAACAAGGTCGATATTATTCACAAAGATGCCTTTCAGTATCTTAAGAACACCAACACGTGGTATGACGTTATCTTCGTGGATTTACCAGACCCGAACAATGAAAGCTTAAACAAGCTGTACACAAAAGAGTTTTACTCACTTATTCGGAACCATTTAAGTCCGGGCGGTGCAACGATGATTCAATCGACAAGTCCTGTATTCGCAACAAAGGTATACTGGACGATATCAAAAACGATAGAATCAACGGGGTTACATACCGAGAACTTACATGTGGATGTTCCAAGCTTTGGTAATTGGGGGTTTGTGATGGCAAGCCGGGATGAAATTAACATTGAAGATCTCTCAATTGGTGTAGAAACAGAGTTTTTAACGGAAGATATGCTGTTAAGTTTAACACAATTTGGAAAAGATGAAGACAGAATGATAAGCAATGAAAAAGGAGAAAAATTTACTCTTAAACCGAACACCTTAATTGACCCAAATTTAATTCAATTGTATGAACATGCATGGAAGAATTATTAAACGGGTATAGGATTAGGTAAAGGATAAATCAAAAAGGAGAGATTATGTTGAAATTATCTTATCATGGACATTCAGTTGTTAAAGTAGAGACAGATACACATACGATTTTAATCGATCCATTTATTTCAGGAAATGAAGCTTGCGATTTGGATCCCAGTACAGTGAAAGCTGATGTGATTTTATTGACACATGGCCATAACGACCATGTAGGGGATACATTTGAAATTGCCAAAAATAATGATTCATTAGTTGTGGCCCCAAATGAGCTTGCTGGATATTTGGAATCAAAGGGCTTAAACGCACACCCAATGCATATTGGAGGCGCCCATCAATTTGATTTTGGAAAAGTGAAATTCACCCAGGCTTTTCACGGATCTGCCTTTACTGAAGATGACGGAACAATGATATACACTGGAATGCCAGCTGGAATATTACTAACAGTAAAAGGTAAGACCATTTATCATGTTGGTGATACTGGTCTATTTTCTGACTTAAAATTAATCGGTGAAATGAATGAAATAGATGTTGCATTTGTACCAATCGGAGATAATTTCACCATGGGACCTGAAGATGCATTAATAGCAGCAGATTGGATAAAAGCTAAAACGGTTGTCCCGGTACATTACAATACTTTTCCAGTTATTGAACAAGATCCGGAAGACTTTGCTTCTAAAGTTAAAACTGGAAAAGGAAAGACAATGGCTGTTGGTGAAACTTTGGAAGTATAACAGTAAACGTGAGCTGATCAGCTCACGTTTTTTTGTTCATGAACAATTTTTGTTCGCGTTTATTGTTATATTTCTGCCTAGATCATTATTCTTACAGGTCCCGTTGCCTTTTATGATTATGTTTGCATTATTTCCTTCGAAATTTATACTCCCATTAAACATTGCATTTCCTTTAACGATAATAGTCGAGTTATTTTGCCCAAACGTGATATTTCCGTTGAATACAGCGTCACCGTATATTGTGATTTGATGATTATTCTGAATCAAGATAATATTTCCGTCAAATGTGGAATCACCGTTAACTTGCATTGTCAAACTCGCCTTATGATCCAATACCAGGCCCTTTTTAAACGTTACATTTTCACTTCTAATAACAAAATTAACATCTTGTCCAACATTTATTTCATTTGTGAATATGGCATCACCATTTTTGATTTCAATGATAGAGTCACGGTCAATCGTACCGTCTACTTCTATTCTAGTATTTCCATCAAATGTACAGGTACCCCTGACCGTACAGTTCTCATTATCTTCATTAATAATTTCCTCGTTATAATCTGTTACCATAATCTCGTAATTTTTTTTATTGCCCCATATGGTTCTTAGGGATATATCATTCCCCGCGTTGTCAATAGCTGTTAATGTTACCGATAGTGGTTCCTGATTAGTTGGATGTATGCAGCCGTCGATGATAGTCAATTGCTGATCACCATTATGGATTATGTAATCACGTATGGTAAAATCTTTATCAAATGTATTAAAGCATAACGTAGATTTCCCTTTATTATATTGGCTGTGCAGTTCACTCAGCATAACATTCACATTCTGACTAAGTGTTATTTCATTACTTGTTTTATCCTCACTATGAAATCCTTGAGCAAGCAATGTTGAGGAAATGGTAATAAAAATAGTTAACAGGCCAATGGCTGCAATCAGCTCTATTAATGTTATTCCATTTTCATTTCTTAATTTTCGAAATACCATGGTTTACACATCCAATAAAATGATATAATAGGTGAAAAGTCACAGCTAAGGAGTGGACTTGTTTGATGCAAGATGGCAGACTATCAAATAATAATGGGTTCACCCTTATCGAAATTATAGCATCAATTGCTATTTTAGGAATGGTTATTGTGGTATTATTACCGTTTTTCCCACAATTAGCGGACTGGACAGCATCGACCGATAATCAGCTGGTCGCCAGTAATTTGCTGAATGGGGCCGTGCATAATGTTACAAATCATGAAGACGTTCTGGTTAATTACCTTAACAGTGCCTCTGTCCCCGCCTGCACAGCCGATGCAATGCAGATTCCTGAATCTATTCTTGGTAACGCTGTAACCTACAAGGTAAATGGAAAACAATTTTCACTTGCCTTAAGTGTTTGTCAATCAACTGACGAGGTCAATCTGGGATTATATCGTACGCACATACAATTATATTCGGATACCAGCCCGGAAACGATGTTAAGTGATACATATATTTATTTAGTTGGTGGTGCACATGAATAGGTTAAACAATGAACACGGTGCTGCACTTGTACTAACATTATTTATTGTAACAATAATGCTACTATTTATTTTGACATTATCTTATCAGGTAATAAATACTACCAAACAAGTTACTACAGTGGAGAAAAATATGGATGCAGAACATCTAGCGAAAATGGGTGTTGAATACTATTATCAGTGGGTTAAACATGAACATGTACAGTCACCTTCTAAAAACATCGAAGAAATTATCACCGCGTTGCAGGGTATGACTGATAAGGAAATTATAATAGACCAAGAGAGACGGTTTTTGTTAATGAATGCAAAAATTGACGGTTCCAACTTAATAAAAATTACATGCAAGGGAATTGCCTTTGGAAATGATGTAATTGAAACAAACGAGATTAAATTGGTCGATCATTAGAAAAGAGGGTAATACGTGGTTACGCGAAGACGTTTAGGAGATTTATTACACGATGCTGGACTTGTTACCACCGGTCAAATAAATGAAACTTTGGAGAAGAAGAAGGTTGACCAAAAGCTTGGGGACGCATTGTTGGAACGCGGACTAATTACAGAACGGCAGCTTATTGAAGTTCTGGAATTTCAGCTTGGAATCCCCTTTGTTTCGCTATATCAATATCCAATCGAACAGCATGTACTCGGATATGTCCCGAAAGAATTAGCGCAACGAAATTTTATTATGCCATTGAAAATGCAGGATGGCGCATTACTTCTCGCCATGAAGGATCCCATGGATTATTATATAATTGATGATTTGGAAATAGCAACTGGCTTCAGAGTTTCTCCAGTAATTGCGGCAAAGGATGACATTTTGTTTGCCATTAATAAATATTATTTCAAAAAAGATCCTGAAATGACTTTGGAACCAAATGCTGCGAATGATGAAGCGCCTGTGATTCGACTGTTGGATCAGTTGCTGTATACGGCAATACAGTTAAAAGCTAGTGATATACATATTGATCCCCAGGAAAGGAAAGTTATTGTCCGCTACCGGATTGATGGACGACTGAAAACAGAAAATATAATTTCAAAACAAATGCAAAATCCCTTAATAGCACGGATAAAAATATTAGCAAATTTGAATATCACAGAAACAAGACTCCCACAGGATGGCCAAATTAAAACGAATGTCGGACTATCGCCAGTGGATTTACGAATATCCTGCCTGCCAACTGTATTTGGCGAGAAGATTGTGGTCCGTATTTTGGATTTGAATAATACACTGATGCAGTTAAGTGAACTAAACTTCTCTGAGCGTAATTTGAAAAAATATAAAAAGCTGATTACACAGCCAGCGGGCCTTGTGTTACTGACAGGTCCAACAGGATCTGGAAAAACGTCGACATTATATGCATCAATCAATCAACTTAATCAGGAAAATGTAAATATCATAACAGTTGAGGATCCGGTTGAATACCAATTGGAGGGAATTAACCAGGTCCAAGTCAATAGTACCATCGGTCTTACATTTGCCCACGGCTTGCGTTCGATTTTACGCCAAGACCCGAATATTATTATGGTTGGAGAAATCCGCGATCAGGAAACAGCCGAAGCCGCCATCCGTGCCTCTTTAACAGGCCACCTTGTTTTCAGTACTTTGCATACAAACAGTGCGGTCGATACGATACCGCGGTTAATTGATATGGGGATAGAACCTTATTTGGTTGTTTCTTCGATATCCGGTATTGTAGCCCAGCGGCTGGTTCGTAAAATATGCCGTGATTGTATCACAAAACGGGAACCAACTGTTATGGAGAAAGAAATCTTTGCCGATAATGGCGTTCAGCCGGGCAGTTTATATTTTGGAAAAGGCTGCAGCAGCTGTCATCAACAAGGTTATCGGGGGAGACTAGCTGTACAGGAATTGCTGGTAGTTGACGAAACAATAAAATGCATGCTGCTGCAAAATAAATCGATGGCAGAAATACGTGCCTATGCAAAGAAACAGGGAATTTCATTTTTAATACAGGATGGGCTTGAAAAAATGAAACATGGCTTAACGACAATGGAAGAAATTATGCAAGTTTCGATAAATATTTAGGGGGGGTTTCATGAAGGATCAATTTGAAAAGTGGTTAACAGATGCATACAATCAAAAGGCATCTGACGTACATATAACGATTGGCAAGGCCCCTATTTATCGTATTAATGGTCAGCTGGTTGAAAAGGACGGAGAGAAATTATTACCTTCTGAAACTAGGCACATTGTCAAATCAATCCTTCCTGAAAAACAGTGGATGAAACTTGAGAAACAGCGTGAATTGGATTTTTCATACGGAATTACTGGGGTATCCCGGTTTCGGATCAATACCTATTACCAAAGAGGTGAATTATCCCTTGCTGTCAGAGTTGTACCGATGAGCGTTCCAACCATTGAGGAATTGCAGTTACCGAAAATTACAAAAGAAATAGTGTATCAACCCCAGGGACTTATTCTTGTGACCGGGCCAACCGGAAGTGGAAAAAGTACTACACTGGCATCGATAGTTGATTATATGAACAAAACCATGCAACGGCATATTATTACACTCGAGGATCCGATTGAGTATATGCATACACATGATCAATCAGTTATTGATCAGCGGGAAATAGGATTTGATACGATGAGTTTTGCTGATGGACTTAGAGCAGGCTTAAGACAGGACCCTGATGTTATTTTGGTTGGGGAAATGCGCGATCTGGAAACAATTTCTACTGCAATTACAGCTGCCGAAACTGGTCATCTCGTTCTTGGCACATTGCACACCACAGATGCCGTAGCAACGATTGAACGGATCATCGATGTTTTCCCAGCAAATCAACAAACCCAAATACGTATTCAATTATCGACGATTTTAAAAGCCATCATTTCCCAGCGTCTGCTTATTACCAAGAACAACTTGGAACGATGCGTGGCGACAGAAGTCCTGATTAATACAGCTGCTATCAAAAACTTGATTCGCAATGAAAAATTGTTTCAAATACAAAATGTCCTGCAAACGTCCTGGGATAAAGGAATGCATACACTGGATATGGATCTGAAACGGTTACTTCAGGAAGATAAAATCGACTTGGTGACAGCTGCTCCTTTTATGCATGAAGGGAGTATGTAGTTGATGAACTTTCAATACAAAGGGAAAAGCGCATTAGGAAAAACCATTAATGGAAAAGTGGATGCCGATTCCAAAAGGGACGCACTGTTTCAATTGGAAAAAGAAGATCTGATTATAATAGATATCAATGAAACGAAAACTTGGAATAAGGATATTATTATAAACAAAAGGGTTAAAAACAAAGATTTCGTAATCTTTTTAAGACAATATTCTACATTGATTCATGCAGGGATTTCCATTTCGGATGCAACAAAAACCATGATGAAGCAAACAGAAAATCGCACGTTGGAAAATGCACTTGCGGACATAGTGAAGCAGCTTGAACAGGGGCATGCACTTTCAGATGCCGCAAAGCGCCATCCGAAAGTATTTCCAAGCCTGCTTGTAAATATGATACGTGCGGGAGAGGCAAGTGGAAAGCTGGATGAAATACTTAACCAAATGGCGGATTACTTTGAGAAGGAGTATCGAAATAGACAGAGGGTTATTTCTGCACTTATTTATCCAAGTGTAGTCGGTGTTATCACTTTATTGCTTAGTATGTTTCTGCTTGTGTTTATCGTACCGCAATTTGTTGGTATGTTTCATTCCTTTGGTGAAGACATACCCGCATATACTCAGTTTGTGATGCAAGTAAGTGACTGGGTTATTGCATACTGGTGGGTATTTTTCATTTTAGTAGGAATCTTTCTGACAATTTATCGTTATCTCATAAATAATAATTCATTCGTATATAAAATGGATGGTATGAAAATGAAGTTTCCAATAGTTGGAACTCTCGTCCACAAAAGTGCTATGGTTCGTATGACGCAAACGTTAAGTACACTTGTTAATAGTTCGGTTCCAATTTTACAGTCAGTGGAAATCACTGAAAAGGTTGTTGGCAATCGGATAATCCAGCAGGCCCTTACTAAATCGAGAAAATCCCTAGAGGTTGGAGAATCATTAGCGATGCCAATGAAAGATCACTGGGCATTTCCAGCACTTATCGTACAAATGATAGAAATTGGAGAACGAACAGGCACATTGGACTATATGCTTATGAAAGCAGCAGATTTCTACGAAGAAGAAGTTGAACAATTATCAAATAGAATCAAAGTATTAATCGAGCCTTTAATGATTATTGTACTTGCATGTATCGTTGGCAGTGTAGTTATAGCAGTAGTTATACCAATGTTTTCACTTTTTGAAAAAATTTAGAAGAAGAAGTAGATTTTTGGAAAATGATGGATTATACTAAAGGTATGACTAAAGTAGGATACGATGAGAGATTATCTGTACATAGGGCACTTGGATAATCCGGAGTAAGTAGTGCGACCGGCCAACTTGGTTGTAAAACTAATCTACTAAAGGATGGGGTTCAGGTGTTAGAACGGCTAAAGAAAAAGATTAAGAAAGAAAATGGTTTTACGTTAGTTGAGCTTTTAGCAGTCATAGCAATTTTAGCAATTATTGTAGCAATTGCGGTGCCAACGATTGGGAATGTTATTGGCGATTCAGAAGCAAAGGCAAATGATGCCAGTAAAGAACTTTTCGAAAATGCAGCTAGATTAGCGCATGCTAGCGGGTATGAGCCGACAGATGGTGCTGCATATACATTAACAGAGCTTAACACAAAAGGTTTTCTTGATGAGGATCCTTCTGACAAATTTTCGGGTACTGTCGTGGTAACAACAGTCACAGATGGTGGAACAAAATACGAATATAAAGAAACTGAATAGTTAAACCACCTGATTCAGCGCCTTGCATCATTGCAGGGCGTTTGTTCCATTTTAATAGTAGATATATATACATTAGAAGTAAGGAGTAACAGATATGGAAATTACAGTAACAGTTATATTTTTTATTTTTGGTTTAGTCTTCGGGTCTTTCTTCAATGTTGTGGGGTTACGCTTACCTAAAAATATTCCTTTCATGAATGACCGATCATCTTGTCCTCTATGTAATCAAACACTTTCCTGGTATGAACTTATTCCGGTATTGTCTTATATATTACAATTTGGTAGATGCAGAAATTGCCAGGCTTCCATATCGCCAATTTATCCAATTGTAGAACTTGCTACTGGTCTCTTATTTGCATTAAGTTATCTGAAAGTCGGTTTGGAGTTTGAGTTAATTACTGCGCTGTTATTAGTTTCCATGTTAATCATCATATTCGTATCCGATATTAAATATATGCTGATTCCAAACAAGGTACTCTTATTTTTTCTGCCATTCTTCCTAGTGATGCGTCTAATTCATCCTGTGGACTCTTGTTGGAATTCAATTTTAGGGGCCAGTGCTGGAGCCGGTATTACCGCCATAATTATCCTAATAAGTAAAGGTGGAATGGGCGGGGGTGACATGAAGCTGTTCGGGGTACTTGGTATCGTTCTTGGTCTTTCAAATATTTTACTTGTATTTTTCTTATCAACCATCATAGGTGCAATTATTGGAATCCTTCTGCTCGCATTTCGTCTTGTGGATCGCAAACAAGCAATACCATTTGGTCCCTACATCGTTATTGCCGCTCTTGTTGCTTATTTTTGTGGAAATTCAATTATTAACTGGTATGGGAATTTATTTTTGTAAGTGGGTGTTAACATGGGATTAAGAAATCCTGGCAGAGTAAATATTGTTATTACTAATCGGGTTCTACGTTATTGTTTCCATAAAGACGAATCATTGGAAAGTCTTGTGAGCCATGGAGAGATAGAATTGCCTGTGGATACAATCAAAGATGGCAGAATCGGGAATAAACCTGTTTTACTTAAACTGCTGCGGAATCTTGTTCATGAACAAAAATGGAAACGTAAAAAACTTTATTTTTGCGTTCCTGATGATACGGTGGTTATTCGAAAGATAAAGGTTCCATCAGCACTCTCGTTCAATGAAGTTAAAGGTTACGTAACTACGCATCTAGGGAATCGATTTCATCTTCCATTCCGAAATCCGGCAATGGATATAGAACTCCTTAAAGCGGGCAAAGAAGAGCAAACGATATTAATGTTTGCATATCCCAAAGAGAAGCTTGATGAATTTGTCTCGGTTTTTACTGAAGCCGGAATGAAAGCAGTAGTGGCCGATCTTACATCATTATCGGTTTATCGTTATTATTATTTACAAGAGGAAAATAAGGATAATGATAACGATAACGATGTCTTGTTAATCCATTGGAACGTGGATTCACTAGTGTTAACCACGTTTTCTAACCATCAGGCAGTTTTTACTAGAAGCCGGAAACTGGTTTTGGAAAGCGGGATAACCAATGAATTGATTACTGAAATTACCCGGATTATTGACTTTTATCAGTTTAATATCACAAATGGTGCTTCAACGATTACTAGGCTGCTGATATCTGGTGACGCAGCAAATTTACAGGAAATCAAAACTAAAATACAGAACAGTGTAACGATACCAATTGATCTTATTGATGAACTTCATAAAACATATGACATTGCTGCTAAATATACTGATGTCTTAGGGTTGGCGATGAAACATAACGTGTAGAAAGGGAACAAGTGATGAATACAGAAATCAATCTTCTGGAAAAACAATCAAATAAATATATTCCCTTTCTAAAAATGGGTCTAGTGTTAATTATTCTGCTGGTATGTGTCTTTGCTTTAATTCTAGTTCAAAAAAGCAACTATGAAAGTGAGATAGTGGAACAAAAATCCAATCTGGCTCATGTAGAAAAAGCGCTAAAAAAACAGCAAGGAACCATAAACAATCAACGCGAGCAGCAAAGATTAAGTACGGATATACAAGCAATTAAGTCAATAAGTATGCCAACTATAGAGGTATACAATCGAATACTTGAATTACTTCCGGAAACGGAACAATTAATTACTTATGAGTCCCTTGAAACCAATCAAGTGACATTGCAAGCAGACTTTAAATCACTTACAGCGGTTTCGGAATATGTTTCAGCCCTGTTGAAACAAAAGGATATAATGGAAACAGAGCTGACTATGATCAGCCATCAAGATTCAATCTACAAGGCTACACTAACCATCAGCATTGATCCCGGTGTTTTGGCGGAGGAGGATGGTGGGGATGAGTAAACCATTATCAAAGCGAACGTTATATTGCGTTATTAGTGTTGTAATCAGTGCGTTGGTAATTTATTTGATTACGTATAATCTGGTAATTCAACCCCTGAAAATGGAATTAGCATCAACTAAAAATAGTACCGCAATGTTCGAAGCCCAACTGGATAAATTAGCCAGTCAGGCGAACAACAAAAGTGATTCAATCAGTCATACATTAGCATTCATACCAAATCGGGAACAACCTGATCAGCTTCTATTAGAAATGGAGCAATTTGCATCCAGTTCAAATGTTGCTGTCCATTTACTTGAGTTAGCAGCAGTTGAAAATACTAAAACGACAAATTTGCCCGAAGGAATTGGAAAAAAGAGCTACACATTTGAAGCAACAACAAAGAAATTGGAACATGCCAATGCCTTTTTGTCCCTTTTAAAAAACAATAAGCGCCTTTTAACTGTAGACAAAATAGCAATAAATAAATCAGAAAAAATGGTTTCGTTTACTGTGACCTTTTCTGTATTCCATAAAATCGATTGATTTATGGGGTTCTCCATAAAGTGATTAGGCATGGACAAAAGTGTTTCAGTCAGATAAATCCGAACTATGTTCAAAATTCGTTAATTAGAATTTGTAGTAGTTCGGATGTCTTTTTGGCTGTTTTTGTAAACTTTACTGCGAATTTGTTCATAAACTGCGAACTAACTTTATATGAGTGTTAGTCCACCGCTACGGAAAAACACTGCGCAGGTCCAGCGGAAAACAACCCAGCGCATTTTTTGCAAAAAATCACGTTGCTGTTACTTTGCAGTTTCAACTGCGCATTAGATCCGACTGTGTTGAAAAAGTAACGTTCTAAATTTCCTATCCTGTGATCTTTCGTCTTTTGAATTATGTCCCGGCCTCAAGCTTACATTTCAAGAAAGTACGGAAATATGTCTAGTTCAGCGCCCTGAGGCTGCCTTAGCACCGATCCTACGAACGCATTATTTCGGATCATCCTCGGGTTTGATTTTTTTAAAGGCTAGAAATGCTGCGATTAATGCTAACAAAGAAAGCAGGCTGACCAGCCATGTTAAATCCTGTTTCATTAATAAGGCAATAGCTGGCGGTCCCCCAGCTACTCCTACAAAACGGGCAGAACTATATATGGAGGTAACGGTACCCCTTACATTTTTCTTAATGCTTTCGGTAATTAGCGCATCCATACAAGGAAGCACGGCCCCAATCCCAACTCCACAGACTAGGAAAACGATTAATAAATAAATAAACTGATCGGAAAATCGTACAGCGACAACAGCCCCGCCTGCAACCAAGATACCGACAAAGGTTATCCATTTCATAAGAACCAAATTATCCTTGATGATTTTACCTGCTATAAATGAGGACAAACATAACGCCGCAAGTGGTACAGCTAAATATAATCCTTTCTTAACTCCTTTGAAGTGATATACTTCTTCCAGCACACTGGAAAGGTAAAATAGAATACCAAATAAAATAAACATTAAGATAGCTCCAATGACAAAAATGGCAAGCAGCCAACGTTTATGTTCATGAAATACTTCTTTTGTATGTTGTTTAAATTCGGAAAAACTAGGTCCCTTTTCATCATCTTCTGGCTTTTTAACCAAAAAAATAATGAGCAGAACAGATATAAGACAGAATAAAGGAATAGAAAAGAAAGGTAAAAACCATATAATTCCTGCTAATACAGCTCCGAGTATAGGACTTAATACCTTCCCAAATGTATTAGATGTTTCAATAATACCCAAGGTGGAACTGATATCCTTATCTTTTTGAAACATATCCCCAACCAGAGGCAATACAATTGGGGCGGTTCCAGAGGCGCCAATCCCCTGCAGGATTCTTCCTATAAGGATATATACGAAGGGGTCATTCATTTTCCATGATGCAAACCCCGCTAGTATAGCACCAATTCCCGCTATAATTAAAGAAGGAATAATGACATTTTTCCTGCCAAAACGATCGGAAAGAAACCCGGCTATCGGGATTAGAAAAATAGCCACAACAGAATAAACACTTATAATGTAGCTGGATTGCAGTTTAGAGATATCCAGTTCTTTTTCCATGATAGGCAATACAGGAATTAACATTGAATTTCCAAGTGTCATGATCAATGGGATGGATGCCATTGAAACAATTGCCCATCTTTTGTCATAAACTTCATTACTTTGTTTAGACTTACTCTCCATTCACAAGCTTCCTCCCTTGTTTTACTATACAGTATCCTTTACTATTCTCCCTTTTAATGTTCTTTATCCGAGAATGAATAAAAGATATTTCATCTGTGTTCTGAATCAGCATGTCTGAACATATGGTAAACCATAGGAATAAGGAGGGAATGTAATGCGACACTACGCTATTTTACGATTGTTATTAGCATGCTTTTTCTTATACTTTGCCTGGCCCGTTATCCCGACCGCAGTGACTTCAACAGCTGTGTTATTTTGGGGAATGTGGCTGGTATTGTTTTTATTGGTAATTGCTGCAAATAGTGCAACAATCCTGCGAATTATGGAACCGCCATCTATGGAACAGGAAAGAAAAAGGCAGCTCCAAAGGCTTTAGCATTGAGGTTTGACTCTTTCAACTGTATAATTATAATCATAAAGTAAACTAGTACAGTTGAAAGTTGGTGACGACCTAGTGGCAACGAAACATGAGCAAATCATTCAACATATCGGAACGTTAGGGATTGGTAATAAGATATCCGTTCGCCAAGTTGCTAAGGATCTAAATGTAAGTGAAGGTACTGCATACAGGGCGATAAAAGAAGCTGAAAATCAGGGGCTGGTAAGTACAATTGAGCGGGTTGGAACCATACGTATTGAACGGAAACAAAAAGAAAACTTTGAACAACTGACTTTTGCGGAAGTTATCAATATCGTTGATGGACAGGTTCTTGGGGGTCATAGAGGATTACACAAATCATTAAGTAAATTTGTTATTGGCGCCATGCAGTTAGAGGCCATGATGCGATATACTGAACGTGATTCCTTATTAATCGTAGGGAATAGGATAAAGGCCCATGAACTTGCATTAAATGAGGGTGCAGCTGTTTTGATAACGGGTGGATTTGACACGAAGGAGCACATCAAACGGCTTGCTGATGAAAAAGAAATACCCATAATGTCGACAAGCTATGATACCTTTACTGTAGCCGCAATGATAAACAGGGCTATTTATGATCAATTAATCAAAAAAGAAATTGTGTTTGTTGATGATATATTTACACCTGTTGAAAGTGCCTATTATTTGAAAACAAAAGATATTTTAGAAAAATGGTACAGGCTTAATGACGAATCAAAACATTCGAGATTTCCCGTTATCGATGACAAGCAGCGTGTTGTAGGAATGGTTACCTCGAGGGATGTTCTTGGAAAAGACAATCAAACCCCTATTGAAAAAATTATGACGAAACGTCCGCATGTAATCCAAACAAAAACCTCTTTGGCATATGTAGCCCATATGATGGTTTGGGAAGGCATTGAGCTTATGCCTGTTGTCGATCAATCGAACAAATTGCAGGGAATTGTCTCAAGACAGGACGTACTGAAAGCGCTGCAGCAAATTCAACGGCAGCCTCAGATTGGGGAAACAATTGACGATATCATCTCACGGAATCTTGATTCACTGGACGCGGAACAAACGATGTTTCAAACAGATATTACACCACAAATGACCAATCAGCTTGGTACACTTTCAAATGGTGTATTCACGTCATTAATTTCGGAGGCAAGCAGCCGTTTGCTGTTGCAGGCAAAAAAGGCAGATTTAGTAGTAGAAAATATAACAGTATATTTTATGAAACCTGTACAAATTGACAGTAAAATAATCATAAAACCAAATCTGCTTGAAGTTGGCAGGGTTTATGCAAAAATAGATGTTGAAGTATTTAATAACAAGAAAATGGTCGGCAAGGGCCTGCTGATGGCCCAATTGATTGATCGATAAAAAAGACAGGCTGGTTAAAATTAGCCAGCCTGTTTTTATTCACTATATAGACGTTTCCACTCATTTCTGTAGTGCTTAACTTCTTTAAATCCTCTTGACAGCTGCAAGTAACCAAGTACTAGAAACACAATACCGATAAACAGGGAAATTTTTGTCTGGTAAAATAAGTATTGATTGACAGCAAAAAAGAAAACAAAGCTTCCGAGACAAATTCTTGATTTTGCGTTAAAATATGCTTGTGTAAGTTTGTCTTTCGTTCGTAATATGGCAACCTTGTAATATACATAAAGCACAATTGATAACAAGATAATAATAGGAAAAATGATCATTCTATCTACTCCAGTAAGAAAATTTTAAAGAGATGCTTTTGAAAAATCCTATTTATATTGTAGCTTGTTTTAGTGAATTATGCTAGAAGAAATGGATGTGTAAAAAATGAACTTTGACAAAATAGTAGAAGCAATCAAAAATCACCATACAATAATTATTCACCGCCACGTAAGGCCGGATCCTGATGCTCTAGGTTCTCAGGGTGGATTAATGCACATGATTAAAGAAACCTTTCCCGAAAAAGATGTCTATGTTGTTGGATCAGAGGATCCATCCCTAACGTTCTTAATAGGAATGGATACAATCAATGATGATACATTTAAAGGGGCACTTGTAATCGTGTGTGATACGGCCAACGCTGCCAGAATTGATGATACCCGGTATGGCAAGGGAGATACGTTAATTAAAATTGACCACCATCCGAATGTAGATAAATATGGAGATATTTTATCCGTTAACACAGACGCAAGTTCGACCAGTGAAATTATTTATGATCTTTTTTTGTATGCACAAAGTCACGGTTTTAAAATGAATGACCAGGTAGCACGTCTTCTTTATGGAGGAATTGTTGGCGATACCGGCCGATTTCTATTTCCAAGTACAACGAAGAAAACATTCCAAATTGCTGCAGAACTTGTAACCTACAATTTTGATCGTTCAGCATTATATGACGGGATCTACAGTACCAAGGAAACAATAGCAAGACTACGTGGCTATATTTTACAAAATTACAAACTTGCGGATTCGGGTATGAGTACGATAAAACTGAATCAATCGATTTTACGTGAGTTTGGCGTAAGTGATATGGAAACCGGTCAGTTGGTCGGTGTATTAGGAGAGATTGAGGGGATTAAAGCGTGGGCGTTCTTTATTGAAGAAGATGACCTGATTCGTGTACGTCTCCGTTCAAAAGGCCCCGTAATAAACACAATTGCTACTAAGTACAATGGGGGAGGTCATCCTATGGCTGCTGGAGCGTCTGTCCATTCGTGGGAAGAAGTAGCACAAGTAGTCAATGACCTTAATCAGGCTTGTATGTTATATACAAAGTAAAAAAAGAAGTGCTGAGATAGCGCTTCTTTTGGTTTATAGTATGTTACAAAGGTAACATCACTAAATCCAGCTGATTGCTTAACAGGCATTCCCCGTCTTTTCATGAAGTGGTATAAACCAGCATCCTGAAGGTGTTTCATCACAATGCACAAGTAATTCATATTTTTGAATATCCTTTTTTATTAAACGAATTAATTCATTTGATTCAGCGTATGCTGTCAAACCATTTCTTAATTGGGCCATTTTTTCTTCCTTAATACGCTTTTGATCCATAATGAACATATGAATCCACTCCTTTCCATGTAGAATAGTATATGATTGTTAGTGTAAATGTGCCTATTTTTTAAAAATTTTTTTACCCTTCAATTTCAGCTTCCATTGTTAGTTTTACTGTTTCGGTAATGGAAAGTTTACTGACAGTAAATTTATATGTCATATCATCAACGCGGAAACTTTTATTTTCAATGGTAGACATCAGTAATAAATCACTTTCCGATACAATATCAACGTCCTGTCCAATAATATGAGAAATTTCTTCTTTAATAAGGTCCTCTAGCTGGTGTACAATCAATCTATCCATCTTTAACTCTTCACCGTTTGAAATAGTAATTTCAATTGCCTTTACGGTATCGGATTCCTTGGACTGCTGGTCTAAATCTTCTTTGTCTTTCAGTAAAGCCTTATTTTGGCTCGTTAATTCTTTCACCTGTGATTGTAATTCGGCGTTTTGCTCCAGTAAATTTTCATACATATTACCGTACATATACAGCAGTACACAGTATCCAATTATTGCACCGAAAAATGTACCAACTAAAAAGCGCTGCCAGCTTTTTTTCTTGTAATAGGGAGGGATATGCATTATTCTATCTCCTGCTGGATAGCCCATGTTAGGATTAAGATGGCGGATTTCACTCCACCCATGGCGGCCACTATTAACAGCACTTGTTTAAATACATCAATACTTGACCCATCAAGACCTCTTTCAAAGTTGGCGATAGCGTCAAACGTACCACCAATAGCAGCGACGATGGCCCAAATACGCAGACTTCTAGCCAGACGGGTTATCGATGCCACAGGAGCATCACCCGTCATAAAATGCCCAATACTGCCAATTATAGTGCCACCAATAATGACCCCGAAAGCAATGAAATAACAATGGATAAATGAAGCAAAGAAACGTTCTTCCATAATATAAGCACCCCACAAGGTAGACTACTCCCACTATATGTTTAAATAGGACAAGATATGAATTGTGGAAGCGCAAAGAGTTTCGTTATAATAAATTAAGAAGGTAACAACGAGGTGGGAAAGCATGTCATTTACACATTTGCAGGTTAAAAGCGGATACAGTTTAATGGAAAGCACCATTAGAATCGATAGGCTTGTAGAAAAGGCCGTTGATCATCAATTTCATGCACTGGCGTTAACGGATGACCAGGTCTTATATGGCGCTATCCCATTCTATAAAACATGTCAAAAGCACGGGATAAAACCGATAATCGGAATGAACGTATTTATTAGTGACGATAAGACGGGCGAAAGTGTTTGTATTTTATTAGCGAAAAATAATCAGGGTTATCAGCAGTTAATGAAATTAAGTACTTTTATTCAAACAAATAGTCAAAACAGTGTGGAATTGGAGCAGCTAAATACGTTTACAGGAGATTTAATTGGAATAGTCCCAGTGACCAATCAAAAAATAATAAATCAGTTTGAAAACAATCATTCCTTTGAGCAAATAGATAATTACCTGGCACCTTGGAAACAGTTATTTGCGAGCGATGATTTTTATTTGGGTGTTGAAGATTATGGTACAGATAGAGAAAAGGAATTACATGAAGCACTGCACGCCTTTTCCGAGCAAAAACAAGTAAAAATGGTTGCGATTAACGATGTGAAATATTTAGATGAGAAAGATAATTATGCCTTTGATTGTTTGCAAGCAATGAAAAAAGGGAAGCAATGGGCTCCGAATAATCATGCTGATTCCACTAACCATCATCTGCGATCAACTGAGGATATGAATAATTTATTCCGTTCTTTTTGGCCGGAAGTTTTGGAAGCATCTGATCAGATTTCAGAAAAATGCAATGTGGAAATAAACTTTGGTGATCGATTGCTCCCTTCTTTTCCAGTACCAGGCGACCTGGATGCCCATACATATTTGGAGGAAAAGTGCTGGAGTAATTTAAATGGGAGATATACAGATGCATCTGATGAAGTGAAAAACCGGTTACGATACGAGTTATCTGTTATTAAATCAATGGGGTTCAGTGATTACTTTTTAATTGTGTGGGACTTCATCAATTATGCAAAAAAACATGATATCGCAGTTGGTCCCGGAAGAGGTTCAGCTGCCGGTTCATTAGTTGCATTTGTATTATCCATTACAGATGTTGATCCGATAAAACACCGGTTAATTTTTGAGCGCTTCCTCAATCCGGAACGGGTTACAATGCCGGATATTGATATTGACTTTTCCGATAACCGGCGTGATGAGGTGATTGATTACGTTCGTGATAAATATGGTACAGATCATGTTGCGCAAATTATTACGTTTGGGACATTTGCAGCACGTTCACTGCTTCGGGAGCTGATCAAAACGATGGGAATTGAGCAGCAGGATGCGTATTATTTATTAAAAGAAATTCCTGTCCAGGCAAACAAGCCATTACTTGAGTATATTCAGGCATCAGAGGATTTGAAAATGTATATAAAACAATCCGCTTCGTTAAAGACACTATTTTCAATTGCATTGAAGCTTGAGGGTTTACCAAGACATGTATCAACACATGCGGCCGGGGTAGTGATTAGCGAGAAACCGCTGGTGGAGTATATTCCGCTAACATTTGGATCAGGTGATACAAGGCTGACACAGTATCCGATGAATGAACTTGAAGCAGTTGGCTTACTAAAAATGGATTTCCTGGGACTAAGAAATTTGACACTGTTGGAACGTGTAGTAAAATCAATTGCTCAAACACATCGAACAAGAGTAAAACTCGGGGAAATTCCCAATGGTGATGAGGGTACGTTTCAATTACTGAAGTCGGGCAAAACAAATGGTGTATTTCAGCTGGAATCGACAGGTATGAAGCAGGTATTAAGGAAGTTAAAACCCACATCATTTGAAGATATTGTCGCGGTTAATGCACTTTATCGGCCAGGTCCAATGGAATATATTCCAATTTATATAAGCAGAAAGCATGGACAAACACCGATTAAATACCCGCATCCTGATCTGGAACCAATTTTAAAAGACACATATGGCGTATTAATTTACCAAGAACAGATTATGCAAATTGCGAATCAAATAGCCGGTTTCTCACTTGGTGAAGCGGATATCTTGCGGCGTGCAGTAAGTAAAAAGAAACATGAATTAATGGAAAATCAGAAGAAAAAGTTTATCGCCGGATGTTTGGCGAATGGCTATGATGAAACAATTGCAACTGAAATCTTTAACTGGATTGTACAGTTTGCAAACTACGGTTTCAACCTGAGCCATGCGGTGGCTTACAGTCAGGTTTCGTATCAATTGGCCTATTTAAAAACCCATTACCCTGCCAGCTTCTTTGCGGAATTATTAAGTTCCATTGCCAATCAGCAGGATAAAGTGCATCAATATCGTAAAGAGGCCAAAACCTTTGATATTGAATTTCTTCCTCCGGACATAAATAAAAGCTTTGGTAAATATACCGTTGAAGACGGACAAATTCGCATGGGATTATTATCCATTAAGGGAATTGGCAATCAAGTCGTGAAGGAAATTGTACGTGCCCGTAAATCAGGTCCATTTAAATCGATATTTGATTTGTGTTTACGGATTTCAACAAAAGCAGTAAATCGTCAGGCACTGGAATTATTAATAATCGCTGGTGCGCTTGATGAAACCTTTGATAACCGAGCGAGCCTGCTAGCTTCAATTGACCACGCTATGGAACAGGGTGAATTATTTCGGGAATTTGCGGATCAGCCGAGCCTATTTCAGGATAAGATGGAATTAGAGGAAACATATGTTGAAATGGACGATTTTAGTCTAATGAAAAAGCTTTCGGATGAGAAAGAATTGATGGGGATTTATATATCCAGCCATCCTTTGGCTAGTTATCGTCAGAAACTAAGAGGAAATGGACTTCTGAACTTAAGCCAGGCAAGTTCAATGGCAGGAAAACGAAAAATAAAAAGCGCGGCAATTGTTCAGGCGATGAAAACTATTCGAACAAAACGTGGAGACCCAATGGCCTTTATAACATTCAGTGATGAAACAAGTGATATGGAAGGAGTTATTTTTCCAGATCTATTCCGGGAGGTAAATCCGTGGCTTCATGAAGAGGAGCTTGTTATTATTAATGGGAAGATTGAGGAACGTAATAACAAACTGCAATGGGTGATTCAGGAAATCCAGCCATTTAAAGAAGACGATCTTACCATTCAAGCACCGCAACAACTATTTGTGAAATGCAGATCGAAAGATAGTGGACAGGTAATGAATATTTTAAAAGAAGCTGCAGTCAACCAACCTGGCAGTACGCCAGTGATCATTCATCAGGAAGATAGCAAGATAACCTATCAATTGGCAAGCGACTATTTTCTTCATGCAACATCAGCTTGCATACGCGCATTAAGACTTCAACTGGGCGAGAAAAATGTGGCATTAAAAAAAGAATAAGATAATTGTAATGTCTTCATATCTATAACTTTACACATAAAAACCATCTGTTATAATGAAATAATCGGTGGTCTGACCACTAAAAGGACAAGCGTATACCATTACTATTGCTAAAAAGGAGCGAATAGGACATGTCAAATTTGAGAGATGATTCACTGCAAATGCATAAGTCAAAACAAGGAAAATTAACAATAGAGTCAAAGGTTCCGATTCATAATGCCAGGGATCTGAGCTTAGCTTATTCGCCCGGTGTCGCAGAGCCATGCAAGGAAATACATGACCAAAAGGAAAAAGTCTACGATTATACCATGAAAGGTAATATGGTCGCGGTCGTTAGTGACGGTTCAGCAGTATTGGGTCTTGGAAATATAGGCCCTGAAGCCGCACTTCCAGTTATGGAAGGGAAATCTGTGTTATTTAAAAGTTTTGCCGGAGTAGATTCCTTCCCAATATGTCTTGACACTCATGATATTGAAGAAATCGTTCGTACGGTAAAATTAATGGAACCAACGTTTGGCGGAGTGAATTTAGAAGATATAGCAGCTCCTAATTGCTTTATTATTGAAGAAAAACTTAAAAAAGAAACGAATATACCAATCTTTCATGATGACCAGCATGGGACAGCAATAGTAACTGTAGCAGGCTTAATTAATGCATTGAAAGTTGTTGGCAAATCATTCTCAGACATCAGAGTAGTAGCAAACGGTGCAGGTGCTGCCGGAATTGCCATCATAAAATTACTTCATAGTTTTGGTGTACGGGAAATGATTATGTGTGACTCAAAAGGAGCCATCTTTGACGGTAGGCCATATGGTATGAATGATGTGAAAGATCGAGTGGCAAAGATAACCAATAAGGATAGAAAAGAAGGATCACTTGAAGAAGTTCTTGAAGGTGCGGATGTCTTCATTGGTGTATCTGTTGGTGGTTTACTATCAAAAGAAATGGTAGAACGCATGAATACAGATCCTATTATTTTCGCTATGGCTAACCCGGATCCAGAAATTATGCCAGATGAGGCAAAAGAAGCCGGCGCAAAAGTTATTGGTACAGGAAGATCAGATTTTCCTAACCAGGTAAATAATGTGCTCGCATTCCCTGGTATTTTTCGCGGAGCGTTAGATGTACGAGCTACACGTATCAATGAAAGAATGAAAATTGCTGCTGCAAGAGCAATCGCTTCACTTGTCAGTGAAGATGATCTTAATGAAGATTATGTAATTCCAGCTCCATTCGATGCACGAGTTGCTCCAATTGTAGCAAAAAGTGTTGCTCAGGCAGCGATGGAAACAGGAGTCGCACGAATTGAAGTTGATCCAGAGGCTGTTGCAGAGAAGACAAGAAGTTTAACACGAATCGATTCTTAATCGCGTAAAGGAGGGAGCCATGGCTGTGTCCATGTCACCTAAGCAGAAAGTATACCAAGCAGTTTTAAACGAAATTCGAAGGTATATCGATGAAAATAATCTTAAACCTGGTGATAAACTCCCTTCTGAACGTGATCTAGCGGAAAATTTACAGGCTGGTAGATCGTCTGTCAGAGAAGCATTACGGGCTATGGAGCTGCTTGGTTTAATAGAAACACGCAGCGGGCAAGGCACGTTCTTAAGTGATTATAAACCATACCAAACTGTTGAGTTGTTGGCATCCTTTATCTTACAGGGTGCCAAAACTAAAAGGGAATTACGTACCGCAAAAGTAATTCTTGAAAAAGAAATAACGAAGCTGACGTTTCATCGCATCGATCAGCAGGATGTCAATGAAATGGAAATGCTCGTAACAGAAAATCTGGAGGAAAAGCACACATATTTTTTTCGTTTGTTGTTAAAAAAGACGGATAATCTTTTATTAACAAGGATCTGGAACCTGATGGAAGACTTTTCCCTAACGATGAAACAGTCAAATTATGATAAAATGTTTTATGAGGAACTGATTGACATATATATAAATCGGTCGTATGATGCGGTCGAAAAATTGTTTGGAAATTATATGGAATGATAACTAATATGTGACCAACCCATTTTATCGCAGTTTTATTCGTTATATACCATTACATAAGTGTATCACCCGTTTTCTGAAAAGGAGGAGTTACCTTGCTAAAGGATTTTTTCGGCAAGAAAAAGAAGTATGCATCCATACCAAGTGAACAAGGCAAAATGGATGTTCCAGAAGGATTAATGAAAAAATGTGAAGGCTGCCACAAAATATATTATCGAAAAGAAATGAATAAAAATCTTAATGTTTGTCCGAATTGTGGTTATCACCATAAATTGACTGCTTGGGAACGGATTGATAGTTTATTTGATGAAGGGTCATTTCAGGAATGGGATCAATATTTAATCTCAAATAATCCCTTAGGGTTTCCTGGTTATGAAGAAAAGCTGGAAAATGACCGGATCAAAACAGACTTGAACGAAGCTATTGTAACTGGAAAAGGTGAAATTGATGGTCAGCCAACCGTGGTTTGCATTATGGATTCCAGGTTCCGCATGGGAAGTATGGGGTCTGTGGTCGGTGAAAAAATTACCCGAGCGGTCGAAAAGGCAAGGAAGGAATCGTTACCAATCATCCTATTTACTGCTTCAGGTGGGGCCCGGATGCAAGAGGGCGTCTTAAGCTTAATGCAAATGGCGAAAACCTCTGTTGCAATTAAACGTTTTAGTGAGGCTGGAGGACTAATGTTTTCCATTATGACACATCCAACAACTGGTGGAGTATCAGCAAGTTTTGCATCAATAGGTGATTACAATTTTGCTGAACCAGGTGCCTTGATTGGGTTTGCCGGGAGACGAATTATTGAGCAAACTATTCGGGAGAAGCTGCCGGATGACTTTCAAACTGCAGAGTTTCTTTTAGAACACGGACAGTTGGACAAGGTCATCCACAGACATGATATGAAGCAAACGTTAACTACATTGCTCCATATGCATCAGAAGGGTGGGGACTCTGAATGAAGCAAGTATTGGATTTTGAAAAACCAATTGTAAATCTTAAAGAAAAAATAACGGAATTAAAAAGTTTTACAGAAGATAGTGAGATTGATTTAACAGATGAAATAAGCACGCTTGAAAAACGACTGGAAAAGCTGGAAAACGATATTTACACAAATTTAAAACCATGGAATCGTGTACAGATGGCGCGCCATCAGGACAGGCCAACCTCTCTGGATTATATCGGTGAATTGTTTACCGATTTCATCGAGTTTCATGGGGATCGTTTTTTCGGTGATGATGCTGCGATTGTTGCAGGTATAGCCTATTATCAGGATCGTCCAATCACAGTTATTGGCCATCAGCGGGGGAAGGATACTAAAGAAAATATTCACCGAAACTTTGGTATGCCGCACCCTGAGGGGTACCGCAAAGCATTGCGGCATATGAAACAAGCGGAAAAGTTTAATCGTCCAATCGTCTGTTTCATTGATACAAAAGGTGCATTTCCAGGTAAAGCTGCCGAAGAACGTGGGCAAAGTGAAGCGATCGCCAAAAACCTAATGGAGATGGCTGGTCTTACGGTGCCAATTGTTTGTATTGTGATAGGTGAAGGCGGAAGCGGCGGTGCCCTTGGACTAGGAATTGGTGACCATATTCATATGCTCGAGAACTCTACTTACTCGGTAATCTCACCTGAGGGTGCTGCGGCATTGTTATGGAAAGATTCCGGTCTGGCTCAAAAGGCTGCCGAAACAATGAAAATCACCTCCTATGATTTAAAAGAACTTGGTGTAATTGAGGAAATTATACCAGAAGTTAGAGGTGGCGCTCACCGTGATATTAAGCAGCAAGCCGCAAATATAAATGGGGTTTTAGCAAAATCACTCGCTTCTTTATCAGACATTGCCAAAGAAGAATTACTTGAAAAAAGATGGGAAAAGTATGAGCAAATTGGCGATTATAAGGAATTGGAACAGTAAATAGCGTAACTTATTCAAATGGGGTTGACATCTAGTCAGCCTCATGATTGTTTTTCTTAACAAATTTACGGTACTATATTTAATGTAGCAGGTTAAAGTTAATTAATTTAACTAAATGAAATTCTAAAGGTAGTTGAGGTGAGAAGATGAAGAAAATAGCTGTTTTAACTAGTGGTGGTGATGCACCAGGAATGAATGCTGCAATTCGGGCTGTTGTACGAAAAGCTATTTTTCATGGAGTAGACATATATGGGATCAAAAATGGATTTCAGGGCCTAATGGAAGGTAACATTAGCAAAATGGAAATAGGTTCCGTAGGTGATATTATTCAGCGCGGCGGGACAATCTTATTCTCAGCAAGAAGTACGGAATTTAAAACCCCAAAGGGCCAGCAGAAAGCTATTCAACAACTTAAAAGGCATGGCATCGAAGGTCTGATTGTAATTGGTGGAGACGGGAGCTTTCGTGGAGCCCAAAAATTAACGGAAAATGGTTTTCCATGTATTGGAGTTCCCGGTACGATTGATAATGATATACCCGGAACTGATTTTACAATTGGTTTTGATACAGCTCTAAATACTATTATTGAAGCTATTGATAAAATTAGAGATACTGCTACTTCGCATGAACGGACATACGTCATTGAGGTAATGGGCCGTGATGCAGGTGATCTAGCCCTATGGGCCGGCCTTGCAGATGGAGCTGAAAGTATATTAATTCCTGAAAAGAAGGATGATTTCGAAGCAGTTATCAATAAATTAAAAAGAGGGCATGACCGTGGGAAGAAACATAGTATTATTATTTTAGCTGAAGGCGTCGGCAGCGGTTTTTCGTATGGGAAGCGAATCCAGGATGCAACAAATCTAGAAACGCGCGTTACGGTATTAGGTCATATTCAACGCGGAGGGTCACCTACCGCAGCTGATAGAGTGTTAGCCAGCCGCTTAGGAGCTAAAGCTGTTGATTTGCTGCTCGGCGGTGAAGGTGGCCGGGTAGTTGGAATTCAACAAAATAAATTAGTTGATCACAACATATTGGAGATATTAAATCAAAAACATGCAATTAATATGGAAATGTATCAATTATCGAATGAATTGTCTATCTAAGACTATATTAGGAGGAACTATCAATGAGGAAAACAAAAATCGTCTGTACGATTGGTCCTGCTTCTGAATCAATTGAAACCTTGGAACAATTGATCAAATCTGGCATGAACGTGGCTCGTTTAAATTTTTCACATGGAGATTTTGACGAACATCGACAACGGATCAAAAATATTAAAGAAGCGGCTAATAAAACTGGGAAAACAGTTGCCATATTACTTGATACAAAAGGTCCAGAAATTAGAACAGGATCTTTTGAAAATGGTGAAGATGAAATTGTAGAAGGGTCGACTGTCGTGTTATCGATGAACGAAATTGTAGGTACCGCAAAACGGTTTTCAATCACCTATCCTGGCCTAATCAATGATGTTCATGAAGGGTCGTCCATCCTACTCGATGATGGCTTAATTGAGCTGAAGGTGGAGGAGATAGATAAAGAAAACCAGGAACTGATTACGACAGCATTAAACAGTGGTGCGATCAAAAATAAAAAAGGTGTCAATGTGCCAAATGTGCAGGTGAAATTGCCAGGTATTACAGAAAAGGATGCAAATGATATTGTGTTTGGTATCGAAGAAGGAGTCGATTTTATTGCTGCCTCTTTTGTACGGCGTCCTTCTGATGTTTTTGAAATAAGAGCATTATTGGAACAATATGATGCAACACATATTCAAATCATCCCGAAGATTGAAAACAATGAGGGTGTAGAGAACATTGATTCAATTTTAGAAGTAAGTGATGGAATTATGGTTGCCCGAGGAGACTTAGGTGTCGAAATCCCAGCAGAGGATGTTCCATTAGTTCAAAAACAACTTATTAATAAATGTAATAACGCAGGGAAACCGGTTATTACAGCCACACAAATGCTGGATTCAATGCAACGAAATCCTCGCCCTACAAGAGCTGAGGCGTCAGATGTCGCTAATGCCATCTTTGATGGAACAGATGCTATTATGCTTTCAGGTGAAACAGCTGCAGGGCATTATCCTGTTGAGTCGGTTCAGACAATGAGCAGTATCGCATTAAAGGCCGAAACAGCGCTTGACCACAAAATGATTCTGACAAATCGATCAAAAATTGTTGATATGACAATTACGGATTCAATTAGTCAGTCTGTAACCCATACTGCAATGAATTTGGATGTGAGTGCAATCATCACTCCAACAGAAAGTGGGCATACAGCACGAATGATTTCCAAGTATCGTCCAAAAGCACCGATTGTGGCCGTTACGTCCTCTGACCATGTAAACCGTCAATTGTCATTGGTTTGGGGTGTGCACGCGGCTATAGGTGAAAGAGCGAATTCAACTGATGAAATGCTGGACGTAGCTGTTGAAGAAGGTTTGAAAACAGAATTATTTAAACGCGGAAGCAGAGTAATTATAACTGCAGGTGTACCCGTTGGGGAGAGCGGAACAACTAATTTAATGAAGGTTCATGTCATTGGTGATGTCATTGCCAAAGGCCAGGGAATCGGCAGAAGAAGTGCTTATGGTCGGGCAGTGATTGCCAAAACGGCAGAGGAGGCTAACACAAAAGTTACTGAAGAGGATATCCTGGTGACGTATGGTACTGATCGTGATATGATGCCTGCCATTCAAAAAGCTGGTGGTATAATTACGGAAGAGGGCGGTCTGACATCACATGCTGCTGTAGTAGGTCTCAGTCTTGGCATACCAGTTATTGTAGGGTTGGATAAAGTCTTTGAACTAATCAAGGACGGCGATGATATTACAATAGATGCTACAAAAGGTGACGTATTTAGAGGTCATACAAGCGTATTATAAGGTGAGCACAAAGAGGCTAGGGACATATCAAAAAAGTGTAACTCAAATACGAACAGTACTGTTAATTTTCGGTTAGTTCGGATATTTCTTTTATTAAAACACTTATGTCCCTGCCTCTTTTTGCAAAGTGAAGGATGATAAACGAAATTATGTCTGGCTCCGGGGCCAGCAATATACCTTAATTGGGCTCCTGTGCTTTTCTTACAGAAAGGGTGATTGTCCATGCGTTGGTTAATTATTGCACTCCTTATCATACCAGCATTGGAAATTGGCATTTTCGTTTGGGCCGGAGGAATAATCGGACCGTGGTGGATTGTATTTCTAATCATGCTGACAGGCTTTGTGGGGGTATTTATAGCCAAAAGGCAGGGTGTTGAAACATGGAATCGTGCAAGGCTTTCCATGAACAGTGGTCATGTACCCGCAGAAGAAATAATTGATGGAATATGCATTTTCGTTGGTGCTGTATTCCTTTTCACCCCTGGATTCATTACAGATACTGTGGGTTTTCTTCTCGTGTTGCCGTTCACGCGCAATCCATTTAAGAATTTGCTCCGTGCTTTTATAAAACACCGTATGAATAACGCAACAATCATTTATCGAAAGTAATATCAGCCACCTTTGATAAATAATAGTATGTGTCTGAAAACCCTTGTTTGATAACAGGCATTCCATACGATTAACAGAAAAGGGCTAATGAATAAGCCTAGTAACCCCCATAAATTTAAGCCAACGAACATGGTCAGCAGTGTGGCCAAAGGACTTATGCCAATGCTTGCGGACAAAAGTTTTGGTTCAATAATTTGCCTGGCAACGACAATTGCCATATATAAACTTGCCAGCTGAATGGTCATGGCATAATCACCAGTAATAAATAAATAGCAGATCCACGGTATGAAAATGACGCCCGTTCCGATATATGGAAGTAAGTCCAGCAATGCAGCCAGAATTGCAACAGTGAGTGCGTATTTCACTTTTAGCAATGATAAACCAATGTATATCGAGGCTGCGGTTATTAACATTAATACGACTTGCGCCCTTAAAAAACCTGTCAGGGACGACTTTATGTGCTTAGATAAATCATGGACTACGGCTTTGTTAAGGTAAGGGATTGTTTGAACTGCCAAACGATTAAGCCGGTTCCAGTCCTTTGCAATTAAAAACGTGGCGATAAGTGTTACGGTGAAAATCGTTAATGAACTTGGCAGAATGCTTATTACTTCGGGTACATTTAACAGGAAACCTTTGATTAACGTTGACCCTGAAGTTGTTATTTGGTTTGTGATTTTTTCCAAGCTGCTATTAATAGCTTGTTGCTGAGAAGGATCCAGCGAATTGAAAAAGGCAGCCAATTTATTATATAACGGTAAAATAGTAGAATGAAAATACGCTTCACAAAGCGATATAAAATCTTTGAAGTATGCAGGCAGATGGTTGGCCAGATATGCTGTTCCATGCATTAGTTCATTAACGATGATTGCTATACAAAATACGCTTACGAGCAAAAAAATAGCAAGTGCAAAAAGGGTTGCAAGGAATCTCGGAAACCTGCAAAAGTCCTCAAGAATATGAATGGATGGCTGAAGAATAAATCCACAAAGAAATGCAATAATAAATGGGTAAAGATAAATTAGACTGTATTTTATTAGAAAAAAACTGGCTATGAAGATAAAGAATACAAATAAAAATCGAAGTATTCGATCGATATATTGCGGATACATATGGCCACCCCATGATTTACTTCTCAAATAAATTGCTTGTCTTATCTACATATGAGAAATAGGGACGGAATAGTACAAGAAAATGGAGAGACACCATTAGCTTCTTAATACAAAGCAGGATTTTCTGACGGAAAATGTGGACTTTCCTAAAAATATTGGTGAAAATAATCGGTTTCAATTCACATTGCTTTGATTTTACTTTATAATTGTCCATGGGGATGACAATGCCAGATGTACGAATATTGTCAAACAGAGTCATTATCTATAATGTATCCTAATTTAATGTGTAAAACTATAGAAAAGGAGAGGGATGTTATGACAACAACAAAAGGTCTCGAAGGGGTTGTAGCAACTCAATCGTCAATTAGTTCCATCATAGATGATCAACTTACATACGTTGGTTACAGAATTGATGATTTAGCCGAGAATTCAAGCTTTGAGGAAGTTGTTTATTTATTATGGAACCTTAAGCTGCCGACAAAGTCTGAACTTGATTCATTTAAAGCGGAATTAGCTTTAAATATGGAGCTTCCAGATGCTGTGACTGAACATTTACGTTCATATGATTTGTCTTCTGTTCACCCAATGGCTGCTTTACGCACAGCAATATCATTACTTGGACTTTATGATGAAGAAGCCGACGTAATGGAAGAGGATGCTAATAAACGGAAAGCAATTCGAATTCAAGCAAAAATCGCAACAATTGTAACTGCTTTCGCACGTATCCGCCAAGGGAAAGATCCGGTAAAACCGAAGAAAGAATTAGGATTTGCTGCTAACTTCTTATACATGTTGAATGGTGAAGAAGGTAAAGACATTGAAATTGAAGCAGTTAATAAAGCGCTCGTCCTTCATGCAGATCATGAATTGAATGCGTCAACATTTACAGCGCGTGTTTGCGTAGCAACACTTTCAGATATTTATTCTGGTGTGACTGCAGCAATTGGAGCGTTAAAAGGTCCACTTCATGGTGGTGCCAATGAACGTGTAATGAAGATGTTGACTGAAATTGGTGAAGAAGACAATGCAATTCCTTACATTAAAGAAAAAATAGAACAAAAAGAGAAAATAATGGGTATGGGACACCGGGTATATCAAAATGGTGATCCACGTGCGAAACATTTAAAGCGCATGTCTAAAGAATTAACTAAAATAACCGGACAGGCTAAATGGTATAACATGTCCATTAAAATTGAAGATTTCATCAAAGAGGAAAAAGGATTACCAGCAAACGTTGATTTTTATTCCGCATCTGTATACCACAGCTTAGGAATCGATCACGATTTATTCACGCCTCTTTTTGCAGTTAGTCGTGTTTCCGGCTGGCTGGCACATATTTTGGAGCAATATTCCAACAACCGCTTGATTCGCCCACGTGCTGAGTACATTGGTCCAAAAACACAAGATTACGTAGCAATTGAAAATCGCGGATAAATTTGGTGCTAAACAATTAGTAGCCGGTGTTTGACCGGCTATTCCTATGTTATTCGGTAATATGATAAAATAGATTAGTATGATTATGATTAGGAGGAATTTTTTATGGCACAAGGAGAAAGAATTACTGTGGAAAATGGACATATGAGTGTTCCAGATCGTCCAATTATTCCATTTATCGAAGGGGATGGAACAGGCCCCGATATTTGGGCTGCTGCCAGTAAAGTAATCGAAGCAGCTGTTGAGAAGGCTTATAATGGAGCAAAAGCAATTGAGTGGAAAGAAGTTTATGCTGGCCAAAAGGCTTACGATAAAACTGGTGAGTGGTTACCTTCTGAAACTCTTGATGTGATTCGTGACTATAAAATTGCGATTAAAGGACCACTTACGACTCCAATCGGTGGTGGAATTCGTTCATTAAACGTAGCTTTACGCCAGGAATTAGACCTGTTTACATGTTTACGTCCGGTACGTTACTTCAATGGTGTTCCATCACCAGTAAAACGCCCTGAGGACGTAGATATGGTGATTTTCCGTGAAAATACAGAAGATATTTATGCTGGTATTGAGTGGCAAAAAGGCACACCAGAAGTTAAAAAGGTAATTGAATTCTTGAAGAATGAAATGGATGTTCATAATATCCGCTTCCCTGAAACATCTGGAATTGGAATTAAACCTGTTTCCGAAGAGGGTACAAAACGCCTTGTTCGCTCAAGTATTGAATATGCAATTAATGAAGGACGCAAAAGCGTTACATTAGTCCACAAAGGTAACATTATGAAATTCACTGAAGGTGCTTTCAAAGCTTGGGGTTATGAGCTAGCGGAAGAAGAATTTGGTGATAAGGTATTTACATGGGCTGAATATGACCGCATTGTTGAAAAAGAAGGTAAGGAAGCAGCTAATAAAGCGCAGGATGAAGCAATCAAAAACGGAAAAATTCTTGTGAAAGATTCCATTGCAGATATTTTCCTACAACAAATCTTAACTCGTCCTGATGAATTTGATGTAGTTGCTACAATGAATTTAAATGGAGACTATGTGTCAGATGCTTTAGCAGCACAAGTTGGCGGAATTGGTATTGCACCGGGAGCAAACATTAACTTTGAAACTGGTCATGCAATTTTCGAAGCAACACATGGTACTGCACCTAAGTACGCTGGAATGGACAAAGTAAATCCATCATCAATCATTCTTTCGGCTGTTCTTATGCTTGAACACCTTGAGTGGAGAGAAGCGGCAGATTTAATTTCAAAAGCAATGGATAAAACTATTGCATCAAAAGTTGTAACGTATGACTTTGCCCGTCTAATGGAGGGTGCAACAGAAGTTAAGTGTTCTGAGTTTGGTCAAGAACTAATCAAAAATATGGATTAAGTGTAAGAAAGGGGATTGACATGGGTATTACACGGAAGAAGATTTCAGTAATTGGTTCAGGGTTTACTGGAGCTACCACAGCTTTGATGATTGCACAAAAAGAACTTGGTGACGTTGTTTTAGTTGATATTCCCAACATGGAGGATCCAACAAAAGGAAAAGCATTAGATATGCTTGAAGCTAGTCCTATCCAGGGTTTTGATGCAAAAATTACTGGTACAGCTAACTATGAAGACACAAAGGATTCAGATTTAGTACTAATTACGGCAGGTATTGCTCGTAAACCAGGTATGAGTCGTGATGATCTAGTAAATACGAATGCAAAAATTATGAAGTCTGTAGCCGGTGAAATTGCTAAATATGCACCAGAATCGTTAATTGTTGTCTTATCAAATCCAGTGGATGCGATGACATACACAGCATTTAAAGAATCTGGATTCCCGAAAGAACGTGTTATCGGTCAATCTGGTGTGCTTGATACGGGACGTTTCCGCACATTTATCGCACAGGAATTGAACCTTTCTGTTAAGGATATTACAGGATTCGTACTTGGCGGCCACGGTGACGATATGGTACCATTAATCCGCTATTCTTATGCCGGTGGTATTCCACTAGAAAAACTTATTTCAAAAGAGCGATTAGATGAAATTGTTGCGCGCACACGTAAAGGTGGCGGTGAGATTGTCGGCCTGCTGGGTAACGGCAGTGCATATTACGCCCCTGCAGCTTCATTGACTGTCATGGCTGAAGCTATTCTTAAAGATCAGCGTCGTGTAATTCCAGCGATTGCTTACCTGGAAGGTGAATACGGTTATTCCGACATCTATCTCGGTGTTCCAACTATACTTGGTGGAAACGGAATTGAAGATATTATTGAATTAGACCTGACAGATGATGAGAAAGCTGCATTGGACAAATCAGCAGAATCTGTTAAGAATGTGCTAAATGTATTACAATAAAAGGTATAAAGAACTTTCCGCACTAACTTTTGTGCGGGAGGTTTTTTTGTTTGCAGTCGTTTAATCATGCGTACCTTTCAATAGATAATGAAGCGTGCTTTTGATATAATGGTAAACGCTTACATATTTTGGAGGTGGGGAATAGTGCTAGGAAAAAAGAGAAAAATAGGAAAAAAGATAGATCAATTGCAGGTGGGAGATTCCTATACATCCGTGCAAAGTATAGAAGACAAAGATCTATTACTGTATCTTGGGCTAACAAACGACGCGAATCCTTTATATATTCAGCATGATTATGCATCACAGACTCCATACAAACAGCCGGTAGTTCCATCAGTAATGCTATTAGGTATGGTATCATCTATCGTTTCTATGCATTTACCCGGGCCGGGAAGTCATATCATTTCTCAGGAGATATCATATCCAAACCCCGTATTTCATAGCTCAGAAGTAACGTTTTCAGTAGAAATTACTGAAATAAACATGGACAATCATTTTATTTTCTTATCGGTAGACGGCTATAACATTGATGGAGATACCGTTATTACTGGGAAATTAAAGGTTTGTCCCGCTTATAAATCAAATTCGATTAATGCAAGTTCATTAGAAAATTTCTTATAAAAAATCGAATGAAACTGAAACTGCCCAAGGTGGCGGTTTATTTAATCATAGCGTTTTTCGCATAGTTTATTACTACTATTGCCACAGTTGATAAAAACTGCGACGTAACTAAAACTCATGTTTGGTGGGCTAGCGACCGCTACGGAAAAACACTGCGCTTTCCGTGGGCAGCTGATGAGCCTCCCCGAGCTGACGCTCGAGGCCACTGAAAAGGTGGTAGATATTACAAAATATAGCCTTTCACCTTAACCTAGCATCTTGAATATACGGAGACTCCTTGAAAAAGAAACCCGCTTTTTCTGCGTGCGATGTTTCTCAAGGGAGCTTTCCTTGTCCTGCGGGAAGTGAGAGATCGGCGAGACCCCGGACACAGTTAATGAGGCCCGACTAAAACCGCCCTTTGCGGGCAACGTCGGCTACCCCTTGCCGGGGCAAGGAGGCTCGTCACTCGGCCTAAGGTGCGCGCAGTATATTCAAGATGCGATGATAGATCCACATATTTGTGTATTAACTATACCTTTTTCAGTGCCTTCAGCGTAAGCTCGAGGAGGCCATGAAAGCGCAGTGCTTTTTCGCAGCGGCCGCAGTGGGCCAAACATGGTTATTAGTTATGTCGCCGTTTATGTATTTTGTGTCAAAACAACATTCCTTTTTAAAACAGTCTTCTAAAGGGATAAATATGAAAATATTGTCTGCCTCCTACGCTTTCCCTTTGTAAATTTATTTTTACAATTATGTGTGTTCACTTCTTGTTAACTTCCATGTACTATAGAGGTAACGGAGTTCAGTTGGATCAATCGATATGGATAAGGAGACAGATAGGTGTGAAACAAAAAATTCTGATAGTCGATGATGAAGTTTCAATCGTAACGTTACTTACTTATAATATGGAACTGGCAGGATATGAAGCTGATTATGCCTACGATGGTCTCGAAGCGATAAAAAAAGCACGGGCATCACATTTTGATTTAATCATATTGGACTTGATGCTGCCGGAAATGGATGGAATGGAAGTTTGTAAATTCCTTAGGGCCAATCGTGTTGATACACCAATTTTAATGTTAACAGCCAAGGAAGATGAGGTAGATAAAATTCTTGGTCTAGAACTTGGGGCAGATGATTATCTAACTAAGCCCTTTAGCCCCAAAGAGGTAATCGCAAGGACCAAAGCAATTATTAGACGTTCAGGACAGTCCCGGCAATCAGGAAATTCTACGATGAAAATTGGCGATTTGATCATTTATCCCGAACGATATGAAGCTGAAATGTTTGGGGCTACCATTACATTCACCCGAAAAGAATTTGAACTGCTCCATTATTTAGCGAATCATTTAGGAAATGTATTATCAAGAGATCAATTATTAAGCGCTGTTTGGAACTATGATTTTGCTGGGGACACAAGAATTGTTGACGTTCATGTTAGTCATTTAAGGGAAAAAATTGAACCAGATTCTAAGCAGCCAAGTTACATTAAAACGATACGGGGCCTGGGGTACAAATTGGAGGAACCAAAATAATGCGGTATATACTTAGAAAACCCCTGATTACATATGTTATTGGTATTTTAATCGTTGTGTTATTGACTGGGGCAGTAATCAGCCGGTTTACATCAGAACTTATTATTCTATTCGCGGTACTGCTAGTTCAATTTGTAATTGTTATTCTCATGCTGTTACATATTTTTGAAAAATATATGAAACCAATACGAAAAGCAACAAAAACTGTTGATGAGTTAGTTAAAGGTAATTATCGCGCACGTATCCACCATGCTTCAAATGGAAGTGTCGGTGAGCTTAGCAATAAAATCAACATCCTGGCACGAAATCTTAGTGAGCTTACGATTCAGGAAGATATTCATGAAAAACAATTGGTTACGGTTATTGATAATACAGAGAGTGGACTTGTTTTAATCGATGAAAAAGGATATATACACCTGGTAAATCGTAAGTTTATTTCGTTATTTGGTAATACACCGAAAGATTATAAAGGTCACCTCTATTACGATGTTCTGGACAATGAAAAGATCCACCATCTTGTACAGCAAACATTTCTTTATGAAGAAAATGTAAAGGAATCATTTACCCAAATTATAAACTTCGATAAAAAATATATCCAAATAATTGGAGCTCCCATATTTAACGAAAAAAAAATGCTGAAGGGTGCCGTACTGGTTTTTTACGATATTACTGAATTAAAGAAGCTGGAATTGACTCGAAAAGATTTCGTCGCCAATGTCTCACATGAATTGAAAACACCGATTACCTCAATCAAAGGGTTTGCCGAAACGCTTTTGGATAACAAGGAAAACAATCCCGAGGTAGTCGAAAAGTTTCATCAAATCATTTATGATGAAAGCGATCGTCTCCAAATTTTAATACAGGATTTATTGACACTTTCAAAATTGGAGAAAGATGAATTCGAATTGCAGGTAACTGATTTCCACATAGGTAAGGTTATTGAAGAGGTAATAGCCGTGATTCATCAGCAAGCGGAACAAAAAGGGTTGAATCTTACAGTGGATGTGGAAAAGGATATAAAAGTGAAAGCTGACAGAGAGCAGATGAAACAGGTACTGTTTAACCTGCTGGCTAATGCGGTAAGTTATACACCGGGAAAAGGCGAAATTACGCTAATGATTGAAAAGACCGATTCGAATATGCATATAGCAGTGAGTGATTCAGGCATAGGAATTGGTGAAGAAGCGATTCCAAGATTGTTTGAACGTTTCTACCGGGTGGATAAGGCGAGAAGCCGTAACACCGGCGGCACTGGTTTAGGCCTGGCCATCGTAAAACATATCGTAGAAGTGCACGAAGGTAAAATCAAGGTTGATAGCGAATTAGATAAAGGATCAACCTTCCATGTGTATATCCCAACAAATTTGGGGTGAAAAACTGGTCAAGTCATTCGTAAATAATGATATTGACCAGTTTTTGTTTTATACTGTATATATACATAAAAGAAGTTCGGGAAGATAGCAATTATTTTGCCAAAAGGGAGGCATAAAGATGTCGAATAAACTCGTTTTAATTGATGGAAATAGTATTATTTACCGTGCATTTTTTGCTTTGCCATTACTGAATAATGACAAAGGTGTTTACACAAATGCCGTTTATGGCTTTACAACAATGCTGCTTCGAATTTTAGAAGATGAAAAGCCTACACATATGCTGGTGGCTTTTGACGCTGGAAAAACAACTTTCCGCCATAAGACTTATCAGGAATATAAAGGTGGCAGGCAAAAAACACCGCCGGAACTATCAGAGCAATTCCCATTACTTAAGGAACTATTAGATGCATTTGATATTTCACATTATCAGTTAGACCAATATGAAGCTGATGATATTATTGGAACGCTAGCCACGAGTGGACAAGGAGAAAAATGGGATGTCACAGTTATTTCCGGGGACAAGGATTTACTTCAGCTTGTTTCGGATAAGGTAACAGTAAATTTAACAAGAAAAGGCATAAGTGAAATAGAAGCATACACGCCAACGTTTTTAAATGAAAAAATGGAGATAACACCAGAACAAATAATTGAGTTGAAAGCATTGATGGGAGACAACTCAGATAATATCCCCGGTGTTCCAGGTGTTGGGCAAAAAACAGCGACCAAACTGTTGAAACAATTTTATACACTTGATGGTGTATATGAACACATGGATGAAGTAAGTGGGAAAAAACTGAAAGAGAAACTTACTGATCATAAAGAAGATGCATACATGAGTAGGGATTTAGTTACCATAAACACCGAATCCCCAATTGAAATAGGGTTGAAAGATATCCCTTACGATGGGTACCAGTCCAACAAGGTAAGTGCCATATTTAAAGATCTAGGCTTTCAATCGTTGTTAGCCAGAGTGAATGGTGAGGAAGACACGTCAGATCAACTACAGGATTCAATTCAGGAAATTGAGTTTGAAGTTTTGGAACACGTAACAGAAGATATATTTACTGGGAAAGAATCGTTAGTAGTTGAAACGATGGATGACAACTATCATCAGGCAAAAATTGAAGGATTTGGAATTGCTAATGAAGCAAAAGCCTATTTTATTCCTGCTGATGTTGCCTTACAATCGGAAGAATTCAAAACATGGGCAACCGACAAAACAAAGGATAAGTACCTATTTGATGCGAAGGGCGCCTTAGTAGCATTATTAAATCAGGATATTCATCTACACGGAATACAATTTGACATGCTTTTGGCTTCATACTTATTGAATCCAGCTGAAAACCATCATGATATACCAGCGATCGGTCACAGGCTTGGAAACAAGAATGTCTTATTTGATGAGGAAGTATACGGGAAAGGCGCTAAGTCCGCTATACCCGAACAAGAAAAATTTGCTGAACACCTTGCACGAAAAGCCCGTGTTCTTTATGATGTCAAATCTAAAATGGACTCGGAATTGAAAAATAATGAACTGTTTTCATTATATAAAGAGCTCGAAATGCCGCTTGCATTGATTCTTGGAGACGTGGAGCATACCGGTGTAAAAATCGATATAGAACGGCTGAAGAAAATGCGTGGCGAATTAAAAGAGCGATTGGATGAGATTGAAGCAAATATCTATGAGCTTGCTGGTGAGACATTTAATTTAAACTCACCTAAACAACTGGGACCGATTTTATTCGAAAAACTGGAACTACCAGTAATAAAGAAAACAAAAACGGGTTATTCTACTGCAGCAGATGTGCTGGAACAACTGCAGGGGGAGCATGAAATAATTCCTAAATTACTTTTGTACCGTCAATTAAGCAAACTGCAATCCACATACCTTGAAGGATTGCTAAAAGTGGTTAATAAAGATACAAACAAAATTCATACGCGCTATAATCAGGCTTTAGCACAAACGGGTAGACTTAGTTCTGTTGACCCTAACCTGCAGAATATACCTATCCGACTGGAAGAGGGAAGAAAAATCAGGCAGGCCTTCATCCCTTCAAAAGAGAATTGGATTATGTTTGCAGCAGATTATTCACAAATAGAATTAAGAGTACTAGCCCACATTGCTGAAGACGATAAATTAATTGAGGCTTTTCGCAATGATTTGGACATTCATACCCAAACTGCTATGGATGTTTTTCATGTGAATGCAGATGAAGTTACTGCCAACATGCGCAGACAGGCGAAAGCAGTTAACTTTGGTATCGTTTATGGGATAAGTGATTATGGACTCTCACAAAGTTTGGGCATAACACGAAAAGAGGCCAAGAAGTTTATTGATCGTTATTTAGAAAGTTATCCTGGGGTTAAATCTTATATGAGTACAAGCATTCAGGAAGCTAAACATCAGGGGTTTGTTTCAACAATAATGAACAGAAGACGTTATTTGCCAGATATAACTAGCAGGAATTTTAATAAACGAAGTTTTGCAGAACGAACAGCAATGAACACTCCGATTCAAGGGAGTGCTGCAGATATTATCAAAAAAGCGATGATCGATTTATATGAAAAATTAAAGGATGAAAATCTTCAGGCACGCATTCTATTACAGGTACACGATGAATTAATACTTGAAGCACCGAAAGAGGAACTTGATAAATTAAAAGAGGTTGTGCCAGAAGTAATGGAGAATACCGTACCTTTAGATGTTCCATTGAAGGTTGATTACGCATTTGGTGATAGCTGGTTCGATGCAAAGTAATAAGGGGAAAAGAACATGCCAGAATTACCGGAAGTGGAAACAGTAAGACAAACATTAAAACGTTTGGTTCTAAATAAAACCATCAGTAACGTGGAGGTATTTTGGCCAAATATTATTAAACGGCCCGATGATGTGAAGGAATTTAAACATCTATTACACCAACAGACAATACTGGATATCAAAAGAAAAGGCAAGTTTATTTTGTTTGAGCTCTCGGATTATGTACTGATTTCACATCTTCGAATGGAAGGGAAATATAGCGTACATGGGGGCGAGGAACCTGTAAAGAAACATACACATGTTATCTTTTCGTTCACTGATGGGGCACAGCTTCGCTACAACGATGTGCGTAAGTTTGGAACCATGCATATAGTTGATAAAGGAACGGAATTGAACCTGAAGCCGCTAAATCAGTTGGGTCCGGATCCATTTGATGATGCATTTACATTTGATTATTTTTATAAGAAATTGCATAAGACGGACCGTGTGATTAAAGCGGCACTGCTTGATCAATCAATTGTTGCTGGTCTCGGGAATATCTATGTTGATGAGACGCTGTTTCAAGCCGGGGTTAGCCCGTTGAAGAAAGCAAACCGTCTTACCAAAAAAGAAGTAAAAGCAATTCAGGAAAAAGCGAAAACGATTCTTCAACATGCAATTGAACTTGGTGGAACTACTATTAGGACTTACGTGAACAGCAGTGGTGAAATGGGAATGTTCCAGCAAACGTTATATGTGTATGGACAGGAAAATAACCCATGCAAGAATTGTGGAAAGCCAATTGTTAAAATGAAAATTGGCGGACGTGGTACACATGTGTGCATGAACTGCCAAAAATAGAGTTAAAAGGGGTAATCCAAATGGCGTTAATTATTGGTCTAACTGGAAGTATAGCTAGTGGAAAAAGCACAGTATCAGCTATGCTTCAGGACTATCGAATACCCGTTGTTGATGCAGATCAAATTTCACGCGATGTAGTACGCCCAGGCGAAAAAGCGTATCAGCAAATTGTGGAAATATTTGGTGATGATATTTTACTTGCTGATAAAAGTCTTAATCGAAAGAAACTGGGTGCCATTATTTTTCCGGATAAAGAGAAACGGATCCAATTGAATGAGATTGTCCATCCAGCAGTTCGGGGAAATATGTTAAAGCAACGAGAAGCCTATGTGGATGCAGGGGAAAAATGTGTTGTACTTGATATCCCGTTACTATTTGAAAGTAAGTTAACCCATTTTGTAGATAGAACGCTAGTCGTATATGTAAATAGGCAAACACAATTAGAACGTCTGATGACACGGGATGATTCCTCAGAAGCAGATGCGAATTCCCGTATAAATTCCCAGATCCCTTTGGATGAAAAGGCGAGGATGGCAGATGCAGTTATTGATAATAATGGCACGCAGGAGCATACAAAGGAGCAATTAACCGAACTCTTAAAGTCCTGGAAAGTCATATAATTCATACATGGATATAGGTGATACAACGCCTATATCCATATTTTTGTCACATTTTATCTTAATTTAAGGCACATTTTTTCGAAAATATGTTATACTATTTATAAATAAAAGATAAAAAGTATAGCATATATAGGAGGAACTTTTCATGAATAAAACAAGGGTTGCAATTAATGGTTTTGGTCGTATTGGACGCATGGTTTTCCGTCAGGCGATTAAAGACGATCAATTAGATGTTGTGGCAATTAATGCTAATTATCCTCCAGAAACACTTGCACATTTAATTAAATACGATAGTGTACATGGAATTTTTGACGGCGAAGTGAAAGCGCTTCACGACGCATTGGAAGTTGGTGGAAAAACAGTACTGCTTGTTAACTCTCGCGAACCGGAAAAACTTCCGTGGAACAAGCACAAGATTGACATTGTAATTGAAGCGACAGGTAAATTTAACACCGGGGAGAGTGCGGGATTACATTTGCAGGCAGGTGCAAAGAAAGTGGTTATCACAGCCCCTGGCAAAAACGTGGATAACACAATTGTTATGGGAGTAAATCATCGCACGTATAATCCCGAAAAAGATCATATTATTTCAAACGCTTCCTGTACTACTAATTGCTTAGCTCCTGTAGTTAAAGTAATTGACGAAAATTTTAAAATTGTTAATGGGTTGATGACTACTGTCCATGCATTTACAAACGATCAAAAGAATATAGACAATCCACATAAGGATTTACGCAGGGCAAGAGGCTGCACGCAATCAATTATTCCAACCTCTACAGGGGCTGCAAAGGCATTAGGACTTGTGTTGCCGCATTTGAATGGGAAACTTCATGGTATGTCGCTGCGAGTTCCGACACCGAATGTATCACTCGTTGATCTAGTAGTTGATGTGGATAAGTCCGTTTCTATTGAGGATGTGAACAGGGCGTTTAAGTGTGCTGGTAAAGGTGAATTGAATGGTATTATTAAGTACAGTGAAGAGCCGTTGGTATCCATTGACTATACAACAACAGAGTATTCCGCAATCGTTGATGGGCTGTCAACGATGGTTATAGAAGACAATAAGCTGAAAGTGTTGGCATGGTATGATAATGAGTGGGGATATTCCAATCGTGTTGTCGATTTAACTAAATATGTTGGAAATTATCTAAATCAAGAGCAAGTAAAAATTTCCTGAAGTAATAACCTTGATGGGCCCCTGGTCTTTCAAGGTTTTATGTGTAAATGGCATGAAACATATTGCAAAAAAAAGAAAAACAGTTTATACTTCTTTGTGACCTTCTATTATGAATTTAATACACCTGCTTAAAGGGTTAGGACCTCTTTGGACTAACTTTCCCCCGTGGTTTGGTGATAGTAGTAGATAGAAGCGGTAAACACTAGTTTTAAGGGGGAAACAAAATGGATACTATGGGAAGACACGTTATTGCAGAATTATGGGAATGTAATATAAATAAATTAAATGATATGGGATTGATTGAGCGCATATTTGTGGATGCTGCTTTAAAAGCTGGTGCTGAAATTCGTGAAGTGGCTTTTCACAAGTTTGCACCACACGGTGTCAGTGGGGTGGTAATCATTTCTGAATCACATTTGACTATTCATAGCTTTCCTGAACATGGCTATGCAAGTATTGATGTGTATACATGCGGGGATATAATTGACCCGCATGTCGCTGCTGAGCATATAGCTAGTTCATTAGAAGCCAAGACCTGTGAAAAGGTAGAAGTACCACGCGGAATGGGACCTGTGAAAGTAAATCAGTTTCAAGCATTATAGGAAGTAACAAAATGTTTACACATAAATTATAAAAGGTTGATTAGACCTGTTGCTTATCAAACAGTTATGATAAGGAATAGACGTTTAATCAGCTTTTTTATTGCGCACGGATCTGTAAAACATGTTAAAATACAAGGTAGTATTGTATAAATTTATCAAAATGTGGCGAGGTGTACATATGTCATTCAAGGAAAATGTAGTAAAATACCTAAGTAATCACGCTGAAACGAGAGACAATCATTCCGATGAGTCACTTCAGACACATTATTACAAAACAACCAAAGACAAAGCTCTTGCGAAATTGGAAGAAATAGTTTCGAATTCAAAACTTTATTCGATTCATTCCGTTTCAAAAGAGCACGGAGAACTGAGTCTCTATTATAAAAAGACATTCATTATTGCAACTGTTATTTCCGTAAGACCATATAACACTGCAATTGATTTTTCAGTGACAACTGAAACGCCGTTACCTTTTGATTTTGGTAACAGTTCAAGAATGATCGAGCGATTATATCAGCAATTAAATAATGAATTACCATACATCGAAAAAATGAATCAATAAGAAAACGAATTGAGGTGGAGCGAAATGCGATGTTCTAATTGTGATAATAAAAGTACAAAGGTTCTGGATTCACGGCCAATCGAAGAAGGAAGAGCGATACGGCGTCGAAGGGAGTGTGAACAATGCGGATTTCGCTTCACCACCTTTGAACGGATTGAAACAGTACCATTGATTGTTGTAAAAAAAGAGGGCGCCCGCCAGGAGTTCAGCCGGGAAAAACTAATTCGCGGATTGATTAGATCCTGTGAAAAAAGGCCAGTACCAGTCGAAAAGATAGAATCAATTGCAAGTGACGTTGAAAAACAGATACGAGACACCGGGGTTTCTGAGGTGGAAAGCAAAGAAATAGGCGAAATGGTAATGGATCGATTAGCATTGGTCGATGAGGTTGCTTATGTACGATTTGCGTCGGTTTATCGTCAGTTTAAGGATATCACTGTCTTTTTAGATGAATTGAAGGATCTAATCAAAACGGATAAAAAGTAACAGACAAAACGGAAACGACGATGTTGAGTTATTGTACGGAGAGGCCTTGACGGCGTTTTATGAAAAAGGAGTTTAAGGTTATGAATGTTATTGGAAAGGTCTTACCAGTAGATGGTTATTACGTATCACAAAAGAGGAGTCTGCCAACTGGCTTCGAAAAATCAATGACCCATCTATACCAACCATTGATTGGAATAGAGGCTGTTTCTTTGTTCATGACATTGTTGCATGATATTGATATGCAGAATATGGAGGTTCCGCAAACTCATCACACACTAATGAATTATTTGAATATGCCGCTTGATGAAATTTATCGTGCCAGATTGAAATTAGAAGGTATTGGATTATTAAAAACATATGAACGACTGGAAAATGACCAGTCCGTTTATTTGTATGAATTACAGGAACCATTTTCACCAAGTGAATTTTTTAAGGATGAGATGTTGTTACAATTGCTTTATTATCATCTTGGGGATGAAAAATTTAATCATTTAAAGAATCGATTTTACAAAAAACAACCACATAAAGGTCAAGATATTACCGCAGCGTTTAACGATGTGTTCCAGACATTCCATCCCAATGATCGGATGATGGATGAGGGTGAATATTCAGAAGAAGATTCCACTGCATATTCAATAGACTTTACTTGGATCAAAAAAATGCTGGAGCAGCGGATGATCCCTGCAAAAAACATTCTTACCTCATCAAATAAACGACTTATCGTGCAAATGATGAAATTATACGAATTAGAAACACATGAAGTAGAAAAAAGTATGTTGTGGGCTTTAACCGATGAAAACACGTTACATTCGGAAGAATTTAAAAATGCCTGTCATGATGTGTTTAAATCTAAATACCAAACTGCGGCAGTTAAGCTTACGGAAAAAGTAGAATCAAAACAAAAACCTAAGTCGATTCCAAAGACCCAGGAAGAACAGCTAATCCAGCATCTGGAAACAATATCGCCGAAGCAATTGCTTGAAGATTTGTCCGGCGGAAATCATGCATCGGAACAGGACATGCGGGTTATTCGTGAGGTAATGACGTCACAGGGGCTTCCCTCCCCCGTAATGAATGTACTGATTCACTTTGTGTTGCTGCAATCCAATATGAAGCTGTCAAGGGCGTATATGGAGAAAATTGCAAGCCACTGGTCTCGGGCCAATTTAAAGACTGCCAAGGAAGCAATGGGCTTTGCAAAAACAGAAAAAAATCGCTACCAAAAATCGACCGCACCATCAAAATCTTCATACCCAAAAAATTATTCTAAAGAGGTTGTACCTGATTGGTTTAAAGACCGTAAGAACAAAAATGCCAAAAAGGCGTCTGTAGCGAATAATAATATCAATGCTGCTAAAGAAAAAGAAGAACTGGATGCATTACTTAAAAATATATCAAACAGTAACAAAAATTAGCTTATCCAAGGATGATTGCTATGAAACCACTCCAATCCACATTAAAAAAATGGATGAACGAAAATAAAGATTTCAAAGAAAACTATATAAAAGTAAGGAAAGAAGTTTTGGAAGATCCGGAAATTAATGAATTTCTTTCACTTCATCCAGAACTGTCAAGACGGGAAATTGATAAAAGCCTGATAAAGTTGCATGAATATAAAACCCAGTCAAAGCAATGCAATAAGTGTGAGTCCCTGGGCAGCTGTATAAATATGCTTAATGGATATTCGCCAATCCTGAAGACAGAGAACAACGAAATCCATATTCAATATGAGAAATGTCATTACCGAGTTGGGTATGAGAAACAAAAGGAGCAACAGCAGTTAATACAAAGTCTGTATATGCCTAAGGAAATTCTTGAGGCGTCAACTGATAACATTGAAAGTGATGCAACAAGGCGTGAAGCGATCCAAGAAATAGTAAACTTTGTTGGAAATGCAAGAACAAATCTTCCATCCAAAGGGATATATTTCTATGGTCCATTTGGTGTTGGAAAGACATTTTTTCTAGGAGCAATAGCAAATAATCTTAAAGAGATTAACATTTCATCGATGATCATTTACATGCCTGAATTTGTCCGTGAAATAAAGGCGTCGCTTAAAGATGATTCAATTAACGAAAAGGTTGAGTACTTTAAAAAAGCAGAGGTTTTAATGATTGATGATATTGGTGCAGAGTCCCAATCGGCATGGTTCCGTGATGAAATCTTAGGGTCGATTTTACAGTACCGGATGATGGAGGGTTTGCCAGTGTTTTTTACTTCCAATTATTCATTGGATCAATTGGAAGAGCAGCTTGCGAAGACAAACCGGGGGGCTGTTGAAACAGTGAAAGCAGGAAGAATTATTGAGCGGATTAAACAGGTAAGTAAAGAAGTGAAGGTTATTGGAGAAAACAGAAGAGACAGATCATAATCGAAACTACCAATTAAAATATTGTGGTAGTTTTTTTCTTTATACATTTTTTCATCATTCTTTCCATATAATGTATCAGCTTGGTTTTGTGAGGGTGAGATGTTTTGCTGGATATTTATATGGAGTCAGATAAAGAGGCAATCAGCTTTTGCGAGTCTTTATTTCAAATTAACAAAAAAATTGAATTGCATTGGAAAACTAATGAGGAATGGGGGAATCATTTACGAATTCAGGTAGAGGAAGTGGATGACGCGTCACTTGATTCAATTGCACGGGCATTGGTTGACGTGTTTATGTTTCACCGATTGTCAGACATGATTCGTTCAGTTATCAAGGATGTTTATTATTATACGAATAATGATGAAATAGATAAGATATTGGATCTAACTCATTGGATTATTACTGGCGGGGACGATGAAAATATTGATACTACGGGAACAGAAGATCCTGGTTTATTTTTGGAATCATTATTTATTACTATGATCAGAAACGCATGCACTGTTTATTATGATTCACTGGTAAAGTTTCGGATTAAGCCATTTAAGGAATTGATCAAATGTTTTACTGGACTAGCTATTGATGAGGTGAAACGGGAAGAGGACCATCAATCATTTGTTCACGCACTGCGGGAATATATTGTTAAAAAGAAAGCAGTTGTCCCCGCTGTTTATATGCTTCAGGGCGATCCTTTTATCTTTTTTGATGCGAATGGCAAACGATTTTCAAACATGGAATTAAATATGATTATGAAGCAGGAACCTTTATATATCGTTGGCCTTGATAGTAATGAAAAGAATTTATCCCCTTTGATCGCAATGGCACCGGAGAATATTAAAATTTTTGGTGATAATCCTGTTGAGCCAAAAACGCTAACAGTTATCAATGTTTTTCAGGAACGAGTGGAATTTCAGCCGATGCATAACTTCCCGTTTCCGAAGTATTTAAAAAAATTATGAGTTGATCCTTGTATAATAAGGATCCGAATGCTATAATATAAAAATATATATTACATGATATTTGGTTATGATAAGGACAAGGTCATTTGAGCCTTATACAGAATAGAGAAGGAAGTCACGGCTGAAAGCTTCCTTACGTATAACAAATGATTACCACCTTTGAACTCTACTATTGAAATAACAGTAAGTAGTAGCGTAGATTCTGCGTTAAAGATTAATGAAGCCGTGATACATTATCGCGGGAATCAGGGTGGAACCACGTGTTAAGCGCTCGTCCCTTTGCAATGGAGCAAGGGGATGGGCGTTTTTATTTTTGTGCCTAAATAAGTAAATATGTAGAAGGAGTGTTATAGTATGGAAAACATCAACATTATTTTCCCAGATGGTGCAAGTAAAGAGTTTCCAAAAGGAACAACTGGGGAAGACATCGCCTTTTCCATTTCACCTGGATTAAAAAAACAAGCATTAGCAATCAAGCTGGATGGAAAACTGGTTGATTTACGACGTGAGTTAATGGATGGTGGAAAAATAGAAATTATCACCTATAAAAATCAAGAAGGTTTGGAAGTGGTACGGCATTCAACCGCTCATCTTATGGCACAAGCTATCAAGCGGCTTTACAAAAATGTCAAATTCGGTGTTGGTCCAGTTATTGAAGAAGGCTTTTACTACGATATGGATCTGGATGAGTCTATTACTCCTGAAGACCTGCCAAAAATTGAAAAGGAAATGCAGCGTATCGTTGATGAGAATCTGGAAATTGAACGAATTGAAGTTTCAAGGGAAGAAGCAAAGGAAATGTTTCGGGCGATTGGGGATGACTTAAAACTTGAGCTAATCGACGCCATTCCGCGTGACGAACAAGTTACCATTTACAAGCAAGGCGAATTTTTTGATCTTTGCAGAGGTATTCATGTTCCTTCCACAAGTAAAATCAAAGCTTTTAAATTGTTAAGCATTTCTGGTGCTTATTGGCGCGGGAACAGTAATAATCAACAACTGCAACGAATTTATGGAACTGCCTTTGAAAAGAAGGGGCAGCTTGATGAATATTTACATTTACTAGAGGAGCGTAAGGAACGTGACCATCGCAAGCTCGGTAAGGAGTTGGAGATATTTACTGTTTCTCAAAAAGTGGGACAAGGGTTACCGCTCTGGCTGCCTAAGGGGGCGACAATCCGTCGTAATATCGAACGCTATATAGTGGATTTAGAAGAGCGGCTGGGTTATGACCATGTGTACACACCGGTACTGGGCAGTGTAGAACTATATAAAACAAGCGGACACTGGGATCACTATAAGGAAGATATGTTTCCGACTTTGGAAATGGATAATGAAGACTTAGTGTTACGGCCAATGAACTGTCCGCATCATATGATGGTCTATAAAAATCAGCTGTATAGTTATCGTAATCTGCCGGTAAGGATTGCTGAATTAGGTACTATGCATCGTCATGAAATGAGCGGGGCACTTGCAGGATTACAGCGCGTTCGTGCAATGACATTGAATGACGCCCATATTTTTGCCCGCCCTGATCAATTGAAAGAAGAATTTATTCGGGTTGTTGAACTAGTACAAAAAGTTTATCAAGACTTTGGTATTGATGACTATTATTTCCGTCTTTCCTACCGGGATCCTGAGGACAAGGAAAAGTATGTTGATAATGATGCAATGTGGGATAAAGCACAGGCTATGTTAAAAGAAACAATGGAGGATATGAAGCTTGATTACGTAGAAGCCGAGGGCGAAGCAGCCTTTTACGGCCCTAAGTTAGACGTGCAAGTAAAAACTGCCTTAGGAAAAGATGAAACTTTATCAACTGTTCAAATGGACTTCCATTTACCGGAACGTTTTGACTTAACCTATATCGGAGAAGATGGTAAGGAGCATCGCCCAGTGGTTATCCACCGTGGTGTTGTTTCTACGATGGAACGCTTTGTTGCATTCCTGCTTGAAGAATATAAAGGGGTATTTCCAACCTGGTTAGCACCCGTACAAGTAAAAGTAATTCCAGTTTCGCCAACTGCGCATTTAGACTATGCGAAAAAAGTGGCAGACAAATTGAGATTACAAGGTGCGCGCGTGGAGGTTGATGAACGTGATGAAAAAATCGGTTATAAAATCCGTGCTGCCCAAACACAGAAGATCCCTTATGGGTTAGTGGTTGGGGATAATGAGATAAAAGAAAATGCGGTTAATGTGCGTAAATATGGAGAAAAGAATTCTGAGACAATCAGCTACAATGCATTTGAACAATCCATTACTAAAGAAATAAAAAATAAAACACTGTACAACTAAAACTAAAATCTTTTAACCACTGGCCTGTTTGACAGGTTAATGAATAAATGGTATAGTGTAAAAGTTGAATAAAAATTAAATGATCAAAGACAAGTAGAAGCACCCGCTTCTCACCTGTCCAACGCATTAATGTAGTTGGCTGGTTTCTAACTTCTTTAAATAAATGATTAAAGTCGTGTGGGTGCATGTATTGTACCTGCACTTTTTTTGTACTTGTCACTAATTGATCAGGATTACTTTACACTATTTTGGAGGTGGCTGGCTATTAGCAAAGATATGAATGTCAATGAGAAAATTCGTGCTAGAGAAGTACGTCTTATCGATTCAAATGGTGATCAGCTTGGTGTGAAATCACGTCAGGAAGCATTGGAAATTGCCCAAACTAGAAACTTAGATTTAGTTCTAGTTGCAGCAAATGCGAAACCACCAGTTTGTCGTATCATGGACTATGGGAAATATCGTTATGAGCAGCAGAAAAAAGAAAAAGAAGCACGCAAAAAACAAAAGATTATCAATGTCAAAGAAGTTCGTTTTACACCTGGAATTGGCGAGCATGATTATGTAACAAAATTAAAGAATGCGAGAAAATTCCTTGAAAAAGGCGACAAAGTAAAAGCAGCAGTTCGTTTCCGCGGTCGCGCAATTACGCATAAAGAGCTTGGTCAGGAAGTATTAGACAGACTGGCTGAAGAATGTAAGGACATTTCAACGGTTGAATCAAAACCGAAAATGGAAGGTCGTAACATGTTCATTATGCTTGCACCCTTAAACGAAAAATAATTCGTATCTGTTACAAGGAGGAAATACACATGCCTAAAATGAAAACCCATAAAGGTTCTCAAAAACGTTTTAAAAGAACCGGATCTGGAAAACTTAAACGTTCACACGCTTACACTAGTCACATGTTTGCACACAAATCACAAAAGCAAAAACGTAAACTACGTAAAACTGCACTTGTGTCTGCTGGTGACTACAAACGCATTAAAGCGATGCTTCCAAAGTAAGCTATTTGTACATGCTAATAAATTAAAATTAAATGGATATACAATGATATAGATTTGTATTAGGAGGGAATTAATATGCCACGTGTAAAAGGTGGAACAGTTACGCGCAGACGTCGTAAACGCGTACTAAAACTCGCAAAAGGTTATTATGGTTCAAAACGCACGCTATTTAAAACAGCTAAACAACAAGTAATGAAATCAGGTCAATATGCTTATCGTGACCGCAGACAAAAGAAACGTGATTTCCGTAAACTTTGGATTACTCGTATTAATGCTGCAGCACGCATGAACGATATCTCATACAGCAAATTAATGCACGGATTAAAAGTTGCCGGTATTGAAGTAAACCGTAAAATGTTGTCAGATCTTGCAATCAATGATGAAAAAGCCTTCGGACAACTAGCGGAAAAAGCAAAAGCAGCTATTAAGTAAGAAAAGCGGAGTGGGCTTGTTCAGCAACGACAAGCATAGTCAAGAGACCGTAGAGCACATGCTCTTCGTGCTCGGAGTGTCTATTGGCTATGTCTCGAGTTGCTAGCCCACGAAGCTGGACAGAGAAAAGCGAAGGTGACTGGTTAGCGACGTACAAATAGATAGGACTGTGAAAGTGCGGTGAACTTTCCGTACATTCATCAGGACTATCTATTTGCAAGTTGCTAGGAGCCGCAGCTGGACAGAGAAAAGCGGAGTGGGCTTGTTCAGATGCCCATTGCTAATAAAGTGTAAAATAACCAAATTCGGATGAATTTGGTTATTTTTATAATAAAGGAACGATCAAATGAATATGGAAACTGCAACTGTTTGGTATTTTATTATTATAAATATCATTGCTTTTATTCTTATGGGAACGGATAAAAAACGGGCAATTAATCATCAATGGCGCATTTCAGAAAAAACACTTTTTGTAACAACAATTATTGGCGGATCGGTTGGAGCTATTGCAGGTATGAGATTTTTTAGGCATAAAACAAAACATCCGTTATTCACGATTGGCATGCCAGCAATTTTAATTATACAAGTTGTGGCAGCGTATTTAATTTTTAACATGTCATAAAGGCTCGTCTTATGTCATATACATGTACAAAGCACCAACATGCATACTGCAGTAGATGACAAAGGCAACCAGAGGAGGCATGATATGGAACTGTTTGGGAGTTATCTAATGGCGGTGATTGAAACTGGAGGTATTTTCGCACCACTATTATTTATCAGCTTTCACTTGCTAAGACCATTGTTTTTCCTGCCAGTAGTGTTCATCTGTATTTCAGGTGGAATATTGTTTGGGGCAGTAGCAGGAACCGTCTATTCCATTATAGGAATTACACTATCGAGTATAGGCTTCTATGGATTTATTCGATGGATGCCAAAAACGTTTGAGCGGCTTGTTCATTTGAAAGGGAAACTGATTGGCAAACACTCAGAGTTAAGCCCTTCTCAAATTGCTCTACTCCGTCTCGTACCGTTTATTCATTTTCATCTTTTGTCATTATGTTTAATTGAAGTCACTGAGGGCTTCAAAGATTATACAAAATCATCGTTAATAACAAATATACCACTTGCAATTGTTTACACTTCAATTGGGAGATGGATTTCGAACTTATCCCCTTTTTATGTCATCGTGTTTTTGCTTGCATTATTACCACTTATTTATATTTTGAGAAGGAAAGAGGTCATCATTAAATGGAATGAATTCTTCCCAATACGTACCTAAAAAGGAATCCGGTCAATGGATTCCTTTTTATTATCGCATTATTCAATTGGTGTCAACACCAGCTCATTTACTGGATGTTTCCATTCAATTTTGGAATATGGATAACGTGTTAAAATTTCCTTTTCAAGAAAGTAAAGATCATCCCGTGTAAATCCTTTTAGCTCCATTGGTTCATGAACAAACACGTGGATATTTACGACCTCAAAAGCTTGCTCAGTCGTACCAAGGTATTTTTCCCCCTCAAACGAACATCCTTTATAAACGAACAATAAATTCTTTTTACTATTATCCGGTTCATCCAAAAAGTAGAATTCATTGTTTGCTTTCGCAATATGTAGTTTCCGTTTTGGATTTCGATAATATTGATAAAATGTGTAGACGAGAAGAATAATCGCAGCCACTATTAATATCCGAAATAATATGATAATCATATTCGACCGTCTCCTCTGAAAGTTTGTTATCCTTCTATACGTTTCTTACCTGCTATAGGTTTCACATTTCGAAAGTTTTTCATGATACAATCGTAATAAGGTTAGAAATGAGGGATAAATAATGAACTGGGAAATACTATTTTCTATGCAAAATCAGCTGGATCGCCATATTGAAAAAAAGCATCATGTAGAGCAATCAACACTGTTTGAGTCAAAGTATCTGGCTTTACTTGTTGAGATAGGTGAACTCGCAAACGAGACAAGATGCTTTAAATTTTGGAGTACAAAAGCCCCTAGTGATGGAGAAACTATTTTGGAAGAATATGTTGACGGACTCCATTTCATTCTATCATTGGGAATTGAAAAAGGTTACAAATATGAATCGAGCGAAAATTACCAATCTGCAGGTACTGTTACCGAACAATTTAACCGGGTCTTTCGTTATTGTGTACAGTTTCATGAAAATACTACAGAAGAAAACTATAGAACGTTGTTTGAAAGCTTTTTGGCATTGGGAAAAATATTAGACTTTGATGAAAAGTCAATTATGGATGGTTATAAAAAGAAAAACGATAAAAATTATTTGCGGCAGGAACAGGGATATTAGCCAAATGTTTTGTTATTTTTCTAAATAAAGTTATAATTGATAGTGGACTAAACTTAAAGGGGGAAATTATACATATGCCAAAATTAGATGAAACACTGACTATGTTAAAGGATTTAACAGATGCAAAAGGTATTCCAGGAAATGAAAAAGAGCCAAGAAATGTTATGGAAAATTATATTAAACCATATGCAGATGAAGTTTTCACAGATAACCTTGGAAGCCTGATTGCTAAAAAGGTTGGAAATGAAAATGGTCCGAAAATAATGGTAGCGGGCCACTTGGATGAAGTTGGCTTCATGATTACCCGTATCGATGATAAGGGCTTCGTTTATTTCCAGACAGTTGGCGGATGGTGGGGACAAGTAATGCTTGCCCAACGTGTAACTATTATGACTGGTAATGGCGATGTTACAGGTATTATCGGTTCACAGCCACCACATGTTTTATCGGCTGAAGCACGTAAAAAGCCAGTGGATATTAAGGATATGTTTATTGATATTGGTGCATCAAGTAAAGAGGAGGCTCTGGAATTCGGTGTGAAACCTGGTGATGCAGTTGTACCTTATTTTGAATTCACGCAATTAAAAAATGAAAAGATGCTGCTAGCTAAAGCCTGGGATAATCGCATTGGCTGTGCAATTGCAATTGATGTACTAAAACAGCTAAAAGGTACTAATCATCCAAACGTTGTCTATGGAGTAGGAACCATTCAGGAAGAAGTTGGGTTACGTGGAGCAAAAACTTCTACACACGCAATTAAGCCAGATATTGGTTTCGCCGTTGATGTAGGAATCGCGGGCGACATGCCAGGAGTATCAGATAAAGATGCTGACAGCAAACTTGGTGATGGTCCACAAATTATTTTATATGATGCATCAATGGTCTCACATAAAGGTGTACGTGACTTTATCGTCAACACTGCTGAGGAGCACAACATTCCATTTCAATATGCATCAATACCTGGAGGGGGAACAGACTCCGGATCTATTCATTTAACGGCAAATGGAGTACCGGCACTTTCCATTACAATCGCTACCAGATATATTCATTCACATGCAGCAATTTTACACAGGGACGACTTTGAAAATGCAGTAAAATTGATTGTAGAAGCAATAAAAAAATTAGATAGTGATAAGGTGAAGGAGATCGTCTTATCCTAGTAACATAAAGGCTTAGACAAGAAGTGTTTTAGCCGAGGGAAATCCGAACTAGGATTCAAAATTCTTTAATTAGATTTTGTACTAGTTCGGATATTTTTTTGGCTGTTTTTGCAAATTTTAATTGTCTATAAACAGCGACAAAACAGCAGCGGAAAACAACCCAGCGCATACGTCAAAGGTTATATCAACTGCGTATCACTAGGATCAGACCGTTAAAAAATTTCTGGGGTTGTCCCAGCTTCTTGCAATATATTTTGATAAAATGTATCTTCACCAATACATAATACCCGGTCACATACATTTATAATTTCATCCATGTCATGAGAAGTGAAAAGAATCATTGTATTTTTTTCAGCGGCCAGTTGTTGCAGATAGCTGCTGATTTCATTTTTGGATTTCAAATCGATTCCGACAGTGGGTTCATCTAACAGTAGTAGTTCTGGATCATGGATAAGGCTGATAGCCATATTTAATTTACGTTTCATGCCGCCGGATAAATGTTTGACTGGTTCTTTCCATTTATCTAAATTCATGTCCATACACAGTTGTTGCAGTTCATCGGTTGTTTTGTTAACAGTGGATAGCTTTTCAAAAAAGACCATGTTCTCCTGTACAGTAAATTCCTCCCATATGGCAATTTCCTGTGGTACGAATCCGATCATTTGTCTCACTTTCTTGATGTTTTTGTCAAATTGAATGGAATGGAGAGAAAGGCTTCCACTTGTTGGTTTTGACAATGATGCCAGGATGTTCAGCAATGTTGATTTACCGGCCCCATTCTCCCCGACAAGACCAACGATTTCACCGGGATTGATCATAAAAGATAAGGAATTCAATACCCTAGTTTTTCCATATTTTTTCGATAATGAAGTTACATTAAGCATAATATTGCTCCTTTCGTGCAAGCCAAATGATAAATGTAATTAATAAAAACCAGGGCCAAAAATTAATTATATCCCCTGAGAGTAAAGGGTCTAAGGGGTTAATAAATCTAAACCATGGCAATTTAGCAATAAGTCCGTTGATCGGCAGTATTGCTCCACTGACTACTATTGATACAAGTGTTATGGTAAAAGAGAATACATAGTAACGGAATAAACGTTTAACAAATGATGCTAATAAAAATGCTCCCATTACAAGAATGAGTCGATAACTGAACATGCCTGCAATAAAGGATAAACTTAATTGGACTTGATAAAACAAGTGGAAAATAACCATTGTAATCAGATCTAATACGATTAATAAAGCACTGTAAAAAATAAGGCTTTTTACCAGATAATTTTTATAGCTTATACCCATAAATGCAAATCTAGGCAAAACGGGTGATTGCTTTTCCTTTACGACCCAATCAAAAATAAGAAGTGTTGCCAGCATACTGAAGATGCCCCAAATTCCCCAGACACTCCAGAATGGTACTTCCTTTACAGGTTTTCCGCCAAATGTTCCAAAGTAAAAAGATGTTTGCAGCAGGTTTTCTTCATGCTGAATTTCTTTACTTCTTGCAATGATTTCTTCAAAAGTCCAGTTTGAGTCTGACTGATATTGTTCTGAAAGTTCATCTACTATATTAGCAGTCTTGGATCGCCCCGTTTCTTGTTGAACATAAGAAAGAATCATTTCTTTAACAGGTGTATACGCGAGCGATTGATTGGTCCGGTAGCTGGTAATGATGCTGTTTCTATTGCCCTTGTGTACTTGTTTGGAGAAATCCTGATCTATAATAAAAACACTGTCAAGTTCATGCTTTTCTAATTGATAAAGTGCCTCATCTTTTGAAAGTTCGTTCGCTTTAATGAATGAAGCTGAAGAAATTTCATGTACCAGTTCTTTGGCGAACTGGTCATGTTTTTCCACCACGATACCAACAGGGACTTTACTATCATCTTGAACAGTGCCAGCTACAGATAATAGTGTGATTGTGCCAATTACCGGCAGCAAGAACCAAAACAATAAACTTATGGGATGCTTCTTAATATGCAGCAAACGTGCTTCAACAGTCTTCCTCAATTCGAAACACGCTCCTTCCATGTTGAAATGCCAAAGAGGACAAAGATGCCAATAAATACATAAAGAATAAGTGGCAGAAAATCTACAAAAACACGTTGATTCAGCACGATTTCCTGCATCCAATAGAATGCCTGATATGCAAAGTTATAGGGTAATAAGTTTTGCACGTAATATGGGAAATAAATAGTTGGAATGATTGCACCGCTTATAAGTAATGAAACAGCTGTATATACCATTTGAATAAATAAACGCATTTTTGGTGCTGTACAGATCACTTCAATTAAGGCAAGTCCAAGTAAAAACAGGAAACTGTAAAGCATTGTCAAAACCGCAACCTTAAAGTAATCACTTGGGAAAAGGTCTATGGAAAATACCGTGATAAATCCAATGAAAACAATTACGGTAAAACTGATTGTTACAAGCCAGGATACGAAAATTTTGGCTAATATTTGATCGGACTCCTTTACATTGTATAATCGCATTCGCGCTTTTATCCGGGCTCCATCATCCCTCGATAAAACGGTGTAAATTTCCAAAATCCAAATGGTCAAAATAATAAATATACCTCCAAGACAGTAGTAATGAACAGGGGAGTTCGTAACACTATTTGCAATGATCTCCTCGTCAACAATTTTGTCTTTCCCTAAAGTATAAAAAACAAAGTCAGTAAATTGGTTGAACAGAAAGTCATTTCTTGTTTCATCGTCCATTGTTAATTGCTTAGCATAATAATTGATCGTAAGAATATTGGCCTGTGCAGTTTTGATATGACGAGATACACTGTCAACCAGTTCTTTCACCAAGTAACTTTCCATTTTTTTATCCGGATTCCCAATAATCTTTAACGTGACAGATGTACCATTGTATAAGTTTTCTACAAAATCATCCGGAAAAATTATGTATGCACTTAAATGATCATTTTGTAACTTCTGTTTTGCTTTTTCACCAGACATGACGTTTAGCTGAATAAAGTTATTTAATTGGGATGATTCCTCAATAAGGTCAACAATCAATTTCGTTTCTTTCGACTGATCATGGTCAACTAGGCCAACTTGAATAGCTTCACCTTCATCGGGGATGAAAAAGGATATGGCAATATATGCTGATAGGCTTACCAAAATAATCGGAAACAGAAAAAGAAGAGGAAGTGATGGCCACTTCCTCAGTAATTGTTTGACATTATTTTTGGTAAACAGAATTACGTGATGAATAAAACCCATTTACATACACCCGTTTCTTTAAAATCCGTTTAGGTTGCCACTTGTGCCCATGATCTTAAATGCCCATTTTTGGAATTGTGGAGTAACCTCGTTTTGGAAATACTGCATGATTTCATTAACTTTCATGCTGCCAATATCCTTAACGTCCTGATCTTGTGGAATTTCTACTTTTTTTATAAGTTTTGCATCTTTCGCTACCTGAAGACTGAAAACATCCTCAGGCATGCCAGGCAGTTGTAGCGAAAGGGTATTCTCGGAATTCATCTTATCCTCGTTATAGGCTGCATTGCCTGACCAGGTTAATTGCCCCTCATCCGTTCCAGTTTTTAGTGCAAATATACGTTCAAAATCCCGTTTTCCATCCTTTAATGTGGAGGTACCTTCATATGTGAATTCACCATCACCGGCTGCTAGTTTAATAGAATCATCGGCTTTATTGTTCTTCCATGACAGATCGCCAGTTACTGTCAATTCATTTTCAGCAGTTGCTGAATCCTTTGCACCTTCTATAAACCCAAGGGTGTAGTCGAACGTCTGATTAGATTCTCCGAGTATTTGTGTTCCATTAATCGTGAATGTTAGCAGTTCATCTTCGGATGGCCCCATGGTTAATGAAAAATCGCGTTTAACAATAAGATCATCTCTCACCCAAATAGTAGAAGTCATTCCATCGGGGATTTGGAATGATTCAAGTTGCTTGATCGCATTTTCAAGCGTCGTATCAAACTCTTCCATCATGTCATCCAAGTCATTTTGCAGCCCTGGAGTTAAATTGGAAGTTGAAACCCCCGCACCTAAGGTTTGAATTGCCAGCTGTTCTTTAATGATTTCTTTTAATCGTTTATCATCTTTCATCCTCTTCATTGTTGATGATAGAATATCTTTTACTTGTTTTTCTGATAAATGGAATGTAAGTTTTTCAGCATCAATAGATTTTTCATTTACTTTTATAGAATCATCGGCTGCTTTAAATGCATCATCAGGCAGGTTATCGTAAATCGTTTCCAGGTATTCTTTTTGTAAATATTTTTGATCATCTTTTGATAGAACCTCAGACCCATTAAAAAATGTTTCAAAATCAACTTTTTCTTTACCAGTATATACGGTCGGGTCAACTTCATGAAGCAGTTTTCCAACGTCCGCATCTTTAACCTGAAGCAATTCTTTCAGGAAAGGAAGTTCAACTAATAATTTGTTTGAAGTTAAATAAAAATTTAGCCCATCAATCGTGATTCCGCCAAATGCTCCACTAACCTCTGTAGCCATTCTTTTTTCTTTCGTATCCATCGCATTGTGAATGGTTAAAGTTGAATTATTAATGATTTGCGCTGGACCAAAGGTAGTAAGATTGGCGTTAGGGTCGTTATATGTAGCTGAAAGTTCCAATGTTGTATCGACCGGATTATCTTGTACATTTTCCTGCCAATTCAACTCTGGTTCAAAGCGTTTTTCAAATTGATCTCCAATGACCTCAAAACTGGTTTTTTCGGCCAAAAAGTACTTTTGCTTATCGGAAATATTTAACAGAACAAATGCTGAAACGCTTCCCCCAATTATTAATAACGCAGTAATAATGAAGATTATAAATTTTTTCGACGTACCCCTTTTACGATTGTTGCTTGATCCATCCATGAAATAAAACCTCTTTCTTTACTTTTTTATGTAATCATATGTATGATGAAAGATCTTGATGAATAACAAACATGTACATAAATTCATTTTACATTGCAATCAAAAATAGTCAACGTGTCATTTGACAAAAAATAAAAAAGATAGATGCTTTGGAGCATCTATCCATGTGTTTAGCCAGCGGTTGTACTTTTTACACCTTGTTCTAGGGCATCGATCATATCTTTCTTTTCCCCTTCATCCGATTGCTTCCAAATTAATTCAAATAGAACTCCTAAACCTGGCAGCATTTTTTCCTCACCGTTTTGAATTGCATCAACTATGGTTTCCTCCAGCTGATGTTGGTCATTTGTCGCTATATTTGACAGAATTGCTTTACGAAGATTCAAATCCATTTTATTCACTCCTCATTAATTTTAACTATAAATAGTTTGACCTAGATAATGTGAAATATGTATGATAACAATATAATTAATGAGGATGCGATTTAATGTTAACATCAGTAAAAAATGCACAGGTTAAAAATTGGGCTAAACTAAAAATGAAAAAGTTCCGAATGAAAACAGGGATGTTTCTAGTTGAAGGAGAGCACTTAGTAACAGAGGTGCATCATAGCAATTGGGAAATCGAACAAATTATTGTACAAAATGGAATGGATGCACCGGAATTTGCTTTTGATTATTCCATTACAATTGTAGCGGAAAATGTTTTTCAGCATATAACGGATACCAGAACACCACAAGGAATTGCGGCGATTGTGAAAATGAAAGAGCAGGAATGGGTTGATCCGCATACAGTTCTGTTAATTGACTCTGTACAGGATCCAGGCAACCTAGGAACAATGATACGGACAGCAGACGCAGTTGGATTTGACGCTGTCATTGTTGGCGGGAAATCGGTTGATCTCTATAATGAAAAAACAGTACGGTCGACACAGGGGTCATTGTTTCATATTCCGGTCTTTCAGGAAAAATTATCTGTGAAAATACCTCCGCTAAAAGAGAAGGGCTTTGCTGTATGGGCAACTACTCTTGATCAGGCAATGTCATATAAAGATGTCCCGGTAACAAGTAAAGTAGCATTACTGGTAGGGAATGAAGGTAATGGAGTCGATGGATCATTGCTTGATTTGGCAGATTACAATGTGAAGATACCTATCCATGGTCAAGCGGAATCCTTAAATGTAAGTGTTGCAGCCGGCATTTTAATGTATCATATTAAGGGATAGGGCTTGCAACGGGAGGATATTTTATCTATAATTAATATAAATTTAAAATAACAAGCAATGAAAGAGCAATTAGCGATTAGCGGAAATAGTACAGGAAGGAAATGCCTTAGATTGGGAGTGTTTCTACTATTTAATTGGTAATTATTCACTCTGGAGCTGACACTTGGACCTTATATGAAAAGCGCAGGCGTTAGGCAAGTTAAGTAAAGGTGTTCCGGATTATATCCGTTATCAGAATGAAGCGATGAACAATGGATTATGATTGTTCGTTATTAGGGTGGTACCGCGAAATAACAACCTCGTCCCTTTATGGACGGGGTTTTTTATATGCGAAAAAGGAGGCTAAAGTAATGAAGGAAGAATTGGAAACACTTCAGCAGGAGGCATTAGGCAAAATAAAAGATGTAAAGCAATTAAAAGAACTTCAGGGAATTCGTGTCGCCTATCTAGGTAAAAAAGGTTCCCTAACAGGGGTCCTTAGAGGTATGGGCAAACTTTCAAAGGAAGAGCGTCCTGTGATTGGTGAAATTGCTAATCGTGTGCGCGAAACAATCACTGCAGCACTGGATGAAAAGGGCGATGTCTTAAATGAACAGGCTCTTGAGGAACAACTGGCAAGCGAAACAATTGATGTCACATTACCGGGACGTCCGGTCCATGTAGGTGGTTCGCATCTGTTAACAACAATCGTTGAAGATATTGAGGACCTATTTATCGGTATGGGATATGAAGTAAGAGAAGGTCCTGAAGTAGAAACAGATTACTTTAACTTTGAAGCATTGAATCTACCGAAAGACCACCCTGCCCGTGATATGCAGGATTCATTTTATCTAACAAATGAGCTCCTGCTCCGAACGCATACATCTCCAGTTCAAGCGCGAACGATGCAAGGACTTGAGGGGAGTAAACCAGTTAAAATGATTTGTCCTGGTAAGGTATATCGCCGTGATACGGATGATGCGACTCATTCCCATCAATTCACACAGATAGAGGGACTTTATGTAGACAAAAATGTTCGAATGAGTGATTTAAAAGGTACTCTTGACGCATTTGCTAAAAAGATGTTTGGTGTGGAACGGGAAATTCGTTTACGTCCGAGTTTTTTCCCGTTTACGGAACCATCAGTTGAAATGGATATATCCTGTAAGGTATGCAACGGTGAAGGTTGTTCTGTTTGTAAAGGTACAGGATGGATAGAAATTTTAGGTGCAGGCATGGTCCATCCAAATGTATTGGAAATGGCCGGCTTTGATTCAACTGTATATACAGGATTCGCGTTTGGTATGGGACCTGAGCGAATTGCAATGTTGAAGTATGGCATTGATGACATTCGTCAGTTCTACACGAATGACAAACGATTCTTAAAACAATACCATCAAGCATAAGGGAGGGAGATAACGATGTTAGTTTCGTTAAATTGGTTACAGAACTATATTGATATTGGAGATATAACACCTGAAGACCTTGCTGAGAAGATTACTAAGTCAGGTATTGAGGTTGAAGGCATTGAATATGTTGCAGAGAAAAGTGAAAATGTTGTGGTTGGATATGTGAAATCATGTGAGCAACATCCAAATGCAGATAAATTAAATCTTTGCCAGGTTGACGTTGGTGATGAAACATTACAAATTATTTGCGGCGCGCCTAACATTAAGCAGGGATTAAAGGTTGCCGTTGCTAAACCAAAGGCCGTGCTGCCGGGAAATTTTAAAATCAAAAAAGTTAAACTTCGGGGAATCGAATCAAACGGCATGATTTGTTCCTTGCAGGAGCTGGGTATCGCAGAAAAATATGTGCCTAAGGATGTAGCGGATGGCATCTTTGTATTTCCGGATGATGTGAAGATTGGTGTAGATGTAACGCCATTGTTAAACCTCGATGACGCAATACTTGAGTTGGGCCTAACGCCAAACAGAGCAGATTGTTTAAGTATGCTCGGTGTAGTTTATGAAGTTGGTGCTATTTTGGATAGACACATCCATTTACCTGATGAAGCATATACCACAGGTGATGGAAATACAAAAGATTATATTTCCGTTTCCATTGAGGATGCGAAACTTGCCCCATATTACGGAGCGTTTGTTGTAAAGAATATTACAGTCAAGCCGTCACCATTATGGATGCGTAACTATTTAATGGCGGCAGGGATTCGCCCAATTAATAATGTTGTGGATATTACAAACTATGTGTTACTGGAATATGGCCAACCATTGCACGCTTTTGATTATGACCGGTTGGGTTTCAAAGAAATTTTGGTTAGGCAAGCGAAAGATAACGAACAGATTGTTACGTTGGATGACCAGGAACGCAGTCTTTCGTCTGACCATTTAGTAATCACAAATGGAACAAAGCCAATTGCCCTTGCAGGGGTTATGGGTGGAGCGAACACAGAGGTGCATGATGAAACGAAATCTTTATTGGTGGAAGCGGCATATTTTAACCCAATCTCCGTCAGAAGAACTGTGAAGGATACAGGACTTCGCAGTGAATCAAGTACACGTTTTGAAAAAGGCGTTGATCCAAATCGAATAAAGCGTGCGGGAATGCGTGCATGCCAATTGCTTGTGAAATATGCTGATGGAGTTGTTCTTGAAAATCCAGTGGAAGTTGATCATTTGGATGTTGAAGAAAAGCATGTCACCATTACAACTGATGAGGTAAATAAACGACTTGGTACCAATATTAGCAATGATGAAATTGGCAGCATATTGACGAAACTCCGCTTTTCATACAAGGGCCAAAATGGCACATTCCATGTAACAATACCTACACGCCGTGGGGATATCTCGATTTTTGAAGATATGCTTGAGGAAGTGGCTCGGATATATGGGTATGATAATCTGCCATTTACTTTGCCAACTGGCTATGGACAGGGTGGAAAATTATCAGACCGTCAACAGCTAAAACGTGATATCAAAGGATACTTACAAGCAGCGGGATTAATGGAAACAATCACGTATTCCTTAACAAATAATAATTATATTTCCACTTTTGTTAGTCCGGAAATAGAAGAACAAAATGTTATCCCAGTTAAGCTAGCTATGCCAATGAGTGAAGATCATAGTCATTTACGGTTGAGTTCTGTACCAGAACTGCTGCAAACAGTTGCATACAATAATGCCCGGAACCAATCCGATATTGCGTATTATGAGCTGGGTTCTGTTTTCCTTTCACAAGAATCAGCTTTGAAAGAGCAGCCGCTCGAACAACTTCGTCTGGCTGGAGCACTTTCTGGATTGTGGCATGAGCACCAATGGCAGCAGGAAAGGAAGCCCGTTGATTTTTATGTGTTGAAGGGGATAGTGGAAGGATTACTTGACTTTTTGAATATTCCTGTCACCTTTAAACAAGCTAAATTAGCCGACATGCACCCAGGCCGATGTGCGGTGTTATCCATTGGTGAGCAGGTTGTAGGTTATCTTGGTCAGGTTCATCCACGCATTGAGCAACAGATGGATTTAGCTGAAACATATGTATTTGATATTAATTTAGATATAGTTCTCGAAAGTTACGAACATGTCCCAGCGTATAAACAACAATCAAAGTATCCTTCGATTGGAAGGGACATCGCATTCGTACTCCGTGACGAGGTTCGTGCTGGTGATGTAAAAGCGGTAATTGAAAGTGTTGGTCAGCCACTGGTCAAAAATGTTCATATCTTTGATGTGTACACAGGTGAACATTTACCCGAGGGTGAAAAATCTATAGCCTATCGTCTGTTGTATCAAGATGATACACGAACATTGAAGGATGATGAGGTCGAAGAATCATTTCAGGCGATTATTGAGGCAATTAAAACAAAATTTAATGCTTATGTTAGATCATAAAATAGAGCTGTCCCAGAAAGGTTGAATCCCTTGGGGCAGCTTTTCTTGGAATATATAAAATTTGACTTTATTAAGCTTGCTTAACTGGCAGCTGTTTTCCTTATTTCATTGTGAAGGCCCAGTTTGTACATTGCGCCCTGCGCTCTTCCTATAAATATGCCTCTGCTTTTTTAGTATTTACAAAATGTGTTTTAGCACACGCATGTAGAGCCTGATGTCCTTTTTCCCGAATGATTTGGGCTATTGTCTGATCAACCTGCTTCGAAGCCCCTTTGGGCAAAGTCATTCCAATGGTGCCAGATAATAGGTCCATTTCTTTTAAAAAGCTGGTTCTCGCAATGATGGAGGCGGCAGCAACCGCTATCGAATAGCTCTCGGCCTTGGTTATGAAATAAGTATTGGGTGCGCTCTTTTGTCTTTCGCTCCCAATATATTTGTTATACAATCCCGGCTCGCAAAATTGATCAATAACAATTCCTTCGAACGAGTCCTGCCCGGCCTTATTACTGACATTTTGAATGGCGTGATGGTGCAGCATAGCCTTCATCTTTCCTTGTGACCAGCCACGCGCTTTTAAATCATTATATTTTTCGTTACGCAAAACTAGCAGGGAATATAAAATGTTTAAACTTAATATTTCTTTTGAAAGTCGCTTAATGGTTGTATCTGAGAGATTCTTTGAATCCTGAACACCTATCTCTTTCAATTTAGCTAATTGTTCTTTTTTTACGAATACACAGGCAACCGTCATTGGTCCGAAATAATCACCGGTTCCTGCCTCATCAGAACCAATGTGTGAGACGTTATAGATCGTACTGGGTGGCGTAAAATTATGGTTCAACTTTGGATTCGGTTTACCCTTTACCGGTTCTATTTCAAGTTCTTCCACCCATTTTATCGATTCAAATTCAGCCGCTTTACCTTGAAACATAACCTTTCCAGAGCGGTAGGCTGTTATCACCCCATTGGATGTTTTGGCGCGAAAAACAGCCCCTTGTGGAACATCAACAATAGAGTCTTTATAGTAGTCGTGCATTTTGTTGATTTTTTCTTTAGAAAATGTATGTATTTGTTGTGACAATTAAAACACTCCAATCAAATTCTTATACAAACTATAGCAGATTGAGGAAAGATGAGAAAGCTGCACATTGTCGAATGCTTCCTAAATTTAAGTCTTCGTGTTACTATAAAGTGTACTATTTTAAAAGGGGGCAACCCAAATGACCCAAAATAACAAGACACGGACAACAGTTGAAATTCACAACAAATCTTACACAGTAGTAGGATATGAGGATGCGCATCATGTGCGTTTGGTGGCAAACCTTGTTGATCAAAAAATGAGTGAAATACAAAAAGCAAACAACACACTGGAACCTACCAGGTTAGCGGTGTTAACCGCCATAAATACAATGAACGACTATTTAAAGTTAAAGGAAGATTATGCAACATTGTTAGGATCAATGAAAAAGAAAGAGGATTAATGGCTTATGGTTGATATTATTTTATTAATTATGCTGATTTTTGGATTTTTTGTCGGATTGAAACGTGGTTTTATTTTACAGTTGTTTCATTTGATTGGTTTTATTGCAGCGTTTATCGTCGCCGCTTTATATTATGACCAGTTGGCGTCACGGTTGGCACTATGGATTCCATATCCTGAACTTCCGGATGAGAGTGCATGGGCTGACTTTTTGCAAAATATGCCGCTTGAAATTGCGTTTTATAATGCTATAGCATTTGCAATTATCTTCTTTGCGGTAAAAATTGTACTGCAAATCATTGCTTCCATGCTTGATTTTGTTGCTGATTTACCAGTACTGCATTCTGTCAATAAATTACTAGGTGCAATCCTTGGATTTATTGAGATTTATTTAATTTTATTCATTATCCTTTACATTCTGGCACTTACGCCGTTGTCAACGGTCCAATCATATGTTAATGATTCATGGGTAGCAATGTTTATTGTAGAACATACCCCATTATTTTCAGAGAAGTTAAAGGATTTATGGTTTACCCACGTGGAAAGTTTATTCCACTCATAACCGAAAATCAATAATATTGGCTGATTCTTAAGGAGAATCAGCCTTTTTACCACTTTAGGAAAGTATAAATCTTTTTCGGTATAAAGTATAAAAAAATCTAAGGCTTTCGCCATCAGTTCTTGGCGACAAGCCGAGATTTTCTAAACGAAATTGCGGAGAAGGAGATAATAAAGGATGGATATAAACAAAAAAGATGTTTTGAAGCTGTTAGAAAAAGTAGCCGTATATTTAGAACTTAAAGGTGAAAATTCCTTTAAAGTTTCGGCCTACCGAAAAGCCGCTATGGCACTGGAACAAGATGACCGATCATTATCAGAGATTGACGATTTCACAAAAATAAAGGGAATTGGCAAGGGAACAGCTGCAGTCATAACTGAATACATAGAAGATGGTAAATCGGATACGTTGGCGCAACTTGAAAGAGAAGTGCCACGAGGCTTAGTTCCATTGTTAAACCTTCCTGGTCTTGGTGGCAAGAAACTGGCAAAATTGTACCAGGAGCTGGGTGTGACAGATGCGATTACATTACAAAAGGCCTGCCAGGCAGGTGAGGTCGAAAAGCTTGCGGGTTTTGGCAAAAAAACTGCTGAGAAGATACTGCAGGCATTGGAGGATGCAAATAGTCGTCCGGAACGATTGCCGATAGCCATGATGTTGCCTGTTGCGGAACGAATTGAGGCATACCTGTCAACAATTACTGAAATTGAGACATTTTCCCGTGCAGGCAGTTTAAGAAGGATGCGTGAAACAGTAAAGGATATCGATTTTATCATTGCCACGAATAAACCAACAAAAGTTCGCGATGCATTGCTTGGACTGGAAACAATAAAAGAGGTGATTGCTAAGGGTGATACGAAGGTTTCCGTTACACTGGAAGAAGTTTACGATATTAACGTTGATTTTAGAATCGTTGAACCGCAGGAATTTGCCACTACTTTGCATCATTTCACCGGATCTAAGGAACATAATGTAGCGATGCGTCAGCTGGCAAAAAAACGGCATGAAAAAATTAATGAATATGGCATCACATTAAATGAAAACGATGAAACCCTTACTTTTGAAAATGAAACACAATTTTTCCAACACTTCGGACTGCCTTATATCCCTCCTGAAATCAGGGAGAATCAAGGAGAAATCGAATCTTATACAGATAACATTTCATTGCTGAAACTATCAGATATTCGGGGGGATCTCCACATGCACACCACTTGGAGCGACGGTGCACAGTCCCTTGAAGAAATGGTGAATCAGGCAAGGAAAATTGGTTATGATTATCTTGCAATTACCGATCATTCCAAATTTTTGCGTGTTGCCAATGGCTTAAATGAAGATAAACTCAGAAGACAACGGAAAGAAATTGAGCGAGTGAATGAGAAATACAGGGATATTCATGTTTTCGCAGGTGTAGAAATGGATATTTTGCCGGATGGTAGTCTTGATTTTGACAATGATTTTCTAAAGGAAATGGATTTTGTAATTGGGGCGATTCATTCAAGCTTTAATCAATCAGAAGAGAAAATTATGAAGCGTTTAGAACATGCAATGGAAAATCCTTATGTAACTTTTATTGCGCATCCGACTGGCCGATTAATTGGCAGACGTTCAGGCTATTCTGTTGATATGGAAAGACTTATTCAACGCGCCAAAGAAACAAATACAGCACTGGAAATTAATGCAAACCCTAATCGTCTTGATATATCGGCCCAATGGGCAAGGAAAGCCCAGGAACAAGGGGTTAAAATTGTAATTGATACGGATGCACACAGTTATCAAATGCTAGAACATATGAAACATGGTGTTGGAATTGCCAGAAAAGGCTGGATTGAAAAAGATAATGTGCTAAATACATGGACAAAAGATAAGTTAATTAAATTTATGAATCAAAAAAGGTAGTTTTATCGTATAAGTTTTAAACACCTTCAGTTAAAGGGGTAAGTAAAAAATGAATGAACGTATTCTGCGTGTATTGGAATTTAATAAAATAATTGATCAGCTTAGTTCTAAGGCTGCTTCAAGTCTTGGTGAAAATCAGGCGCTTCAGTTAAAGCCGTTAACTAATCTTACTGAAGTACTTGAGCTGCAGGAGGAAACCGATGAAGCCAGTCAAATTTTACGGCTAAACCTTGCTGTACCATTGGGTGGTATCTTTGATATTCGCGCGAGTATCAAACGGAGTGTGATTGGCGGAGTGTTGAGTACTGAAGAGTGCTTGGATATTGCCAATACACTTTATGGTGGACGCCAGGTTAAAAACTTTATACTGAAACTTGAAGAGGATTTACCAATATTAAAAAGTTTATCAGAGCGAATCGAGCCGCTGAGAGATGTAGAACAGCATATAAAAAGCAGCATTGATGATCATGGACATGTCATGGACAGTGCCTCGGTTAAATTAAGAAGTATCAGGTCGTCGATTCGAACTTTTGAAAGCAGAGTCCGAGAAAAACTGGATGGCTATACAAGATCAAAAAGTGCAATGCTTTCAGATCCAATTGTGACGATTCGCAATGATCGCTATGTATTACCTGTTAAACAGGAATATCGCGGATCAATCGGTGGTATTGTCCATGATCAATCCGCATCTGGAGCTACATTGTTCATGGAACCAAAGACAGTAGTTGATCTTAATAATCAATTACAGGAATCCTTTAGTAAAGAGAAACATGAAGTGGATCGTATATTGCGTGAACTTACGGAACATATTGCATCAGAAGAAATTTGTTTAACTGAAAATGTTGAAGTCCTGGGCAAGATTGATTTTATGTTTGCAAGAGCAAAGCTTGGACAGTCAATGAAAGCCTCCATGCCAAAAATGAATGATCAAGGGATTATTAAATTGCAGCAGGCCAGGCATCCACTGATTCCGATTGAGGAAGTTGTCGCAAATGATATAGAAATTGGCGAGGACTATACCTCCATAGTCATTACAGGACCTAATACAGGGGGGAAAACCGTTACATTAAAAATGGTGGGCCTTTGTACATTAATGGCACAATCCGGCTTACAGGTTCCTGCACTTGATGGATGTGAAATGGCAGTCTTTGAAAATGTCTATGCCGACATTGGAGATGAACAATCCATTGAACAAAATCTCAGTACATTTTCTTCCCATATGACAAACATTGTAGACATCATGAAAAACGTTGATTACAAAGCATTGGTTTTATTCGATGAGTTAGGTGCTGGTACAGATCCCCAAGAGGGTGCAGCATTAGCAATGTCGATCCTTGATGAAGTCATTGACCGCGGTGCACGGGTAATTGCGACAACACACTATCCTGAGCTTAAAGCGTATGGATATAATCGGGAGAATGTGGTGAATGCATCCGTAGAGTTCGATGTGGAGTCATTAAAACCAACCTACCGATTATTGCTTGGTGTTCCAGGTCGAAGCAACGCTTTTGAAATTTCTAAACGTCTGGGGTTACATGAATCAATCATTCAAACTGCTAAAAGTCATATCGGTGTTGATTCAACTAGTGTTGAAAACATGATTGCGTCACTTGAAAAGTCAAAACGCGAATCTGAAAAAGATTTTGAAGCTGCACATCAAACCATGCTTGAGACAGAAAAGCTGAAGCGGGATCTTGAAAGACAATGGAAGGACTTCGAGGATAAACGTGAAAGTTTATATAAAAAGGCTGAAGATAAGGCAAATAAAGCCATCCAAGATGCCCGAGTAGAGGCAGAATTAATCATAGATGAAATACGAAAGATGAAAACAAACGCGAACTTAAAGGAACATGAATGGATCGAAGCCAGGAAAATGTTTGAAGATGCGAAACCAAATCTGTCCGAAAAGAAGGAATCGAAAAAACAAACTACAAGTGAACAAGTGAAAGATCTTAAAGTCGGCGATACCATTAAATTACTAACTATAAATCAGCAGGGAAATGTGCTGGACAAAATTAATGATAATGAATATTTAGTACAAGTTGGTATTATGAAGGTAAAAGTTAAAAGGAAAGATCTTCAGTTTATCAGCGAGAAAAAGGGATTTACGGAAAAACCTTTAACAACAGTTAAAGGCTCGGGCTATCACGTTCGACCAGAACTTGATTTACGCGGGGAACGTTATGAAGATGCTTTTCTTCGCTTAGAAAAATATATCGATGACGTTATCCTTGCCGGCTATCAAAAAGTTTCAATCATACATGGTAAAGGAACTGGTGCTCTAAGGAAAGGTGTTCAGGATCTAGCAAAAAGCCATCCTAGAATTTCGGGTATTCGGGCTGGCGGAAGTGGCGAAGGTGGAAGCGGAGTATCCATTATCGAACTTAAGTAGAGAAGTTCAAGAGGAGATGGTTTAAAAAATGGATAGCTTTTGGGAGATTACGTATGTGGAAATAGCGGCAAGGTATAGTGTTGTTATTTTATGTACAGTAGTGTTTCTTGCTGTGTTTGAATTAGTTACATCTTATAAAAACTGGGAAGAAATTAAAAATGGAAATTTTGCTGTAGCAATGGCTACTGGGGGTAAGCTTTTCGGAATAGCAACTATCTTCCGGTATTCCATTGAACACAATGATACAATCATTCAAAGTGTCGGATGGGGTGTCTTTGGATTTATACTGCTTTTATTAAGTTATTTTATTTTTGAATTCTTAACACCGAAAATAAAGATTGATGAGGAAATTGGAAATGGAAACCGGGCGGTTGGCTTTATTTCTATGTTAATTTCTGTTGGTATGGCTTTTGTTATTGGGGCAAGTATCGGTTAGGAGCGAATAAATGTATGGAAACATTGGCTAAGTATTTGATTGTAGTAGCGGTTGTTTTTGCTATTGTAGGAATTGTATATTTACTTTAATCATTAATTCATAACTTTCACCTTTATTCCAGGGTGAAAGTTTTTTAATACTTTAAAAGAGCATAAATCTTTATCGGTATCGTATAAAAAATCTAGCGCTTTCGCCATTAGTTTTTGGCGACAAGCCAAGATTTTCTAATAGTTGATAAATAAAATTTCAAAAAATACAAATTAATCGGTATAATGAATATACATAGATAAAAAAGGAGGAGAGAAAATGGAAGAACGAATTTGGCATGCTCATTATCCTAAAGAAATTCCAACAAGTATTGAGTACGATACGAAGCCGCTGCATCATTTTCTAATTAAAAATGCAGAACGATACAAAGGTAAGAAAGCGCTTCATTTTATGGGTAAGGAACTATCGTTTGTTGAGTTATATACACAGGCAAAAAAATTGGCTTGCTACTTTCAATCGTTGGGACTTGAAAAGGGTGATCGTGTTGCCATAATGCTGCCAAACTGCCCACAAGCAGTAATTGGTTATTATGCTGCATTAATGGCTGGCGGAACTGTTGTTCAAACAAACCCGTTGTATATGGAAAGGGAGCTTGAGTTTCAGCTGAATGACTCCGGGGCCACCTTTATTGTATGTTTAGACATTTTACTACCAAGAGTATCCAATATTAAAGGAAACACATCCCTCAAACATACAATCGTAACCGGTATCAAAGATTATCTCCCGTTTCCAAAAAACCTTATTTATCCGTATATACAAAAAAAGCAATACCATATGCTCGTAAAGGTTGAACAATCCGAAGATACACATGTGTGGGGTGCAATTATGGAGCATTCTACAACGAACTACCATCCTGTTGAAGTCGATGTGAAAGAAGATTTGGCCCTTCTTCAATATACCGGTGGAACAACAGGGAATCCCAAAGGAGTTATGCTTACACATCATAACCTTGTTGCAAATGTCCAAATGAGTAAGGCGTGGTTATATAAAACTAGAGAAGGTAAAGAAACCGTTCTAGGTGTTCTGCCATTCTTTCATGTATACGGAATGACAACCGTAATGAATATGTCGATAATGTTTGGATCTACGATGGTATTGCTTCCGAAGTTTGATGTGGAGGACGTTCTAAAAACCATTCAGAAACAAAGACCTACTCTGTTCCCTGGGGCGCCAACTATTTATATTGGTATATTGAATCATCCTGATCTTAAAAAATACGATCTATCGTCAATTGAAGCGTGTATCAGCGGATCAGCACCATTACCTATTGAGGTTCAGCAGCAATTTGAACATGTTACCGGCGGCAGGCTGGTAGAAGGTTATGGTTTAACTGAGTCTTCGCCCGTCACACACTCCAACTTTGTATGGACGAAACGTGTAAATGGCAGCATTGGTGTACCGTGGCCAGATACAGATTCTAAAATTTTTCGTGAAGGTACTATGGAAGAGGCGCCTATTGGCGAGGTTGGCGAAATAGCGGTAAAGGGTCCACAGGTCATGAAAGGCTATTGGAATAATCAGGAGGAAACAGACAATGTCCTGAAGGATGACTGGTTATTTACTGGGGATTTAGGGTACATGGACGAAGATGGTTATTTCTATATTGTCGACCGCAAGAAGGATATGATTATTGCCGGTGGTTATAATATCTATCCGCGAGAAATAGAGGAAGTCCTGTATGAACATGAAGGGATCCAGGAAGCTGTAGTGGCGGGAATACCGGACCCATACCGCGGAGAAACGGTAAAGGCCTATATCGTAAAGAAACCCGGGATTAATTTGAGTGAGGCCGAACTAAACAGTTACTGTCGGGAGAATCTGGCCGCGTATAAGGTTCCGAAAATTTACGAGTTCCGTGATGAATTGCCAAAAACGGCTATAGGTAAAATTTTGCGACGTTCCTTAGTGGATGAAGAAAAAGAAAAATTGCAGCAAACAGGAAAGACCATATAACGCCTTGCTGAAAGAAAAACTTTATCATTCGTTATTAGTGTTTGCGAATGCTGAGTTTTTCGAATACAATGAATGTACAAGCTATCCAAGTGATTGACAGATATTAAGTATCTCGATACAATTAAAATATGAATGATGATTCATTCAGTTTGGGCTTACGGTGCATGCTAAGGGGAATGATGACGAAAATGAAGAAGAATAAACCAAAATACAATCAGATCATCGAGGCTGCAGTTGAAGTTATTGCGGAAAACGGTTATCATGCCTCACAAGTTTCCAAGATAGCCAAAAAAGCTGGTGTAGCTGATGGAACTATTTACCTTTATTTTAAAAATAAGGAAGATATACTAGTTTCATTATTTGAAGTTAAAATGGGACAGTTTATCGAACAAATTGCTCAAAGCATTAATGAAAAACAGCATGTTTCTGATAAATTATATGCCTTAATTGAAATGCACTTTCGTCAGTTTGCCAAGGATCACCACTTAGCAGTTGTGACCCAGCTTGAGCTTCGACAATCAAATTCGGAATTGCGTTGGAAAATAAATGAAGTGCTAAAGCCTTACTTATCCGAAATTGACCTGGTAATTAAAGAAGGCATAGACGACGGAAGTTTTCGAGGCGACTTAAATTTGCCCCTAGTCAGACAAATGATATTCGGAACCCTGGATGAAGTAGTAACAAACTGGGTGATGAATGAACAAAGGTATAATTTGCTTGCGCAGGCAAGTGCTGTGCATGCATTAATTATAAACGGACTTTCCGTTAAAGAATAATAGAGGAGGATTAGCTTGGGGACCTTAGCATTGGAAAAAAATAATCATGTTGCGATATTAACAATTCAAAAGCCACCGGCAAATGCATTATCGAGCACATTAATTAAAGATATCGATAAACAATTAGATGAAATTGAAAATGATGCTGATATCAAAGCAATTGTATTGAAAGGTGAAGGCAAATTTTTCTCTGCGGGTGCTGATATAAAAGAATTTACAGCGCTCCAAGGCAGAGCTGATTATCAATCATTGTCAGAAAACGGCCAGAAGGTATTTAACCGAATTGAGCAATTCTCCATTCCTGTAATCGCAGCCATTCATGGTGCAGCATTAGGGGGAGGACTGGAACTTGCAATGTCATGCCATATCCGATTTGTAACTGAAAGTGCTAAGCTTGGTTTGCCAGAGTTAACACTTGGCATCATACCAGGATTTGCAGGGACACAGCGCCTGCCAAACTATGTTGGCGCAGCGAAAGCGTATGAAATGGTACTTAGTGGTATACCAATTTCGGGTAGTGAGGCCCATCATTACGGTTTGGCTAACCATGTTGTTTCTGGGGAAAAGATTTTCGATGAAGCTATTAAACTAGCAGAGAATATTGCTTCCAAAAGTAAACCGACAATTAATCACATTATGCGCTTGATTACTTACACAAAATCAGATAAATTTAATGATGGGGCCGCAGAGGAAGCCAAAGCGTTTGGAAAAGTTTTTGGATCTGATGATGCTAAAGAGGGCGTTCAGGCTTTTCTTGAAAAAAGAAAACCCAGTTTCCAAGATAAATAGAAAAGCGAAGTGGGCTTGAACGCTAGTTCTCAGGGAGAGAATAAAAGATTAAAGGAGGAAATCACATTGAACATTTATGTTTTATTAAAAAAGACATTTGACACAGAAGAAAAAATTGCTGTTACGAATGGCCGGATTGAGGATGATGGAGCCGAATTTATCATTAATCCCTATGATGAATACGCAGTGGAAGAAGCAATTAAACAGCGAGATGAGCATGGGGGAGAGGTTACTGTAGTCACTGTCGGGGACGAAGATTCTGAGAAGCAGCTGCGTACTGCCCTAGCAATGGGGGCCGATAAGGCAGTTTTAATTAATACAGAAGATGACCTTGAAGATGGCGATCAGTTCTCAACTTCTAAAATATTAGAGGCATATCTTGATGAGAAGGATGTAGATTTAATTTTGGCTGGTAACGTTGCGATTGATGAAGCTAGCGGTCAGGTAGGACCAAGAGTTGCCGAACGATTGGGAATTCCTTTTGTAACAACGATTACAAGCCTGGAAATTGATGGGGATACTGTTAACATTGATAAGGATGTGGAAGGTGATATAGAAAAAGTAGAAACAAGCCTGCCATTACTTGTAACTTGTCAACAGGGACTAAATGATCCTAGATATCCTTCACTTCCGGGAATCATGAAAGCAAAGAAAAAACCGCTTGAAGAATTGGAAATAGATGATCTTGACGTGGATGAAGATGAATTAGAACCGAAAACAAAAACTACTGATATCTATTTGCCGCCGGAAAAAGAAGCTGGAAAAGTTCTAGAAGGTGAGATTGAAGACCAAGTAAAAGAATTGGTTTCATTATTAAAAACAGATTCGAAAGTAATATAAACTTTACAGACAGGAAGGAGAAACGACCGTGAGTGAAAAATTACTAGTAATTGGTGAATCAAGAGATGGTTCTTTACGTAATGTAACTTTTGAAGCTATTGCAGCCGCAAAAAAGATAAGTGCTGATGGAGAAGTTCTTGGTATAGTATGTGGGGATAGCGATTTAGAAAATCAAGCACAGGAAATGATTTATTATGGAGCTGACCGTGTAATAACTGTAAAACACGATAATTTGAAAACGTATACACCAGAAGGGTATGGCCAAGCGGTTATGGCAGTTATATCGGATGAATCTCCAACAGGTATTGTAATGGGGCATACCTCAATTGGGAAAGATTTGACTCCTAAAATCGCAAGTAAGCTGGAAGCTGGCTTAATCTCGGATGCCACTGATATTGATATGGAAGATGGGAAAGCGGTATTTACACGACCGATTTATTCTGGTAAAGCATTTGAGAAAAAAATAATAACCAGTGGAATTACATTTGCAACGATACGTCCAAATAATATTCCAGCACTTGAGCGCGACGAAACTCGTTCAGGCGATATCTCAACAAAAGACATTGATATTTCAGATATTCGTATGGTTATTAAAGAAGTAATCCGCAAAGCGTCTGAAGGGGTAGATTTGTCAGAGGCAAAAGTAATTATTGCTGGCGGACGTGGTGTCAAAAGTGCCGATGGTTTCAAACCATTAGAAGAACTTGCGGATGTGCTAGGCGGAGCAGTTGGCGCATCTCGTGGCGCATGTGACGCTGATTATTGTGATTACTCGCTGCAGATCGGCCAAACAGGTAAGGTTGTTACACCAGACCTATACATCGCAGTAGGTATATCTGGGGCAATTCAACATTTGGCAGGTATGTCTAACTCCAAAGTTATAGTTGCAATTAATAAAGATCCAGAAGCCAACATTTTTAATGTGGCTGATTATGGAATTGTTGGCGATTTATTTGATGTCGTTCCAATGCTCACAGAAGAAATTAAAAATATGAAATAATAGCTGATAAGAACTTGATCAGACTTGGTTGATCAAGTTCTTTTTCTAATTACCAATAGTTCCAGTTAAAGCGGAATTAGTATAAGCAAGATATTAGCATGGTAATACTAACGATGATATACTCATTTTAGATTTTATGTTAGATAGAGGAGGAATAAAAATGGCAATTGTACATGTTTCAGATCAAAACTTTGCAAAAGAAACCGCAGAAGGTTTAGTATTAGCTGACTTCTGGGCACCTTGGTGTGGCCCTTGTAAAATGATTGCACCTGTATTAGAGGAAATAGATGGAGAAATGGAAGAAAAGGTTCAAATCGTTAAATTGGACGTTGATGAAAACCAGGAAACTGCTGGGAAATTTGGTGTAATGAGCATTCCAACATTATTATTGTTCAAAGATGGCGAGGTCGTTGACCAGGTAATAGGTTTTCAACCGAAGGAAGCTTTAGTAGAATTAATCGATAAACATGCATAAGTAGTAGCTAGTTTATAGCGACAACACGCATTGTTATATGTAAAAATAATCCCTTGTTGCGATTTGTAACAAGGGATTATTTATAAAGAGATAATAAATAAGGGATGAAAGTATAATGAATCAAACAATTAAAGAAAAATTAGCTGTTCTTCCCGTACAGCCTGGATGCTATCTTATGAAAGACAAGCATAATACGATTATTTATGTTGGTAAGTCCAAGGCACTTAAGAATAGAGTGAAGTCTTATTTTGCTGGTGCAAATGATCAAAAAACACAACGATTAGTATCTGAAATTCAGGACTTCGAGTATATTGTTACAACATCAGAAATTGAAGCACTTATATTAGAAATGAATTTAATAAAAAAGTATGACCCTAAATACAATGTGCTCCTGAAGGACGATAAGACATATCCATATTTGAAAATAACCGCAGAACGCCATCCTAGACTATTGGTTGTACGTAAGGTGAAAAAAGATAAAGGAAAATATTTTGGACCCTATCCAAATGTCATAGCAGCACGAGAAACAAAAAAATTATTGGATCGTTTATACCCACTACGGAAATGCAATAAAATGCCTGATCGGGTATGTTTGTATTATCATATGAAACAATGTTTGGCACCGTGTGTATATCCAGTTTCAGAGGAAACAAACCGGTCCATTGTGCAAAGTATTTCGTCCTTCCTTAATGGTGGCCATAAGGAAATCAAGCAGGATATTAAAGAGAAAATGTATCAGGCCAGTGAGGATTTAGATTTTGAACGCGCGAAGGAATTACGGGACCAAATCCAGCATATTGAAGCTGTTATGGAACAGCAGAAAATGACATTAAAGGATCAGGTGAATCGGGATATCTTTGGATATAGTTATGACAAAGGCTGGATGTGCATCCAAGTATTTTTCGTTAGACAGGGGAAGTTAATTGAACGCGATGTAGCCATTTTCCCATTCTTTGATGATCCAAAAGAAACCTTTATCAGCTACATTGGCCGATTTTATTTGCATCAGCACCATCCAAAACCAAAACAAGTCTTGTTACCACTAGAAGCAGATGCTGATTTATTAAAGGAACTACTTGAAATCGATGTGACTATCCCATATAGGGGCAGAAAAAAAGAACTTGTAAAATTGGCTATGAAAAATGCAAAGATAGCCCTGAAAGAAAAGTTTTCTATTATTGAAATGGATGAGGAAAGAACGATAAAAGCGGTCGAGAATCTGGGAGAAAAACTGCATGTTGAAACTCCACACCGTATTGAAGCATTTGACAATTCGAACATCCAGGGAACGGATCCAGTATCGGCAATGGTCGTGTTTATAGATGGCCGTCCCAATAAAAAAGAATACCGCAAATATAAAATTAAAGACGTCAAGGGACCAGATGATTATGAAACGATGCGCGAAGTAATCAGACGACGGTATTCACGAGTATTAAAAGAGGATTTGCCAATTCCGGATTTGATTATGGTTGATGGATCGAAGGGGCAAATGAGTGCCGCTTTAGATGTTCTGGAAAATGAATTGGGACTGGATATTCCGTTATGCGGTCTGGCAAAGGATGACAAACACAAAACAAGCGAATTACTTTATGGGAATCCACCTGCAATCATAGATCTATCCAGAAAGTCACAGGAATTTTATCTGGTACAGCGAATACAAGACGAAGTTCACCGGTTTGCAATCACCTTTCATCGTCAATTACGGGGTAAAAGTCTTTTTCAATCAGAATTGGATAAAATTCCGGGTGTTGGAGAAAAGAGACGTCGATTACTTTTGAAACAATTTAAGTCGATCGATGAAATAAAAAGTAAGTCGGTTGATGAGATTACAAAGCTTGGAATTCCAAAAAATACGGCAGAAACAATTGTAAATTATTTAAATGAATAAGCGAAGAGGCTGGGACGTAAGGTTCTAACCGGAAAAAGTGCATATAACTGCTCCTTAAAATATCCTTCGCTAATTAACAGCATTGTTCATATTTTGAGTTACACTTTTTCGATACTCCAGCCTCGCTTATTTTATGAAGGTAAAAGGTTTTTCTCGGTATAAATCACAAAAAAATCTTGGCTTGTCGCCAATTGTTCTTGGCGGCAAGCCAAGATTTTCTAATAAGCGGTCACAAGTACGGAAAATTCAACCTGCATAATTTTTTTATTTATTTCTTCTGTACATTCTGCTTCTGTTTCTTTTAGTTGTTGAATGGCCTCCGCCAGGAAACCTGCCTCTAAACGGAAATCAGTCTCAAATGATGCTTTCAGACGATTGACTACTGAATCTGACATTAAGCTGAATATTAGCTCTTTCCGTTTACTTTTAATAAGCTCAAGTTTTCCCCAGCCAAGTTTTTCAAATATATTATAAATGTCTTCAAGCGTATCAAAGGTTAATTTTCTCGCTAAGTTTCTTCCCATGAAATATAATAGTGTATCAGATTCTCTTCCTAAGAGTTCTGGTAAACTTATATACCGTAATACATCATACCCAGCTCCAGATGTATGTAGGTCTTCAAGCAATGTGGCAGGATATACCTGTTGATCTTTTGACATGGATGTCATCCTTTCTATGTGCAAAAACCAAATTGTAAGAATTAAAGTTTGCTAGTATTATTATCTATATAATTAGTCGGATGTGCAAGTCATCATCAAACATTTTCTAAAATAAGTAAAAAGAAGTGTCTTTAAAATTAATGGCTTGTTTTCTTGACGCTTTTAGGAGATAGAAGTACAATAAATATGTCACAAATTGTACATTAACGGGCAATTATGGGGAATAACTAATGCTGAATTAAATGTTTTAAAATTTGTGCATCAAATTAGCATAATTTTATTATTAAGGGGGGCAACACATGGCGGGACGAAGCGAATTTAAATATCGCAGATTACATTCATTATTGGGTGTTATACCAGTTGGGATTTTTCTAATTTTACATTTAGTTGTGAACCATTATGCTGTGTACGGAGAAGAAAGATTCAATGAAGCAGCACAGGTTTTAGAAAATTTGCCATTTAAATTGGTACTTGAAACAATCATTATTTATTTGCCAATTTTGTTTCATGCAATTTTAGGAGTTTACATTGTTTTCGTTGCAAAAAATAACGTAAAAAAATATGGCTTTTTCCGTAACTGGATGTTTTACGTACAACGTATAACCGGAGTTATTACTCTAATCTTCCTTGCATGGCACGTATGGGAAACACGCATTCAAATTGGAATGGGAAATGCAGAAGCAAACTTTAGTTTAATGGAGGGCATTGTTTCAAACCCAGCAATGTTCTGGTTCTATATTATTGGACTAATTTCAACTACATTCCATTTTGCTAACGGGCTTTGGAGTTTCTTGGTATCATGGGGTATTACCCAGTCACCGAAATCTCAAAAGATTGCTACATATGTAACACTAATTGTCTTTTTAGCACTAAGCTATGCAGGCGTAAGTGCATTGATTGCATTTGCTTACGGAGCTTAATAATTCAGCAAATAAGGGAGTGAGTATATATAATGAGTAACAAAAAAGTTGTTGTTGTAGGCGGTGGATTGGCCGGTCTTATGGCAACAATTAAAGCAGCTGAGACGGGTGTGAATGTGGACCTGTTTTCAATCGTACCTGTAAAACGTTCTCACTCTGTATGTGCCCAGGGTGGTATAAACGGTGCAGTAAATACAAAAGGTGAAGGAGATTCGCCTTGGAAGCACTTTGATGACACAGTATATGGTGGCGACTTTCTTGCAAACCAGCCACCTGTAAAAGCGATGTGTGAAGCAGCGCCGGGAATTATCAACTTGCTTGATCGTATGGGAGTTATGTTTAACCGGACACCTGAAGGTCTGCTTGATTTCAGACGGTTTGGCGGAACTTCTGTACATCGTACCGCCTATGCAGGAGCGACTACTGGTCAGCAATTATTATATGCGCTTGACGAACAAGTTCGTCGTTACGAAGTAGAAGGATTGGTTACAAAGTATGAAGGTTGGGAGTTCCTTGGAGCTGTTATTGATGATGATGGAGTAGGAAAAGGGATTGTAGCTCAAAATATTAAATCACATGAAATTAAATCCTTCCCGTCTGATGCAACAATTATGTCAACTGGCGGACCGGGAATTATTTTTGGTAAATCAACAAATTCTATGATTAATACTGGATCTGCGGCAAGTATTTTATACCAGCAAGGAGCAAAATACGCTAATGGTGAATTCATCCAAATTCATCCAACTGCAATTCCTGGTGACGATAAACTACGATTAATGAGTGAATCAGCACGTGGTGAAGGTGGACGTGTCTGGACGTATAAAGATGGAGAACCATGGTATTTCCTTGAAGAAAAATATCCTGCCTATGGTAACCTTGTTACCCGCGATATTGCAACACGCGAAATATTTGATGTGTGTGTCAACCAGAAACTTGGAATTAACGGGGAAAACATGGTATATCTTGATTTATCACATAAAGATCCGAAAGAATTGGATGTTAAACTTGGTGGAATCATTGAAATTTATGAGAAATTTGTCGGTGAGGATCCCCGTAAAGTTCCGATGAAAATTTTCCCAGCTGTTCACTATTCAATGGGCGGACTTTGGGTTGACTTTGATCAGATGACAAGTATTCCGGGGATTTTCGCTTGTGGTGAATGTGATTACTCTCAACATGGTGGAAACCGTTTAGGTGCTAACTCATTACTATCAGCTATATATGGTGGTTCTGTTGCTGGGCCTAATGCTATCAATTATATTGATGAACTTGAAACGCATGTTGAGGATATGTCACAAGAACTATTTGAAAACAGGCAAAAAGAAGAAGAGGAAAAATTTGAAGAGCTCATGAAAATGACTGGTGAAGAAAATGCTTACCAAATTCATAAAGAGCTTGGAGAATGGATGACAGATAATGTTACAGTAGTTCGTCATAATGATAAATTACTAAAAACAGATGAGAAACTGAAAGAACTTCAGGAACGATGGAATAATATTAACATTAATGATACTTCACGCTGGAGCAATCAAGGTGTTATGTTTACCCGTCAATTAAAAAATATGCTGCATTTGGCCCGTGTTATTACTAGGGGTGCATATAACCGGAATGAGAGTCGTGGTGCGCACTACAAACCTGAATTCCCGGATCGTCTTGACGATGAGTGGTTAAAAACTACAATTGCAACATTTGATAAAGAAAGCAATGGACCAGTTATTACTTACGAGGATGTAGACACTTCTTTAATTGAACCAAGATTACGAGACTATTCGAAAAAACATTGAGGGGAGAAAGATAAAAATGGCTGAACAAAAAACTGTTACATTTATTATAACTCGACAAGACAGCCCAGATTCTGCTCCTTATGAGGAAACATTTGATGTTCCTTATAAAACTAATATGAATGTTATTTCTGGGTTAATGGAAATAAGACAAAATCCCGTAAATGCAAAAGGGGAAAAAACAACACCAGTTTATTGGGATATGAACTGTCTTGAAGAAGTTTGCGGTGCATGCTCCATGGTTATTAATGGAACAGCACGTCAATCTTGTGCAGCACTTGTTGATAAATTGGAACAACCAATTCGTCTTCAACCAATGAGCACATTTCCAGTAGTACGCGATTTAATCATAGACCGTGAACAAATGTTTGACGCACTAAAACAAATTAAGGGCTGGATACCTATTGATGGTACATATGATTTAGGTCCTGGTCCTCGTATGCCAGAGAAAAAACGGCAGTGGGCGTATGAACTATCTAAATGTATGACTTGCGGAGTATGCTTGGAAGCATGTCCGAATGTTAATGATAAATCAGACTTCATTGGCCCGGCAGCGCTCTCTCAAGCCCGTCTGTTTAATGCACATCCAACTGGTGGTATGAATGCCAGTGATCGTTTGGAAGGACTTATGCAGGATGGCGGAGTTACTGGATGTGGAAACGCACAAAACTGTGTGGAAGTATGTCCGAAAGGAATACCACTAACAACATCAATCGCTGCTATGAATAGAGCAACAAATATTCAAGCATTTAAAAATTTCTTTGGCAGTGACCACGCATCCTGATCCCGTCATTGAAAAAAGGATGCTAACCCTACCCTAATGTTGCGGTAGGGTTTTTTCATTACTAGAGGAGTTGTCCAAATTGAAATCAATTTCATATATTGAAGATATGGATATCTGGAGAGAATCATTTTCCTTTTCCGTACCAATTAACATTCGATTTTCCGAAACGGATATGTTTGGTCATGTGAATAACGTTTCTCCATTTATTTATTTTGAAGAAGCACGAATTGAATTTCTTAAATCTGCTGGGTTATTTGGTGATTCATCCAGTGGAGACGGAATTCCAGTTGCAGCTGATATGCAGTGTGATTACCACCATCAAATGTATTTTAATGATAAGCTCGAGCTTCATGTTAAAGTAAATTATATAGGTACCACATCCATTGATGTTCACTATATGGGCATTAATCAGGATAACCTGCTTTGTTTAACAGGCAGGGGAAGGTTAGTATATGTAAACCCAAGTACTGGAAAACCTATTAGGATAAGCGAGGAAATGAAAAATAATTTAATGGCTAACTAATAATAAACCGACTATCATTAAGTGATAGTCGGTTTGTTTTAGAGCTTTAATTCTCCCATACGAATAAGCTCAAGCACAGCTTGCGATCGCCCTTTGACTCCTAATTTTTGCATAGCATTTGAAATGTGATTTCGGACAGTTTTTTCAGAAATAAATAGTTCCTGGGCAATTTCTTTTGTGGTTTTATCTTGTACGAGTAATTCGAATACTTCTTTTTCCCGTTTCGTTAATAATTGCTTTGGTTTATATTCGTTGTCCTTCAAATGTTAACCCCTCCTTGCTGACATAAAGCTGATAAATGAAGGGAAATTATTTAGTCATTATAGCTTATGAATCCCGTTATAATCAGTGCACACATTTTTGATTCCCATCCGGATTGTTATGAGTAGCCTGGTCTTCAGTCAACTTCACCACTTTGCCTTATAACGGAAGATTGTGCTTTTCTTAATAGTGAATGTAAACAATGTACCAAATATACGCATGGACACTATATTATAAGTATAAGTATTCATGTTGTGTTAAAATAAAACCATTGAGGAACTAGTATATGGGAGGTAAACCGCTTGGAAAATGACGTATCCGCTGCAGCTATAGCCGACACTGAAAAAAGGCTTCGATACATAGCTGGGGTTATCAAACAGAATGGACGTAAAATATTAAATAACTATCCAATTACATCACCACAGTTTGTCGCTCTGCAATGGTTGATGGAAGAGGGCGATTTAACGATTGGTGAGTTATCAAATAAAATTAGTTTGGCATTCAGTACTACGACTGATTTGGTTGACCGAATGGAAAGAAATGAATTGGTTGAACGTGTACGCGATTTAAATGATCGTCGCGTTGTACGCATTCATGTTTTAGAAAGAGGCAATAGAATTATCCATGAGGTAATCAGGAAACGTCAGGATTATTTAGGAAAAGTGCTGACGAATTTCTCTTTAGAGGAAACTGAAATGTTAAACAAACTTTTGACATTTTTGTATAAAGAGATGAAACTAGTAAATGAAAAATAACAGCATAGAAGAGGCGATAATCATTGGATCAAGCAATCGGAGTTATTGATTCAGGTGTGGGGGGTCTAACCGTTGCACATGAATTAATGCGTCAGTTACCTAAGGAAAAACTATTATATGTCGGGGATACATTGAGGTGTCCCTATGGCCCAAGATCTGAGGAAGAAGTAAAAAAATTCACATGGGAAATGGTGAATTTCCTGTTAGAAAAAAAAATAAAAATGCTTGTTGTCGCTTGCAATACAGCTACTGCCTTTACACTAACCGAATTACAGAATCATTTGGATATCCCCGTTTTAGGTGTTATTAATCCTGGGGCACGTGCTGCTATTAATGCCACAAAGAATATGCACATAGGTGTTATCGGAACAGATGGGACAATACGCAGTAATGCATACCCACAAGCGCTATTAAACATTAATTCAAAGATTCATATAGATGCCCTTGCCTGTCCTTTGTTTGTACCATTGGTGGAAAAAGGAATGTTACATGGGTATACCACCTTTCAAATCGTTTCTGAGTCCCTGGAGCCGATAAGGCAGAATAACCATATTGATACATTGATCCTAGGTTGTACACACTACCCATTAATTAAGGATACCATACAGCAATTTATGGGTAATCATGTATCGATTATCTCATCCAGCGAAGAAACTGCCCGCGAAACAAGTACCATACTGGAATACCATGAATTGCTTTATAAAGGAGAGCGGATTCCTAATCACCAATTCTTTACGACAGGGGAACTGGAGATCTTTGAAAAAATTGCGAAGCGTATTTTTAATAGTTCGGAAAGCAATGCCCAATCAGTAGCCATTGAACACACCGTAATTAGTTAAAAAGATCCTGAAAAGGGTCTTTTTTTCTATAACCCTAAAAATTTTTTCATTATAGGTTGGTCTAATTTTACGATGGGCTCGTATATATAGTAGTACAAACCATCGTAGGAGGGAATAACATGCGAATGCGCGGTATGTTTATAGTGACAGGTATAATTAGTATTTCTGTGATATTAACTGGTTGTTTTCAGGGGGAGCAATCACTGGAGAAGGTTGATCCACCACAGGACGCAACAGAAGTAAGCAACACACAAGGTAAGGATGCGAAGGCAACAAAGGAAAATGCAACGGAAAAGAGTTCCAAAGAAAAAGCTGAAAAAACAACTGAGACACAGGAGACACAGTTATATTTGCTTGATTCTAACGGAATGGTTGTGCCGCAAACACTGGAGCTTCCGGCTACAAAAGAAGTTGCCACACAGGCTTTGGAATATCTAGTAAAAGATGGGCCAGTTACACAGCTATTGCCAAACGGTTTTCAGGCAGTACTTCCGGCAGGCACCGAAGTTCTCGGTCTAGATTTACAGGAAGATGGAACCATGATTGTGGATGTATCCAATAATTTCAAAGATTATAAGGCAGAACAAGAACTGGAAATATTACAAGCAATGACATATACATTGACCCAGTTTGACAGCGTAGATAAAGTTAAACTTTGGATCAATGGTTATCCTGTAGATTCTATGCCTGTTAACGGTACACCGGTATCAGATGGCTATTCAAGGGCAAATGGTATTAATATGATTCAAACAGATACAATTGACTATCTTGGTAGCACGCCAGTTACCCTTTATTATCCAGCAGCTCAAGACGATTTAAATTACTTTGTTCCGGTTACACAGCATATAAAGATGGATGATAAAAACGAATATGAATCAATTGTAAGTGCATTGATTGACGGGTCAAAATATAATAACAATGTAGTGCAAGTATTTAATTCATCCGTATCATTAACAGAAGAGCCACAATTAAATGACGGTGTGCTTAAGTTAGTATTTAGTGATGATATCTTAATGGATAAGGATCAGGCAACAATTTCCGATCAGGTGATGGAGACATTGGTAAGAACACTTACCGAGGATAAAGAAGTGGAAGCGGTTGATGTAAAAGTGAACAAAGTCAAACAGGTGTTCAATGAAAGCGGAAAAGCATATACAGAGCCGGTTACCAAGAAAATGGTAATGCCAACTGGTAAATTATAACTTTAAAAGGCTGTTTAGCAGCCTTTTTTTACTTTTTAGGAAGAGCCTGTTTTCCAATAGATTTTTTTGAGACAAAATTTATAATCTGTGAAGTAACTTATATGGATAAAATATAAGAATATCTTTGGCTTTCTCCATAGATTTAACGACAAGCCATGATTTTCTGATGTTGCGGGGTATAAAGTTTTTGATTTTGTAAAAATATGTTACCATTAGTTTTGGAATTAAGGAGGCGTTTTTAGCTTGAGAAATGATAATAGGGATTTGGATACATTACGGGACATAAATATGACAGTGGATTTTATCAAACACCCGGAAGGATCGGTTTTAATTCATGTCGGTGATACGAAGGTTATTTGTAACGCCAGCATAGAGGATAGAGTGCCTCCATTTTTACGCGGTCAAGGGAAAGGATGGATCACTGCAGAATATGCAATGCTTCCCAGGGCTACGGATAAGCGGAATATTCGCGAATCATCAAAAGGAAAAGTAAGCGGGCGCACAATGGAAATTCAACGGTTAATTGGAAGAGCCCTGCGATCCGTTGTGGATTTAAATAAAATTGGCGAGCGTACGGTTTGGGTTGATTGTGATGTGATTCAAGCTGATGGTGGTACGCGGACAGCATCAATAACAGGTGCTTTTGTTGCAGTGGTGCTTGCATTTGGAAAATTGCTGGATGCAAAAACTATTGATAAAATGCCTGTTACAAATTTTCTTGCAGCTACATCCGTGGGTATTTTGGAAGATGGAAAAGAAATCCTGGATTTAAACTATGAAGAGGATTCTACTGCGCAGGTAGACATGAACATAGTGATGACAGGGGCAATGGAATTTGTTGAAATTCAGGGGACTGGAGAAGAAGCAACCTTTTCTTACCAGCAATTACAAAACCTGTTGGAACTTGCTACGAAAGGTCTGCAGGAGATAATTGAAAAACAGAAAGAAGTCCTTGGTGAACTTGCAAGTAAAGTTGGCGAAACAAAGAGTGGACATGCAGCAGGTGAGAAACAATGAAGGAAATCATAATTGCTACTAAAAATAAAGGAAAGGCTAAAGAATTTATCGACTTCTTTCTAGAATACGATATAAAGGCGTTATCGTTATTGGATTTACCTGGAAATATTCCTGATGTAGAGGAAACGGGAACAACGTTTGAGGAAAACGCAACGCTAAAGGCAGAACAAATTTCAGAGTTATTGCAAGTTCCTGTCCTTTCTGATGACTCGGGGTTAGAAATCGATGCTTTAAACGGAGAGCCAGGAGTCTATTCAGCAAGATATGCTGGTGAGGAAAAAAATGATCAGGCAAACGTTGCAAAGGCATTGAATAACCTTGAAGATGTGCCTATGGAAAAGCGCACCGCACGCTTTGTTTGCGTTTTAGCGGTCGCCGCTCCAGGCGAAAAGACTACCCTCCACAGAGGTACATGTGAGGGAACAATAGCAACAAAGCCGAGAGGTAATAATGGATTTGGATATGATCCTATTTTTATCCCACAACAATCCACTAAAACGATGGCAGAGTTACTGCCTCAAGAAAAAAGTGATATCAGCCATCGCGCGAATGCAATTATGCAGTTGGACGAATGGATAAAGACCTTGTAAATCAGGGAGTGAGAGCAAGTGGCAAAACTTTTATTCGTGAGTGATAGTCATGGACTGACTAGCGAATTATCCAACATAAAAAATCAAGTAGATGCTGATCTTCTTGTTCATTGTGGTGATTCAGAATTGGAATTAGATGCAGAGCAGCTCGACGGATTTGTAAAAGTCAGGGGCAATTGCGATTATGACAACCGCTTGCCTGATGAACAGACTGTAGAAATTGATAGTTTGCAGGTTTTGGTAACACATGGACACTTACATCAGGTGAAAAGCGGGCTCACAACATTATCCTACCGTGCTGAGGAACTCGGAGCACAGGTGATAGGATTTGGGCACACACATGTTGCTGGTGCTGAAAAAGTGGGAAATCAATTGTTTATAAATCCGGGAAGCATTCGACTGCCAAGAAGGATCAAGGAAAAGACGTATGCCATAATGGAATGGGATAAGCTTGATGATATATGTGTCTCTTTTTATACATTAGACGGTGACATTGTGGATGAATTGACCTGCCATACTTCACTGTTAGAGGCTTATTAATCAATGATTAATAAGCCTCTAACAGATAATTTTTTTGGATATCTATTGACAAATATTGGCCTAGTGCATATAATGAATCTTGTCCGTTAAATGGAAATCTTGATTGTGCGGGTGTAGTTTAGTGGTAAAACCTCAGCCTTCCAAGCTGATGATGAGGGTTCGATTCCCTTCACCCGCTCCATACATAATAAATCATTTTGTCCCAGTAGCTCAGCAGGATAGAGCAACAGCCTTCTAAGCTGTGGGTCGCAGGTTCGAATCCTGCCTGGGACATCACAAGAGAGAGAATCTATTTTTATATAGGTTCTCTTTCTTATTTATATACATTTGTTTAGTTTTTGGATTTTGGGGAATGTATATTTTAAATATGTTTTGTATTAGAATAAGGGGAGGGGGTGAGTAATTAGTGAATAATGAAAAGGTCATATTATTTCCTAAGTGGAAACAGACATTAGAAGAAGATAGTTTACTTGCTTTAAAGGAGAAAAGGTATGAAGAAGCCCTGCATAAATTGGATCAGCTGCTTGACTTTCAGGTAAACAACCACGAAATAGTGATTGGTAAACTTATCTGTCTGATGGAGCTAGACCGATACACAGAAGCACAGGAGCTTAATGAACATTTGTTAGCTAATAAAAATGAGAATTACTATCATTATGTACATATTTATTTAACTATTCTTTTTCAAACCAATCAGTATAAAAAGTTGATGGAGCAAGTTGAATACGAATATGAAGCAGCTGATCTTCCCGGGCCAATGAGGGAACAATTTCAACAACTATATGATATGAGTCAAAAATTGAATGTTGAGATTGAAGATGATAAACATACGGAATACATAAGTGAATTGCGGGAAGCGGTAAAAGAACAGAATCATGCAAAACAATGGAGGTCCATTGAAAGTCTACGTAAACTGCAAGCCAGACCTTCCTTAGCAACAGAAAAGTTATTAGTAAATGACCATGTTCATCCCGTGACAAAGACTGCTATTTTTTTATGGCTCAAGGACAGTGGGTGTGATGAAGATGTCCATATACATAAGTTGGATATGCAGGCAGAGATTAATCCCAGCCAGATTACGGATATACAAGCAAATGGTACCTATAAGCAAATTTTATTACTAATCAATAAAATTGAATCGAATAATCCAACATTATATCAATTAATGGAAGTGCTATTATATCGCTATATTTATGTCAGATTCCCAATTATGCCTGCAAGTGATGATGTGGAAAAGATAGCTAAGGCACTCACTGTCATAGGGGAAACCAACTTGGGCGTAAGAACAAAGTCAGACACTAAGCCCGGACACATTGTGGAACGGTATCAAGATGAAATAAAATTATGTGAAACACTATATTTGAGCATCATTGAAGAGTAACGCGGGTAATGCTGCAAATGCTTGAAAGACATAGTAATTATGTTATAATGATATGGTTGTAAATTTGATTATTCTATTTTAGACATCAAATACTAGTGACCTGTAAAAAATGAATGGAATCAATAGATTTTGGAGGGAATTATATGTCAGCAAAATGGGAAAAACAAGAAGGTAATGAAGGGGTTCTAACGATTGAAGTTAGTTCCGAAGAGTTTGATAAGGCATTGGATCAAGCATTTAAGAAGGTTGTCAAGAGTGTACAAATCCCTGGATTTCGTAAAGGAAAAGTACCACGTAAAATTTTCGAAAACCGCTTTGGTGTAGAATCACTATACCAGGATGCTGTTGATATTGTATTGCCGACTGCGTATACAAGCGCTGTTGAAGAAACAGGAATTGAACCTGTTGAACAACCAGAGGTAGATATTGAAGAGATTGAACAAGGTAAGGATCTTGTGTTTACTGCAAAAGTAACTGTAAAACCCGAAGTTAAGCTTGGACAGTATAAAGGGTTAGAGGTTGAAGAACAATCTGTAGAAGTAACGGATGAGGATGTTGATCATGAATTGGAACATCAAAGAGAGCATCATGCTGAGCTTATCGTCAAAGAAGAAGGAAATGTTGAAGATGGCGATACAGTTGTGATGGATTTTGAAGGATTCATGGATGAAGAAGCATTTGAAGGTGGAAAAGGTGAAAATCATTCACTTGAAATCGGATCCGGGCAGTTTATTCCTGGCTTTGAAGAACAACTGATAGGCAAGAAAGCTGGGGAAGAATCAGAAATTGATATCACGTTCCCAGAAGAATATCATGCAGAAGATCTCGCTGGTAAAAAAGCGACATTCAAAGTGAAAGTTCATGAAATCAAAACAAAAGAATTACCAGAACTTGATGATGAATTCGCAAAAGACTTAGATGAAGAAGTAGAGACACTTGATGAATTTAAAACGAAGAAAAAAGCTGAATTGGAAGCCCAAAAGAAACAAGACGCTGAAAATCAAAAGCGTGAAACACTAATTGAAAAAGCATCAGACAATACTGAGGTTGACGTTCCAGAGGCTATGGTAACTACTGAGCTTGACCGTATGGTTAAAGAATTCGAACAGCGTCTGCAAATGCAAGGCATGACAATGGAAATGTATTTCCAATTTTCTGGTCAAGATGAAAATGCATTAAAAGAACAAATGAAAGATGATGCTGAAAAACGCGTTAAGACAAATTTAACGCTTGAAGCGATCTTTAATGAGGAAAACCTGGAAGTTTCTGATGAAGATGTTGATAAGGAACTTGAAAATATGGCATCCATGTATCAAACAGACATCAATCAATTAAAACAGATGCTTGGCGGCAATACTGATGCAATTAAAGAAGACTTGAAATTCAAAAGAGCGATGGATTTCTTAGTTGAGGAAAGTAAAACAGTATAATTAGTAATATCAATGTTTATTTAAAACCAAATGAGGCAATTACTAACAAGGCACGATAATTTCGTGCCTTGTTTTACACTTACTTAAGCAAAAATAAATTTTAAAGGAATAAAGGGTTCGCCATCAGTTCTGGCGATAGCCAATGTTTTTTAAAACGTACGTAAGAAACTGTACTTAGCAAATATTAATTAAGAAAGAAAGTAATCTCAAGTAGTTTTATACATATGCTAATAGTACTTTCTTTTACTTAAACGTATAAAAATAGTTTAAAGACAAATAAAAAACATAACGGTTATGATTTGACTTTTTTATTTGTTTGTCCATAATTAGAAAATAAATGCAGTAAAGTATTTTGTTTTGTATTCTAACTTTGTTCTGATATGATGGGCTATGAAAGTTGAATCCTATGTAGGTCAAATTAGGAGTAGATTTAAACTTTTAGGGGTGAAATGGAATGTTTAAGTTTAATGAAGAAAAAGGTCAATTAAAATGTTCTTTTTGCGGAAAGAGTCAGGATCAGGTTCGAAAACTAGTTGCTGGTCCAGGAGTTTATATATGTGATGAATGTATTGATCTTTGTACAGAAATCGTTGAAGAGGAGCTTGGTACGGAAGAAGAAACTGAATTTAAAGAAGTACCTAAGCCAAAAGAAATTTGCGAAATACTGGATGATTATGTAATAGGTCAGGATAAGGCAAAGAAAAATTTATCTGTAGCTGTGTACAACCACTATAAGCGAATCAATTCTCCAAAAAATAATGACGATGTTGAGTTGTCTAAGAGTAATATTGCAATGCTTGGACCAACCGGTAGTGGTAAAACATTACTTGCTCAAACGTTAGCTAGAATTCTAAATGTGCCATTTGCTATTGCGGATGCGACTTCATTAACGGAAGCAGGCTACGTTGGGGAAGATGTTGAGAACATACTTTTAAAGCTTATTCAATCAGCTGATTATGATGTTGAAAAAGCTGAAAAAGGAATTATTTATATTGACGAAATTGATAAGGTTGCACGAAAATCAGAGAACCCATCCATTACACGGGATGTTTCTGGTGAGGGAGTTCAACAGGCATTGCTAAAAATACTTGAAGGTACAGTTGCCAGTGTTCCTCCTCAAGGTGGCCGTAAGCATCCGCATCAGGAGTTTATCCAAATTGATACAACCAATATCCTGTTCATTTGTGGCGGAGCATTTGATGGTATCGATCAGATTATCAAGCGCCGTCTAGGTAAAAAAGTTATTGGATTTGGTGCAGACGATCAACAACAGGATCTTGAAGTTGGTCAACTGCTTTCAAAAGTATTACCAGAAGACCTTTTACGGTATGGGTTAATTCCAGAGTTTATCGGAAGGCTGCCAGTTATTGGGGCATTGGAACCATTAGACGAGGAAGCACTTGTTGAAATTCTAACTAAACCCAAAAATGCATTAGTGAAACAATATGAAAAATTATTCCTTATGGATGATGTTGAATTAGAATTTGAAGAAGATGCACTAATTGAGATTTCAAAAAATGCCATTGAACGAAAAACAGGTGCACGAGGATTGCGTTCAATAATTGAAGGATTAATGCTTGATGTAATGTTTGAGCTTCCTTCACGTGACGACATTGAAAAATGCGTCATTACAAAAGAAACAGTCTTATTGGAAGATGGCAGTCCAAAACTTATCTTTAAGGACGGCACTGTGAAGGACGACAATAAGCCATTGCCTAAAGAGAGTGCATAATAGTTTGTGAATAAAATTTTAAGACTGACTGGTAAGAAATAATTAGCTCTTCCTATTACATGAGGTAGAGGTTCTAATTATTTCTAGCCAAAGTCAGTCTTTTTCTTTTTCTTCATACATGCTATTAATTCGGTAATACTAGTAAGGGACCTCGCACATAAACCCGAAAAGGACCATATACATTTACAAATGGCAATCTTTTCTATAAACTTTAATGATATATGCGGAATATGACAATTATGGAGGTATACATACGATGACAGATAAAACAATTCAACTTTCCCTCCTTCCATTACGCGGGTTACTCGTTTTACCATCTATGGTCATTCATTTGGATGTTGGACGGGAAAAGTCGATACAGGCACTGGAAAAAGCAATGATGGAAGATCAAACTATTTTCCTCGCTGCACAGAAAAAAGTAAGTGTGGATGATCCTGATCCTGAGAATATATATCGAATTGGAACTGTGGCAAATGTAAAACAAATGCTCAAATTACCAAATGGTACAATTCGTGTTTTAGTGGAAGGATTGTATCGTGCTGAAGTAATTCAATTCGTGGAAGAAGAAGAGCAATTCGTCGTTGAGGTTGCAGAGATAGTTGAGGAACGCGGGGATAAAAATGAAGAAGAAGCATTAATGCGTTCCTTATTAAACCAGTTTGAACAGTATATTAAAGTATCACGAAAAATTAATCATGAAACGTTAGAAACCGTTACCGATATAGAGGAAGCTAGTCATCTTGCGGATATTGTGACATCGCATTTATCTCTCAAATTGAAAGATAAGCAGGAACTACTAGAAACAGCGAATGTAAAAAAGCGAATTCAGCGCTTAATTAAACTTATTTCAAATGAAAAAAAGGTTCTTGACTTAGAGAAGAAAATCGGGGATCGCGTAAAGAACTCAATGGAAAAAACACAGAAAGAATATTATTTGCGTGAACAATTAAAAGCGATTCAGAGAGAACTTGGAGAAAAAGATGGAAAAACAGGAGAAGTCGATCAACTTCGCACTAAAGTTGAAAAATCTGATATGCCTGACCGGGTTTTAGAAGTTGCTTTAAAAGAATTGAATCGATATGAAAAAGTGCCACAAAGTTCAGCCGAAAGCTCCGTTATACGCAATTATTTAGAGTGGCTGATTGCACTGCCTTGGACAAATGAAACACAGGACACTATCGATATTGAACATGCACATAAAATTCTGGATGAAGATCATTATGGCCTCGAAAAGGTGAAAGAACGTGTACTTGAATACTTGGCAGTGCAGAAGCTTACTAATTCAATAAAGGGACCAATCCTATGCATTGTTGGAGCTCCTGGCGTTGGTAAAACCTCTCTGGCCAAATCGATTGCTCGTGCTATTGATCGAAATTTTGTTCGTATTTCCTTGGGCGGGGTACGTGACGAGGCTGAAATCAGGGGTCACCGCCGTACATATATTGGTGCTATGCCCGGTCGAATTATCCAAGGTATGAAAAAGGCACAAACGATAAACCCTGTTTTTCTTTTAGATGAAATAGATAAAATGTCCAATGATTTTAGGGGTGATCCATCTTCAGCAATGCTGGAGGTTTTGGATCCAGAACAAAACAGTAACTTCAGTGACCACTTTATTGAGGAAACCTATGATCTATCTAATGTTTTATTTGTTGCAACTGCAAACTATGTGAACAATATTCCTGGCCCATTGTTAGATAGGATGGAACTTATTTCAATTGCCGGATATACTGAAATTGAAAAACTTCATATCGCAAAAGAACATTTGCTTGGAAAACAACTGAAGGAAAATGGGCTTAAAAAAGGTAATTTACAACTGCGTGATGAAGCGTTATTGAAATTAATCAGGACATATACCAGAGAGGCGGGAGTACGTAGTTTAGAACGTCAAATTGCCCGCCTATGCCGAAAAGCAGCAAAAATCATTGTATCAGAAGACAAGAAAAGGGTTGTCGTTACAGCAAAAAATATAGAGGATTTACTTGGGAAACCTGTTTTCCGTTATGGCCAAATGGAACAGGAAGACCAAGTTGGTACAGCAACCGGTTTGGCATATACTGCTGCCGGTGGGGATACGTTATCAATTGAAGTTTCTCATTATCCCGGTAAAGGGAAACTAACCTTGACAGGAAAACTTGGCGACGTTATGAAAGAGTCTGCTCAGGCTGCTTTTAGTTATATAAGATCAAGAGCAGAAGAATTAAATATTGATCCTGATTTCCATGAAACATATGATATTCATATTCATGTACCTGAGGGTGCAACACCCAAGGATGGTCCGTCTGCAGGTATTACAATGGCAACCGCTTTGGTTTCTGCCCTTTCTGGACGCGCGGTAAGAAAAGAAGTGGGAATGACGGGGGAAATTACTTTGCGAGGCCGTGTATTGCCCATAGGAGGCCTAAAGGAAAAATCCCTAAGTGCACATAGAGCGGGTATTACAACGATTATTATTCCTGAGGAAAATGAGAAGGATATTGATGATATCCCGGAAAGTGTACGAAGTGAATTGACTTTTGTTAAGGTTAATCATTTAGATCAAGTTCTTAAGTATGCGTTAGTGGGGGACCTATATGAAAGTAAATAACGCAGAAATTGTTATCAGTGCGGTAAGCCAAAAACAATATCCAAATGATCGTTTGCCAGAAATTGCATTGGCAGGCAGATCAAATGTTGGAAAATCTTCTTTTATTAATCGATTAATTCATCGTAAAAACCTGGCGCGAACATCCTCCAAACCTGGAAAAACACAAACATTAAACTTCTACAAAATAAATGAATTCTTTTATTTTGTAGATGTTCCGGGTTATGGTTATGCCAAAGTATCAAAGGCAGAGCGCGCAAAGTGGGGCGTTATGATGGAAGAATATTTTGAAACAAGAGATACATTAAAAGCTGTTATACTGATTACAGACGTCCGTCATAAACCAACTGGTGATGATAGTAATATGTATCAGTTCTTAAAACACTTTGACCTTCCTGTTATCGTCATCGCAACTAAACTGGATAAAATCACCAAGGGCAAGCGGGCATCTTATCTAAAGCGTACGAGAGATACACTTGATATGGTAATAGAAGATCCGGTTATTCCCTTCTCATCTGAAACAGGCGAAGGAAAAGATGAAGCATGGTCCACTATCAGAAAATATTTATAGAAAGGTGGCCCACGCTCGAACGAGACAAGATTTCAATTACTTTTATTATAAGACTTCGTATTGATGTTAGTTACCTACTTCCCACATCGATGCGAAGTATTTTTATAAGAGATAAAAGTGTATAATATATCGTCTAGCTCCAGCGCACATCTACTAGCGGAATTCCTGGCGGGACTTCAAAAGGAAGGATATTCGATTAAAATACCCTCTTGCTCAGGCGTGTTTTGTACGTTGTTAAACGGTCAACTCGCGCTATTATTAATCCCTAGAAAACCTAAAATCCATCGTGCCTTATCAATAAGCCGAAATTTTCCGACATATAAAGAGTATTTTTATGTATTTGGGGGTATTTGTAAGGTATCAGAAGATATTTTTATGAGAACAACGTATTTGTACAAATTGTCTGAAATACAGAATGATAGAAAATTCGTATATTGTCTGTCAACTTGCTATAATAAAATATACAGTTCTGAAAGATAGATTCGTAACATACTAAGTTATATATGAACTACTAAACAGAGAAAGGGTGGTTGGTTGATTAAAAAACTGAATATTTTGTTTATTATTGGACTTTTAGCATTCATTTTGGCTGCATGTGGGTCCGAAGAAGGTTCAGACTCAAGTGATAGTGGTGAAAAAGACTCAGGTGATAATGAAGGATTTAAGCTGGTGGAGGATGGCAAACTTACATTTGCTGCCTCTGGGGAATTCAAACCGTTCAGTTTTATGAAGGATGGCAAAATGGTAGGATATGACATCGCAGTCGGGGAAGCAATTGCCGAAAAACTTGGTTTAGAACCTGTTCAACAGAAAGCTAAATTTGCCGGAATTGTTACTGGCGTTAAACAAGGTCGTTATGATGTTGCGGTGGCAAGTCATACAATTACAGAGGATCGTTTAAAAGAAGTCGATTTTTCAGAACCCTATTATTATTCCGGTCCTGTAATATATACTCGGCCTGATAGTGATATCAAGTCAGCTGAAGATTTAAAGGGTAAGGAAATTTCAGTATCAAGAGGATCTACTTATGTAGATATTGCTAAAGAATATACAGAAAATATACCTCAGGTGGATAGTGATGTAGTTGCATTGCAATCACTAGCAAAAGGCCATCATGATGCAGTAATCACAGATAAAATTACTGGTGAAACTGCTATTGAAAACGGCTTGAAAATTGAAAGCCGTGGACAATTAGGTGTAAGTGAACAGGCAGTGGCCGTTGCAAAGGATAATGATAAGTTACAAAAAGCGGTTAATGAAGCATTACAGGAGTTAAAAGAAAGTGGTAAATTGAAAGAATTGGCAATGGAATGGGTTGGTGTCGATATCACCAAAGAACCTAAAGAAATAAAATAATAGTTTTAGGATACAAATGTGCGCAGACTCTGCGCACATTTGTCCCTTTAAAAGGAGTGAACTGTTTGTCAGCAATTACACACTTTTTTGAAGTATTTATAGGCAGTTATGATTTGTTTTTAGAAGGACTTAAATTAACATTTCTATTGTCAGCAGCATCATTAGCTATTGCTTTTATAATTGGCTTGATTTTTGCTATTTTTAAGATCTCTAATATAAAAGTTTTAGAATGGATTGCGGATGCCTATATATGGATTGTCCGCGGAACACCGTTGATTGTACAAATATTTGTCCTTTATTATGGATTGGCTGAAATTGTGCTTCTTTCCCCGTTCTGGGCCGGAACAGCGGGACTGGCTTTCCATAGTGGGGCATATATAGCTGAGATTATTCGTGGATCTATTCAATCGATTGATAAAGGTCAAAGTGAAGCAGGACGTACACTTGGAATGACTAAAGGTCTTACCATGCGCAGAATTATCCTGCCACAGGCCTTTCGACGTGCGGTTCCATCGCTTGGTAATCAATTTATTATTGGAATTAAAGATTCCTCACTAGTCTCTTTTATTGGAATGCAGGAACTATTCGGTGTCGCAAGTACGCAAGGTTCAAACAACTTTGATTACCTGCCATACTATTTAACAGTAGCGGTTTATTACTTATTTATAGTCCTAATTCTTACTTTAATTGTGAATAAACTCGAGAAAAGAATGGCTAGAAGTGATTAACTTAGGGGGTATAGTATGAGCGAAAAACAGGAAATGATTAGGGTTGAAAAATTAAATAAATCATTTGGTAATTTACATGTACTAAAAGATATCGATATGACAGTAACGGAGAGCGATGTTGTTGTATTAATTGGTGCCAGCGGATCTGGAAAGAGTACCTTGCTGCGCTGTCTAAACTTTCTTGAGATGAAGGATAACGGTAAAATCATAATTGAAGGCGAACAAGTTGAGAAAGATACACATAATCTAAACAAAGTTCGTGAACGCGTAGGTATGGTATTCCAACATTTTAATCTATTCCCTCATAAAACAGTTATTGGCAACGTAATCGAAGCACCTACGCAAGTAAAAGGTGTCAAAAAAGATCAGGCAATCAGGGAAGGTAAGGAGCTTTTAGACAAAGTTGGCCTTGGTGATAAGTATAATGTATACCCTTCAACATTATCTGGAGGGCAAAAACAACGTGTCGCGATAGCCCGTGCTTTAGCCATGAAGCCGGATGTTATGTTGTTTGACGAGCCTACATCAGCATTGGACCCTGAACTTGTTGGCGAAGTACTATCTACAATGAAAGAACTTGCTGAAGAGGGAATGACGATGGTTGTGGTAACACACGAAATGGGATTTGCCAGGGAAGTTGGCGATTGGGTCGTATATATGCACGATGGTAAGATAGTTGAGGGCGGAGTTCCAAAAGACATTTTCGATAATCCACAAGAAGAACGTACAAAAGAATTCTTAAGTTCTATTTTATAATTGGCCACAAATCTATAAACTATGACGTATGCAAAGAAAGAGGCAGTCCATTGAACTGCCTCTTTCTTATTTTTTCTTTTTTAAATAATAAACTCCAAGGATTATTAAAACAATTGGCCAAAACTGTTCAACAAATTCCAAAATTTGATATATCCAATTCAAATATGGTGGTAAATTAACGGAAAAAATAACGATCAAGGATAATACGATAAGTATAAGGCCTGGTAAAAAACCTTCCTTCGTTTTAAGAAATCGTACAATGAATGCAATACCTATTATTAGCGGATATACTCCCCAATGATCAATCCAAAAAGAATAGTGATTAATCCCATGGAAATGAATACCAAGACCAAGTATAATGGTGCCTCCGAGCAAGTGCTGATAGTCTTTTGTTTTATAACTATGTATAAGGAACGCTAGACCGATAATAATAAGAAGCGTAGGCCAAGAATAAAAGTCTGTTATTATCGGAAGTTTCAGTTTGCTTAGCAGGAAATATAAGCCAATTCCGATTAATAAATACCCTGCAAAAGCATGTTGTTTTTTCATAATGCATCCCTTTCTGTATACGCTTTTAAACAGGTAGATTCCTTGCTTATAACCACCTGTTATGATAAAGTACATACGAGTTAGTTTAAAATGATTATCTAATAATAATCGTATCATAATTGATTCGAAATCTGTTCACATTTTATCAAAAGTCGAAATTATTTTCTATGTTATACTAATTATAATGAAAGCATTATGTTTTAAGATTTGTTGGGGGTAGATCATGTGCACATACTAAAAGTTGGAATTAACTATAAATCAACCCCAGTTGAAATCAGGGAAAAACTAACATTTTCTGAACAGGACATGGATCACGCTATGCTCTTTCTAAAAACACAAAAAAGTATTTTGGAAAATGTTATTGTTTCTACATGTAACCGTACTGAAATATATGCGGTAGTTGATCAAATTCATACTGGACGTTATTATATAAAACAATTTTTATCTGAGTGGTTTCAGCTGGAACAAGATGAATTCTCTTCTTATTTACGAATTGAAGAGAGTGATGGCGTGGTCGAGCACTTATTTAAAGTGGCTGCCGGGCTTGATTCAATGGTGCTGGGTGAAACTCAAATTCTTGGGCAGGTAAAACAGGCATTTTTAACCGCTCAAAAAATGAAAACAACCGGAACCATTTTAAACGAATTATTTAAACAAGCTATTACATTTGCCAAAAAGGCACATAAAGAGACAGCAATTAGCGAGCATGCTGTGTCTATTAGTTATGCTGCAGTGGAACTTGCCAAAAAGATATTTGGTGACTTGCAAAATAAGCATATTGTCATTTTCGGTGCTGGTAAAATGGGTGAATTAGCTGTAAAGAATCTTCAGGGGTCGGGTGCAACAAAAATTACAATGATCAACCGTACATTTGAAAAAGCGGTTGAATTGGCGGAAAAATTCGGCGCTGTTTCCGAACATGCAGAAAACCTTATGGATGTTTTGCATGATGCCGATATCTTAATTAGCTCAACTGGGGCTGATTCAGTAGTTATAACGAGAGAAATGCTTGATCCAATTCAGAGGAAACGTAAAGGCAGTCCATTGTTTCTTGTTGATATAGCTGTACCACGTGATATTGACCCAGAGGTAGGTAAATTAGACAGTATTTTTCTATACGACATTGATGATTTACAGGATATTGTTGATCAAAATCTTGCTTCACGGCAAAAGGCTGCAGAATCAATAGCGGTCATGGTTGAAAAGGAAATTGTCACCTTTAAAGAATGGCTGCAAACGCTTGGGGTTGTTCCAGTTATATCAGCACTCAGACAAAAGGCATTATCCATCCAGGCAGATACGATGGAAAGCATTGAACGGAAAATGCCTGAGCTTTCCACCAGGGAAAAGAAAGTATTAAATAAACACACGAAAAGTATTATTAATCAATTATTAAAAGAACCGGTAACACAAGCTAAAGAACTTGCCGCTGGCAAAGATTCAGATGAAAAGCTGGAATTGTTCATGGAGATATTTGGGATTAAGGAAGAAGTCCAAAAAGAAATGGACAAGCAATCTAAAAAAAACACTACAGTGAATGAAACAGAATCGAATGGAAAAATATCCTTTCCTTTAGTAGATAAGCTATCAACCAATTAAGATGAAAGGATAATAAGTATGTTTGAATCACGATGGCTATATGAAATTATTTTAATTATTTATGGCTTAAGTTTGACCTGCTACTTCATTGACTTTATTCAAAGTAACCAGAAGGCAAATCGGATCGCCTTCTGGTTACTTAGTATGGTTTGGATTATTCAGAGCTTTTTTTTATGCAAACAAGTATTTTTGGAAAATAGCTTTCCAATTCTGTCTCTATACGATGGATTGTTTTTTTATTCCTTTGTGCTTGTAACACTTTCATTAATTATTAATCGGCTTTTTTCTATTCACTTTATTGTCTTTTTCACAAATTTATTTGGATTTTTTATTTTACTATTATATATATTAACGAAAGCAAAACGAGAAGGGCTTGAGCAAGGTGTACAGCTGGTCAATGAAATTTTGATTACCCATATTACACTTTCAATTGTTTCATATGGCTTTTTTACCTTATCGTTTTTACTTTCGATCATGTACCTGGTCCAGTATAGGTTACTTAAGAATAAGCAGGGAATGAGGTGGATTCGAAGACTTGGTGATTTAAAGCAACTTGACCGGTATTCATTTATGGCGGTTACCCTTGGGGTGCCATTATTATTACTTGGTATTATCCTTGGTGTAGTCTGGGCGTATGTCGCTAACGAAGAATTTTATTGGTTTGATTTAAAAACATTTGGATCCTTTTTGGTTTTGGCTGTATATGTTCTTTACCTGTTACTTCGCGTGATAAAAAGGTATCAGGGCAAAGCAATATCCATCTATAATACGGCAGCATTTTTAATATTAATTATTAACTTTTTATTATTTAGTTTATTATCTAATTTCCACTTTTAAGGAGGAGAAAGAAACATGCGTAAAATAATTGTTGGTACGAGAAAAAGCAATCTTGCGGTTACCCAGACAAATTGGGTTATTAATGAGTTAAAAAAGGCTGGCGTTCAAAATGAATTTGAAACAAAAAAGATTGTGACTAAAGGGGATAAAATTCTTGATGTCACGTTATCAAAGGTTGGAGGTAAAGGACTTTTTGTAAAGGAAATAGAGCAGGCTATGTACGATAAGGAAATAGACTTCGCTGTTCACAGTATGAAGGATATGCCTTCTGTAATGCCTGATGGCCTGATTATTTCATCTATACCGAAACGTGCTGATCATCGTGATGCCTATATTGCCAAAAATCATGTGAAATTAAGTGATTTACCTGATGGAGCAATAGTTGGGACAAGCAGTTTGCGAAGGGCAGCGCAAGTTCTGGCTGAGCGCCCGGATGTAAGGATAAAGTCAGTACGTGGCAATATTGAAACAAGATTGCGCAAATTGCAAGAGGAAGACTATGACGCTATTATTTTAGCAGTTGCCGGTATGCAACGTGTCGGTTGGAATGAAAGTCTTATTACCGAATACCTAGAACCTGAAGTTTGTGTACCTGCTGTTGGACAAGGGGCGCTGGCAATCGAGTCCCGTGAGAGTGATGTTGAAGTACAGGAAATGCTTGCAAAAATTAACCATGCTTTTACAACCAAAACCGTAACAGCAGAACGGACATTTTTAAAACTTCTAGAAGGAAGCTGCCAAGTACCAATTGCAGGCTACGCTTTTCTTGAGAATGAGGAACTTGTTTTAACAGCCCTTGTCGCTAGTGCCGATGGAAAAGTTGTCCTCAAGGAAACAGTCCGCGGAACGGATCCCGAGGCTGTTGGCCGGGAAGCTGCTGAGAAGCTGATTGACCGCGGTGCGAAAGATATAGTAGATGAGGTGAAAGAGGGGCTTAATGAGTAATGTTACGGGCATTACGGGATAAGCGGATTTTGATTACGAGAGAAGAGAATCAGTCTAAGCCGTTTGCCGATTTGGTGGCAGACTTAGGAGGTGTGCCAATTGTCATACCTCTTTTAAAAATTACCTGCAGGCACTATAAGGGTGATCCCCACTTGCTTGAACAATTGTCCAACTATCAATGGATTATTTTCACAAGTGCGAATGGTGTTCATTGCTTTTTCGAAGAGTTCAACAGTAAGACACTGAATGACACTGTCAAATTTGCTGTTGTTGGACATAAAACGGAAATGGCACTAAAACAATACGGAACTACTGCAAGTTTTGTACCTTCTGTGTATAATGCGGAGGTAATGGCTATGGAATATATGCAGGAAATAACAATAAATGGACCATTGCTGATTGTCAAAGGGAGCAGGTCACGGATGGTTATCCAGCAAGCATTTAGCGAAAATGACCTGGCCTTTGATGAACTCGTTATGTATGAAACAACATCAAACACAGAGAACCATTTACTGCTGAACAACACGTTGAAGCAAGGCAGTCCGGACTTTATCACGTTTACAAGCCCATCGACAGTGGAAGCATTTATGGAATGCGGATGTGATAGACAAGTACAGCAGGCACAACAATTACCCTGTGTTTGTATCGGGTCGACTACGGAAGAACGTGCAAGGGAGCTAGGTTTTGTTCAAATTCTTGTGCCCAACCAGTTTACAATTGAGGGTATGGTTGAAAAAATTGCCCATTACATAAAAGAGAAGGGATAGATAGTCATGGCAAATCATTTAAACTTTAAACGGCATCGCAGACTTCGATCATCTGCAACTATGCGTTCAATGGTGCGGGAAACGCATCTTCGAAAAGAGGATTTAATATATCCATTCTTTGTTATTGAGGGGGAAGGAATTCGTAATGAAGTTTCGTCAATGCCCGGTGTATTTCAACTGTCACTTGACAATATTGTTGACGAAATGAAAGAAGTTCGGGATTTAGGAATACCTTCTGTTATCGTTTTTGGCGTTCCAGATGATAAAGATGAGAAAGGGACTGGAGCTTTTGTACATGATGGTATTGTACAACAAGCTATTCGTCTGATTAAACAGGAAGTGCCTGAACTACTTATTATTGCTGACACATGCTTATGCGAGTTTACATCTCATGGCCATTGCGGAGTTGTTCATAATGGGGATGTTGAAAATGATGAATCATTGACCTTGCTAGCAAAAACAGCTGTTTCACAAGTAGAAGCTGGCGCGGATATTATTGCGCCATCCAACATGATGGATGGTTTTGTTATCGCAATTCGCAGTGCGCTTGATAAGGCAGGATATACAAATATTCCGATTATGTCCTATGCGGTTAAATATTCCTCCGCATTCTATGGTCCATTCCGTGAAGCTGCAGATAGTACACCACAATTCGGTGACAGAAAGACCTATCAAATGGATCCCGCCAATCGTTTAGAAGCAATTCGCGAGGCAAAGTCAGATATCGAGGAAGGTGCGGACTTTTTAATTGTGAAGCCTGCTCTTTCATACCTTGATGTGGTAAGGGAAATCAGAGATAATTTTCATGCCCCGGTTGTAGCCTACAACGTTAGCGGTGAGTATGCAATGGTTAAAGCAGCTGCACAAAATGGCTGGATTGATGAAAAAGCTTTAGTAATGGAAAAACTCACATCAATGAAGCGTGCTGGTGCTGATTTAATCATTACTTATTTTGCAAAAGACGTGGCAATTTGGTTAAGCGAATAAATAAAAAATAGTGATGAGGTGAATATGAATGAGACAGTTTAATGAATCAGTAGATGCATATAAAGAAGCGGTGGATATCATGCCAGGAGGAGTAAATTCCCCTGTTCGCGCATTTAAATCAGTTGGTATGTCACCGATCTTTATGGAATCTGGTAAGGGATCCAAAATTAAAGATATTGATGGAAATGAATATATTGATTATGTCTTAAGCTGGGGCCCATTAATTCACGGGCATGCGGATGAGCGTGTAGTCGATAAGTTAAAAGAGACTGCTGCAAAAGGGACAAGCTTTGGCTCCCCTACATTAATAGAAAACAAACTTGCTCAAACAGTAATTGACCGTGTGCCATCCATTGAAATGGTGCGAATGGTTAATTCAGGTACAGAAGCAACCATGAGTGCGCTGCGCCTTGCGAGAGGATATACAGGCCGTGATAAAATATTAAAATTTGAAGGTAATTATCACGGACATGGTGACTCACTGTTGATTAAAGCAGGGTCAGGTGTAGCAACATTAGGCTTGCCAGACAGTCCGGGAGTGCCTGAATCAATTGCGCAAAATACAATCACTGTTCCGTATAATGACATTGAAAGTCTGCGGCTTGCATTTGCTAATTATGGCAGCGAATTAGCAGCCGTAATTGTGGAGCCTGTGTCAGGAAATATGGGTGTTGTTCCACCGAAAAACGATTTCTTGCAAGAATTACGGTCCATTACAAATGAGCATGGGACTGTTCTTATTTTTGACGAGGTAATGACAGGATTTCGAGTAGATTATGACTGTGCACAGGGCCATTTTGGTGTAACTCCTGATTTAACCTGTCTTGGTAAGGTAATTGGTGGAGGACTTCCGGTAGGTGCTTACGGGGGTAAACGTGAGATAATGGAAAAAATTGCTCCTTCCGGTAACATCTACCAGGCAGGAACGTTATCCGGAAATCCATTGGCAATGGTAGCCGGGTATGAAACGTTACAGGCGTTGACCCGCGAGTCTTATTCACAGATCAATGATAAATTGGATCGATTAATTGAAGGGTTTAAACAAGCTGCGATCGACTTTGACATTCCGTTGCACATTAATCGTGCTGGATCGATGCTTGGAGTGTTCTTCACTAATGAGCCAGTCATTAATTTTGAATGCGCTCAAAAAGCGAATTTGGATTATTTTGCCCAATATTATCGGGCAATGATAGAAGAAGGCATCTTCCTTCCGCCTTCCCAATTTGAAGGACTGTTTCTTTCAACAGCACACACTGATGAAGATATAGAATTTACTATCAGGGCAATAAGAAATGCCTTTGCTTCGATAAATAAATAGGCTTTCTAATAAGATTATTGTTTTTGATAGAAAAACCATAAACTCGACATAACAGCAACGCGATTTCCGCTTTAATCCACCGCCGCGGAAAGCAACCTAGCGCATTTTTCGTGTTGCTGGTACGTCGCAATTTATATCAATTACGGTGATATTAGCAACAGACTGTGCGAAAACATCATAATGAAGGTAATAGGCAGCATGTCATCGATTAAATAGGTGGCATGTTTTTTGTTACTCTGACCAGTCGCCTCCGCTTTTCTTGTCCAGCTGCAGCTCCTAGAAGCTGCCGTCATAAGCAAATAACACTACGAACGCAAAACCCATGCGTTCTTCGGTTCCTTGCTTATGCGTCCGCTTCTGACCAGTCGCCTTCGCTTTTCGTTTCTTATTCATATATTCCGACCTTGTTTCATATAGTGATATAAAACATATGTTTATTTTTAAGTGTCAGGAAGGAGGAGGGGTATTTTGTCGCAGGATAATGCTGTGTTTAGTTTTGAGTTGAATGAATCACTATATTTTGAACGAGGACAGGGAGTTGATGAAATTCTTGGGATTTCATTGGAGCCTGAAATATCTATTCAACCATTTAATGACTATATATCAATTAGAGGGGTAATTGAATTAAATGGGAACTATCAAAGGGTGCATGAGGCTGACATATGGGAAAATAATCCCGATGACAGTGACGATTTTTCTTCCAAACGTTATGTGGAACAGGTATTTGATGGTGAAAGGGGAGAACTGTCTTTTTCTCACCGTTTTCCTGTAGAAATCTCTGTTCCAATTTATCGTGTCAATGACATGAACGATGTCACAGTATCAGTTGAATACTTTGATTATGAAATACCTGATCAAAATCAGCTTCGATTAACATCGGTTATAGCAATTCAGGGGATAAATGACAGTGTTGAAAACCCGGCAAATAGTGAAGTGTCAGAAGAAATTACAGAACAAAAAGAGGAAGGCTTAGCTTTTAATAAAGAAGATTCATTTCGTTTTGATATAAAAGAACAATTTGCGGAGCCTGAAATAAAGAATGAACAACAGAAGGAAGAAACTGAGGAATTAGTACGACCGGAAAATACTGTTGAAGTGGAACAGCAAGAAGAGGAACAATATGAAGAGGCACAACGTGAGAAAGAGCCACACGAAGAAGAGAAAATAGAAGAACCTTCGGAAGTGGAAGAAGTGGAATTCCACCCATCACAACAGGAAACAAAATTACAGCAACCCCAGTCAACTGCAGAAGACAGGTATGATGAAGAAGTGGAATTGGTGGAAGAAACCCATAGTAATTCACCCAAGTCATCACTAAAATCAACAGAGAAAAATAAAATGGAAGATACTGATGGGGAGAGAATAGATTATTTGTCCAATATATTTAGGGAGGATGAAGAAAGTTACTCGAAAATGAGATTATGTATTGTACAGGACAATGATACGATCGAAACAATTGCAGAGCGGTACCGAGTTAATCCACTTCAAATTTCCAAACAAAATCATCTGGATGATGAAACGATTAGTGAAGGCCAGTTGCTCTATATTCCATTTAAGCAGTAAAATATTGAAAAAAAGTATTGACAAAAAAATCACCTATCCCCTTGCTGGCTGTGGCAAGGGGGTTAAGTGTTTTCGAATGCGGGGAATTCTATGGATAACAGTAAGAGGCTAAATACATATGGGGAAAAGCTAACCATGCCAGAAACATTTCAGAAAATTGGCTACGCCCATCAGGAGACATCCCAAAGCATTTCAATTGATAAAGAAAAAGTCCAGGAAAATTTTATGCATTATCATAAAAAATGCATCCAGTTTCAGGAACGATTTGATCAGTATATAGAAGAATTTGAGCAAAAACGGTACATGTCACCAGTTGAATTAATGGTTTGTACCCACTATCGTGATATCAATTATTTGTTTAATGAACTGTTTAACCGTATTGAACGATTTAATTCTGAACTCCTGCAAATTAGCGAATGGAAATATTGCCGTTGTTTTGGCGATAAAAATATTAAGCATTTGTTAGTAAAAAGACATTTGTATAAAAATAGTCATGAACATTATTTTAATGGAAGTGCTGTATTGGACGTTGTTGCTATGATTCGATGCCACGTAACGTATTTTGAATGGCAGGATACCGATCTTACAGAAAATTTCGGAGTATATTTGGAATCAAATCAACTCGAACAAGTTGAATTGGAATTACTGGGAATATATTTACTTGATCCGACTGAATACTTTCAAGCTGTTGAAGATTATGCGACAAGAGCAACGAGCAAATCCATGATGGAACATACTATTATCCTTAATCGGCTGCACCGTTTTGCAACCGGGATGTTAGGTTGGACCATCAATAACCTAGCAGCAAAACCAGGCGATTCAGATGATTAAATCCACTCTAAATAAAAGGCTATAAAAATACCAAGTATAATGCCTAATAAAAATACATCAAAAGTGGTCGGGAAAAATAACGTCCGGATTAGCTGAAAAATTAAAATTGGCAGTGTAACCTTCTCAATTACGCAAATACACTGTCTGCACCATGGTGGAATTTTGTAGCGATAGTATCGTGCCATTTTTTTCACACCCTTCACATAATTACTTATTTTTATTATAATATGTTTAAAGCAATCATTTTTGTGCAGGATATAGTAATAATAGTTGATTTTATAAAGATTAGTGGGTAATATGAATAAATAGAAAATAAAAGGCAATGAAATGGGAAGAGTACAAGGTAACACCTAAAGAGAGGGAAATATAAGCTGAGAATTTCCCAGGCATGTTGACTTGGAATGTCGCCCATGATGCTGCTTCTTTGAAATGATAGTAGAAGAAGCCGGATAAACTCCGTTAACAATATAGAGTGTGCGGGCCTATTTTGGCTTGCAAACAAAGGTGGTACCACGGAAGCAATCTTTTCGTCCTTTATTGGATGAAAGGATTTTTTTATTTGCAAAAAATGGGAGGAAAAAGCAATGTCAGAAAAACCGCAAAGCAGTTTACCGAAAAAGTATGATCCAAAAGCTGTTGAACAAAATCGATATAAATTCTGGGTGGAAGGGAAATATTTTGAAGCAAAAGGAGATTCGGGCAAGGAGCCCTTCACAATCGTTATCCCCCCGCCAAATGTAACCGGTAAATTACATTTGGGTCATGCCTGGGATACCGCTATGCAGGATACCATATCACGAATAAAACGGATGCAGGGATATGATGTCCTCTGGTTACCAGGAATGGATCATGCAGGTATTGCTACTCAGGCTAAAGTTGAAGCGAAGTTAAAAGAGCAGGGTGAGTCACGATACGATCTGGGCCGGGAAAAGTTTGTTGAAAAAGTTTGGGACTGGAAGGAAGAATATGCTGATTTTATCCGGCAACAATGGGAAAAGCTTGGGCTTGGATTGGATTATTCCCGTGAACGTTTTACGATGGATGAAGGTTTATCTGACGCTGTTCGGGAAGTTTTTGTTACCCTTTATAATAAAGGTTTAATTTACCGTGGTGAGTATATCATTAACTGGGATCCGAAAACGAAAACAGCACTATCTGATATAGAGGTTATTCATAAAGAAATTCAAGGCCATTTTTATCACCTCAGATATCCGATTAAGGATAGTGATGAATTTATAGAAATTGCAACAACACGCCCAGAAACAATGCTTGGTGATACTGCCGTAGCAGTCCATTCAAAGGATGAACGCTACAAACATTTGGTAGGTAAAAAAGTAATTTTACCAATTGTTGGTCGTGAAATAGACATCGTCGCCGACGACTACGTTGATCGCGATTTCGGGTCTGGTGCTGTAAAAATCACACCTGCTCATGATCCAAATGATTTTGAAATAGGAAATCGTCATAATCTTGAACGTGTGCTGGTTATGAATGAAGACGGAACAATGAATAAAAACGCTGGCAAATATCAAGGGCTTAACCGTTTCGATTGCCGCAAACAAATTGTGAATGACTTAAAAGAAGCGGGCGTACTATTCAAGATAGAGGATCATACGCATACGGTTGGGCACTCTGAACGCAGTGATGCAGTTGTTGAGCCTTATCTATCAACGCAATGGTTTGTTGACATGCAGCCATTGGCAGATGCTTCAGTTGAGATGCAAAATGGGAAAGAAAAGATAAATTTTGTACCAGAACGATTTGAAAATACCTATTTGCATTGGATGGATAACATAAGGGATTGGTGTATCTCCAGACAATTATGGTGGGGACACCGGATTCCAGCATGGTATCACAAGGAAACAAATGAAATTTACGTTGGAAAAGAAGCGCCAGCAGATAGTGAGAATTGGGAACAAGATGAGGATGTTTTAGATACATGGTTTTCATCAGCTTTATGGCCATTCTCAACAATGGGTTGGCCAAATGAAGATGCAGCGGACTTTAAACGTCATTTTCCGAATGATGTTCTCGTTACGGGTTATGACATTATCTTCTTCTGGGTAGCACGGATGATTTTCCAATCCATTGAATTCACCGGGGAACGCCCATTTAAGGATGTTGTCATGCATGGATTAATCCGTGATGCTGAAGGACGGAAGATGAGTAAATCGCTTGGCAACGGCGTGGATCCAATGGATGTCATCGATAAATATGGTGCGGATTCCCTACGCTATTTCTTATTAACTGGATCTTCACCGGGACAGGATCTTCGCTTCTATTGGGAAAAGATAGAGTCCACTTGGAACTTTGCGAATAAAATTTGGAATGCATCCCGTTTCTGTCTGATGAATATGGAAGGCTTTGCCTACAAAGATATTGATTTATCAGGCGAGAAGTCGGTCGCAGACAAATGGATTCTGACCAGACTGAATGAAACCATTGAACAAGTATCGAAAAACACTGCTAAATACGAGTTCGGTGAAGCGGGTCGTCATCTGTATACCTTCATTTGGGATGATCTTTGCGATTGGTATATCGAAATGGCAAAATTACCATTATATGGCGAGGATGAAACCAAGAAAAAAACAACTCAGTCAGTTCTTGCTTATGTATTGGATAATACAATGCGCATGTTACATCCGTTCATGCCATTTATTACGGAGGAAATATGGCAGGAGCTGCCACACCAGGGTGAATCCATTACCATTGCACAGTGGCCGGAAGTCCGTGAAGATTTGCATAGTGAACAGGCGAAGAAAGAAATGAATCTGCTTGTATCAATCATAAAGACAGTGCGGAATATACGTGCAGAGGTTAATACTCCAATGTCTAAACAGGTGAAGCTGCTTGTTCAGGGAGAAGATAAAACAACCATTTCAGAGCTTGAAGCGAATCGGAACTATTTAGAGCGTTTTTGTAACACGAGTGAATTAATGATAGCTACAGATATAGAGGTTCCGGAAAAAGCGATGTCGGCCGTAGTAACCGGTATAGAACTATTTTTACCATTAGAAGGCTTAATCGACATTGATAAAGAACGATCAAGACTGGAAAGCGAACTGGATAAATGGAACAAGGAAGTGGAAAGGGTACAAAAAAAATTGGCCAATGAAGGTTTTGTAAAGAAGGCACCAGAGACTGTAGTTGCAGAAGAAAAACAAAAAGAGAAAGATTATCTCGAAAAGCAAGCGAAGGTTAAAGCACGTTTGGCAGAATTAAATAGCTAATAAAGAAAGCGGAATTCCACTAGTGAGGTTCCGCTTTTCTTAAATTAATTTCGATTTAATATGGGTGATATATTTTTGTAAAATGTTAACGTCACTGACGGCACTTAATGTTCGTGAACCCACTACATCTTCTATTTCATTAAATAATAATGTTCCATCCTTTTTGAACAAAAAGTCGATTCCTACCATATCAAATTGAAAATGGTTGACAATACGATTGATCAGGCTGATTTCTTCTGCATGTAATGTGTACCAGGAAGCAGTTCCGCCTAATTTGTAATTTGCCCGAAAGTCATTGTCATTTTCCCTTATCACAGATCCAATAATCTTACTGCCCACTATAAAAACACGCAGATCTTTACCAGGTATTACATCACATGACTGCATGATAATATTGGACGAGGATAGTGTTTCCACTGCCTGCTGCAGGTCTTGTTTTGTTTCAATCAGAAACACTTGTTTTCCCCCACGTCCTGCAGCTTCTTTTAATACAATTGGCAGGTCAGGTAAAGGAGAATGTTGAAGTAATTTCGTGCTTGTAAAAACTGTATTCACCATTGGTACTTGCAATTCATGTACATAATGATGGGTTAATGCTTTATTATTGCAAATTCGAGAAACTGCTGAAGAATTGAACACATGAATTCCCATTGCTTCAAGCTGTAAACTTAGCTGTGGATCAATAGTACGTACGACTGCAAAATCCGGTAATTTAACAATCCTATTATTTATTAAGACAGTTCGCTTATTGGTTAGAATACCTAAAGTAATGGTTTCCCTAACTATTACTTCAAGCGCGATGTCCTGTACTTCTGCCTCTTTTTGAAACCAATTAATATAAGATAGATTGTCCTCTGCATCCTCTTGATTATAGATTAGCCAACCGTTATATTTCACCTGAGTTCACCTCATTTCTATTTTTCCTTGTCAACAATATAATCGATGATATAATCCGCGACGTTTATTTTTGTACAATCATACATATTCCGTATATGTGCATTGGAATTTAGTTCACAAATAATTGGATGTCCATCCGCACCAAAAAGTAAATCAACCCCAGCAAAGTCGGCACCAATTGCTTTTGTTGCAGCGATAGCAATTTCATTTTCTTTAGGAGTGGGCTGATAGGATTCCATAGTTCCACCAGCAGTCACGTTTGCCCGAAAGTCATCAGAGGCGGTCCGCATCATGGCTGCGACTACTTCATCGCCAACAACATGTAATCGCATATCTTTTCCATAGCTTGAATCGATAAATTCCTGAAACATAAAGGGTTTTCCCTGTAACATTGCTACCTTTTCCTTTAATTCTTGGGCTGTGTGTACCAAATAGACTTGTTCGCCGAAGGATCCAAATGCTTCTTTTACAATCATTGGAAGACCCAATGTTGTAACGGCCTTATCGCAAGTGGCATGATCCACTTCCACATTGTTCATAAAAATCTTAGGAGCAATGATTGTTTTCGGTATTGGCAGGTTATGTATGGATAAGGCTTGATAGGTTAAAATTTTATCATCACTTATGCGAATGGCGTCAGAGCAGTTATATACACGTACACCCATCTGCTCCAATTGATTGGCAAGATATATATCTTTATCCGTAAAAATGACAAAATTCGGTAATAGTTGCTCATCATCATCAATTAAAATTACTTCATCAGCAGTTAAAAAAGACAAAAGTTCATTGTTCTTCCAAATTTTAGCTGGAACATCCTTACGCGCTGCTGCCTTTTGTAACCATTCCGCAAAGTCAAGAAATTTATTGCCGGGTAAATGGCCATTATAAATAATCCATCCGTTTAGTCTCACTATTGTCGTTCCCTTCTATATCAATTGATTCAATGCTATACTAATTTTAAAGTTATGATAGAAAGTCAGTGGTGAAGCTATGTTTAATCATTATCATGAAGTCGAAACATTTTTTAATCAAAGAAAGTCGTTCGGAATTAAGCCTGGTTTGGACCGCATCAAATCACTACTAAAGATGCTTTTGAATCCTGAACAGAAAATACAGGCAATCCATGTAGCCGGTACCAATGGAAAGGGATCAACCATTCAATACATAAATAATGCACTGCGCCGTAATGATTATCGAGTCGGCAGGTTTATATCCCCAAGTGCAAACGGATTGACAGACCATATTTTTGTTAATGATGATCCAATTAGTCAAAAGAAATTTACCAAGCTTATGAATGAAATGTACCCTTATATCAGTCAGTTGGACGAGCAGAATAACCATCCTACTGAATTTGAAATAATTACCGCTCTTGCATTTCTATATTTTGCCGAGTCAGTAGATATTGCATTAATTGAAGCTGGAATGGGCGGCAGGGAAGATACAACAAATTGCTTTCTTCCTCTTCTATCTATTATAACAAATGTTAGCCATGACCATATGGCATTTTTAGGCAATACTGTCGAAAAAATTGCCTTACACAAGGCGGGTATCATTAAGATGCAGACACCGGTTATTATCGGGCCGATGGCAGCTCCCGCTATGCAGGTAATGGAACGAGAAGCGGCCTCTCTTCAGGCAAAATTATACCGGTATGGAATGGAATTCAACTCTGCGGATGAAGGACAATCACATTTCATTTGGAAAGACAGATGGAAACATAATGAACTAAATGTTAGTATTCAAATGATAGGAAAACATCAACAGGTAAATGCCTCGTTAGCAGTTATGGCAGTTATGCTATTATCCGAACAGGATTATAAGATTGATTTGGGCAAAGCCCTGAATGGTATATTTCATACGACCGTGCCAGGCCGCTATGAATTAGTAAATGAAAATCCAAGAATTGTCCTGGATGGTGCACATAATGAAGCAGGTATTTTATCATTTATACAAGCAGTCAATTCCATACCTTCAAACCATAACAAACATGTAATTTTTGCTGCATTTAAGGATAAGGATATATACAATATGATTCATCTGCTATCTAATCAGTTTGGTTCCATTGCCCTGACTACCTTTGATCATCCACGTGCAGCTACCATCGATGACCTTGCAAACTTTGCAAATACTGACAATGTGACACTGGAAAATGATTGGATGAAGATGTTGGAAAGGGTAGTAAATACACCGAAACCAGATACGGATTATTTTGTTACGGGATCATTGAATTTTATAGCAAAGGTTAGAAAATTTCTAGCGGAGCAATAATCTTGTAATCAACAAAAACCCTGTATATTATCGGGGTTTTTGTTGAATAGTTTTTTGTTACTAGTGACAAAACTCGTCTTACTTTTCAATTTTCATATGATAGAGTATAGAAAACTTGGGAAAGTGAGGGGAAAAAATGGACAAACGAAAAACGATAATAGTATGGATGGATGGCAAAAAGACCAAAGTTTCGAAAAATGACACTAAAAATAATCCAATGCAATCTACTTACACAAATACAGAACAAGCAGCTGCTCAAGAGAGTAATAATGAAATTGATCCAATCCCCACTTATATAAGACAAAATAGCTTAGAAGAGGAAGCAGCTTTTAAAAAAGGTAAAGGAAATAAGAACAAACTAATAAAACATATTTTTATAGCTACAATGACAGCAGTGTTACTGGGAGTGGGCCTGGGGATATTTATGTTAAATATGTTTACTAATATTGATGCAAATGAGGTTAACGGAAAAATCGGCTCAACAGGGGAAACCACAGGTGCAAACAAGGGGGTAACTGCGACTGACCAAGCCACATACACCCTGAAGGGTTTACAGGCGTTTGTGCTTCAGGCAGGACTGTTTAATGATGAGGCTAATGTAGCTGTTGTACAGAACAAGTTTAACGATGCCGGAATTCAAACAATGGTATGGAAGCGGGACGATCAATACTATTTATTTGCCAATATAGCACAGGCGAAAGATCAGACGGATGATGAAAAAGCGGCATATAAGGCATCCGACCTTGAAACATATGCCAAAAAATGGACAACCACTGAGACCAATGTCACAATAACTGATGCTGAATATAACTGGCTGCAGAACTTTCACAACCTGTGGAATGCATCATTAGAAAAAGTTTCGGCTGATCAATCATTACCATCAACCAAATGGGAAGATTGGATAGCCTCCTATCCTGAAAACGCGAAAAATACGGCCGAATTTTACCAAGCAGTAAAAGAAAATCAATCCAGTATTAGTGAAGCAAGTAAAGAGTCAGCACCAATCGTTTTATTAAATATCTGGAATCAGTTTGATCAATTAGTTTTAAAGTAATGCTGATTGGTCTTTTTTATTGTCAATTATATACTTTTTTATTTTATTGCTTATTACACCAGGTAAATCATCTTTTTTCTCAGATGAAAATTAAATGTTTAAGGGTTAAAAACAATTGATAATGGAAATTTGGCCATTTGCCTGAAATCCTCTTGCCCCGCTATGATAGGATTATCTATCGAAGGAGGAATGATGATGACAATACCATCCATTATGATTAAGGATGTACCAAAAGAGGACAGACCAAGGGAACGCTTATTAAAACTTGGATCAAGTCATTTGTCGAATCAGGAACTGTTAGCAATACTGCTTGGGACAGGTACAAAGGAAGAATCTGTAATGACATTATCTCAACGAATTCTAATGCATTTTGAAGGGTTGAAACTTTTAAAGGACGCGACAATCGAAGAATTAATGGCAATTAAAGGAATTGGTGAAGCGAAAGGGGTTTTAATGCTTGCTGCAATCGAAGTGGGAAAAAGAATGAATCAATATAAGCCCAATGACCGTTACGTTATTCGCTCACCGGAAGACGGGGCGGATTATGTTATGGAAGAAATGAGGAATCTTAATCAGGAACACTTTGTCGTCTTATTCCTTAATACAAAGAATCAAATAATTCATAATCAAACTATTTTTATTGGCAGTTTGAACGCATCTATCGTCCATCCAAGAGAAGTCTATCGCGAGGCTGTAAAGCGTTCTGCAGCATCTATTATCTGCGCTCATAACCACCCATCTGGCGATCCAACTCCATCCCAGGAAGATATTCATGTTACCAGACGACTAGTCGAATCAGGAAAAATGATTGGAATTGAACTATTGGACCATTTAATCATAGGTGATCGAAAATTTGTATCACTAAAGGAAAAAGGATACCTATAACACTATCTATTTTACTATTTTTTTCGTATAATTATAGGGACGAGCAATACAGCGCCATTTTTCAATTGTTATTGAAATTGGCGCTTATTAAGATTATGAATCAATCTCTGTTTATTACCGTTTCACTTACAATGGGTGAAGAACGGTTCTAATAGGTTTATATTGGTTTCACGTTGCATAAACTGCATTAAATCGATATAGTAAAACTACATATGACAAACGAATAGGTAGATTGGAAAGGGAGATCTTTTTTGGGAGTATTTAATTTTTCACAGGATTTAGGGATAGATTTAGGAACAGCAAACAGCCTTGTCTTTGTAAAAGGTAAAGGTGTGGTAGTGCGGGAGCCATCTGTTGTTGCTAAAGATATTGAAACCGGACAGATTGAAGCAGTTGGCAGTTCTGCCCGTAATATGATCGGCAGGACGCCTGGTAATATATCTGTTATTCGTCCGATGAAGGATGGGGTAATTGCTGATTATGAAACAACAGCTATCATGATGAAATACTATATTAAGAAAGCGATGCGAAATCGCTCATTTTTTGCTAAAAAGCCCAATGTAATGATATGTGTGCCATCTGGTATAACGATGGTGGAGGAACGGGCTGTTATTGATGCTACAAAACAGGCAGGAGCAAAAGATGCTTTTCCAATAGCAGAGCCGTTTGCAGCAGCGATTGGAGCAGGACTCCCGGTTTGGGAACCCACTGGAAGTATGATAGTTGACATTGGCGGAGGGACAACAGAGGTTGCCGTGATATCACTTGGTGGTATAGTTACAAGTCAATCTATTCGTATCGCTGGAGACAAGATGGATGAAGCTATCATATCCTTTATCAAAAAGAATTATAACTTAATGATAGGTGAACGATCTGCGGAATCAATCAAAATGGATCTTGGAACAGCCGGCGAAGTGGTCGAAGATGAAGAAATGGATATTCGTGGGCGCGATATGTTAACTGGACTGCCAAAAACAATTACGATTACAACCAAAGAAATTGCCTCATCTTTAAAGGATATTGTTGAGGCAATTGTTGAATCTGTAAAAAACACATTAGAAAGGACACCACCAGAACTTGCAGCAGACATTATGGATCGTGGAGTTGTATTATCTGGCGGTGGTTCGCTCTTAAAAAATTTAGACAGTGTCATCAGTGATGAGATAAAAATGCCTGTTTTTGTAACAGAAGATCCATTAGACAGTGTTGCTATAGGTACAGGCAAATCTTTAGAATACATTCAGCATTTCCGTTCCCATCCGAATGTATCAACTCGTCCAACTGTAGACTAAGAAGTAGGTGTAATAATGCCGTTTTTCACGAAAAAGCGCTTGTTTATAATTTTAATTGGAATCATAATTTTGGTAGTATTAATAGGATTCTCGCTAAAAAGCAGAGACCAATTAACTGCTCCAGAAGAATTTATTAAAGACACAGTTGGATGGGCACAAAGTGTTGTACACACCCCGGTTAAATTTATAACAAATATATTTGCGAATATTGATGATTTAAAGGATACTTACAACGAAAACCAAATACTTAAAGAAAAGCTTTCCCAATATAAAAGCCTGGTCTATGAGGTCCAAGAGATTAAAGAAGATAATGAAGAATTGAGAAAAACGCTTAAGAAGTCGGAATCTATTCGTGACTTCAATCCGATTCAGGCAACAGTTATGTCCAGAACACCCGAACGTTGGGTGGAACAGGTCACCATTAACAAAGGGAAAGTTGATGGAGTAAGGAACAATATGGCGGTAATTACGGCAGATGGAATGGTTGGTAAAGTCCAAGTAGCTTCAAAACTCACATCAACCGTTCAGCTGCTAACAGGTTTTGACCAGTTCAACCGTATTTCTGCAACAATTTCCAAGGAAAAGGGTAATGATATATTTGGCCTAATCGAGGAATACGATGAAGAAACAAATTCCCTTCATTTTAAGATTATAGAAGAATCGGAAAAAGAAATTAAAAAAGGTGAAAAGGTCTTTTCTTCCGGGATGGGTGGAGTATTCCCGGCTGGCTTGTTTATCGGTACAGTAAAAGAAGTTGTTCCGGATCAATATGGACTTACCCGCACAGCACTTGTGGAACCCGCTGCTGATATGTTTGAAATAAATAATGTAATTGTTGTGGATCGAACTTTAGAAGAGAATGATCAAACTGGATCCGTCCAGGAGGATGAGGAATAATGAAGCGATTATACCTCCCTCTCATTCTGTTTGTTTTCGTTATATTAGAAGGTGTTGCCATTGAATTGTTGCCACCCAGCTTTGTAATAAATGATTTATTAATTATTCCGCATTGGGTTTTTGTTTTTTTATTATACATGGCTATATTCTATGATAATGATCGAACCTATTTTTCGGTGCTGTACGGTGCAATCTTCGGCATGATGATTGATATTGTATACACTGGGATTCTAGGTGTTTACATGTTTGCCTATGCATTTATTATTTACATTGTGAGCGGCATCAGGAAGCTTTTGCATGGCAATATTTACGTAATGATCTTACTTGGTATTTTCGGGATCTCACTGACTGACTTTGCTATTTTTTTGATCTATTCAGTGGTGGGACTTACAAACATGATGCTGGCAGATTATTTACTTTACCGTTTACTACCGACCGTTATAGCAAATTTATTATTTTTGTTAGTTTTGTACCCATTTACAAAAAATCGTTTGTTAAAGTGGCAGGACGAACAAATTTCAAAAAACAGGTAACAAAAAATGACGCGCTTTGTCGAATGAATGTAAAGAGAATAAATGAGGTGAACTTATCATGCCAGGCAAGAAACAACTTATTACAATAAAGGGTACTAGGGATGGGCTCACCCTGTTTATAGATGACTCTTGCTCTTATGATGAAGCATACAACGATCTGAGTGAAAAATTATCAACAAATAGACCGCAAAAAGATGAACCGGTAGTTTCGGTTAATGTTCAACTGGGAAGCCGCTATTTAGACCAAATGCAAACGGACGAATTAAAAGAATTAATTAACAACGGAAATCACTTTATGGTTGAATCCATTCATTCCGATGTTGTATCAAAAAAGGATGCAATACAGTGGATGGAAGAAAGTGAAGTCAAAATGGTCAATCAGATAGTGAGATCTGGACAAGTCGTGGAAGTTAAGGGCGATTTATTGTTAATTGGGGATGTGAATCCGGGGGGCAAGGTTGAAGCAACCGGAAATATCTATGTCATGGGAAGCTTACTTGGAACTGCCCACGCGGGAATAAATGGCAACAGTCAAGCAATAATCGTAGCATCTTTTATGAAGCCAAGCCAACTCCGGATAGCAGACTATATCAGCCGTGCACCAGATTATGAGTCTGATGGTGTGTATATGGAATGCGGTCAAATCGATGAGAAGCAGGACAAAATTGTTATTGATAGACTTCAAGTTCTTTCACGTAAACAGATTGATTTGAATGGGTTTGAGAGGAGAATGAATAATGGGTGAAGCAATCGTAATCACATCTGGTAAAGGTGGAGTTGGTAAGACGACTACATCCGCCAATGTTGGTACAGCATTAGCACTGATGGGGAAAAAAGTCTGCCTGATTGATACTGATATCGGGCTCAGAAACCTTGATGTGGTAATGGGTCTTGAAAACCGTATAATTTACGATATTGTTGATGTTATTCAAGAGAGATGTAAACTGAAGCAAGCCTTAATTAAGGATAAACGATTTGAAGATTTAACGTTATTACCGGCAGCGCAAACGAGTGATAAATCAGCTGTTACTAAGGATGGAATGATAAAAATTATTACGGGCCTGAAACAAGACTATGATTATATCATTATTGATTGTCCAGCTGGAATTGAGCAGGGATTTCAAAATGCAATCGCCGGTGCAGATCAAGCAATTGTTGTAACAACACCTGAAAAATCCAGTGTACGTGATGCCGACCGGATAATCGGTTTACTGGAAAAAGAGGAAATGGATCCACCTAAGCTCGTTATTAATCGTATTCGCAATCATATGATGAAGAATGGAGACATGATTGATGTAGACGGTGTTCTTCAAATACTCTCCATTGATCTAATTGGTATAGTAATTGATGATGATGAAGTGATCAAGGCATCAAATAAAGGGGAACCGATCGCGCTTAATCCAAATTCAAGGGCATCTATATCATATCGTAATATTGCGAGGAGAATTCTCGGGGAATCGGTACCTTTACAATCAATTGAAGAAGAAAAAGGGATGCTTGTAAAAATAAAACGTTTTTTTGGAATGAATGCTTAAGTTTCATTGGATGCGGAAGACAAAATATGTCTAACCGCATCTTTTTAATTTGGAGCATTAACATATCTTGTCCATTTGTTTCATATAGTTTAAGAGAGTATGACAAAGGACGGTGAGTTAAGATGAATCCAAGGATAAATAAAGTTCGTAAGTCAATATCCGCAAGAAAAAGGTCGCGGGGAATATCTAATTCAGATTCAAATAAGAACAGTTTTACTCCTTTTCCACTAGAAGAGGAAGAAAAACATGGTTATTTCCCTATATTTACTGATAGTGGAACGCCAAAGAGAAATAAAAGTAGGCTGGTATCCGGATTTATTTTAAAGGGGATTTTGTCAAGTATACTATTTCTTGGAACTGCATTATTGCTGCAAACGCATAGTGAAGTTTTGCAAAAGCCTAAAATTGTTGCAAGTAGTTTATTAACAAACGAATTTCCATTTGCAAAGGTCAACCAATGGTATCAGGATACGCTTGGAGAACCATTAGCATTGACACCAAAGGGAGATAAGGAAATTTCAAAGAATTCAACGCTTGCTTTGCCTGTTTCGGGTAATATATCCGAATCTTTTCAGTCTAATGGTGAAGGTGTTTTAATATCACCTGATGAGCCTTCTGCTATTTCTGTGCTCCGCGAAGGTGTAATCATTTTTGCGGGAAATGACCCAGAAACAAATAAAACCATCGTTGTCCAACATGCTGATGGAAGCAAGTCAACATATGGTTTCCTAAGCTCCATGAATGTGCATCTTTATGAATTTGTTGACGATAATCAGGTAATAGGTAAGTTTGTACCTTCAAATGCTAGTAAAAGTGTTTATTTTGCTATTGAAAAAAACGAAGAGTACGTTGACCCCGTACAGGTGATTGAAGTAAATGACCGGTCGTAAGCTGTTCCCGGTTATTCATATTCATCCTATCCTAATTATCTTTTTATTTATTGGATTCATTACCGGTACATTCATGGAAATAGTAATTATGCTTGGGATTGTCTTGTTTCATGAACTTGGGCATTACATAATGGCAACTTCTTTTCAGTGGAGAATAAAAAGTATTACTTTATGGGTATTTGGCGGGGTAATGGATACTGATGAACATGGTAACAGACCTGTGTATGAAGAGGCTCTAGTTAGCATTGCCGGGCCATTACAGCATGTATTCATTTATTTATTTATTTTCATTACTGCTCCAATGAATGTTGTTTCATCTTCCACGATGGAACTTATCTTATACTATAATAATGTTATCCTATTATTTAATTTGCTGCCGGTATGGCCGCTAGATGGCGGTAAGTGTCTGTTTACCTTATTATCGGCATTTATTCCTTATAAAAAAGCACATACGATCACAATATTAACATCTGTCTGGGTAAGTGCAGGCATCTTGATCACACAATTATTCATTCTGCCATTTACTTTAAGCTCTGTCTTTATTCTGTTATTTATCCTTTTGGAAAATAGAACAGAATGGAAACAGCGGTATTATGTATTCCTCAGGTTTTTATCGAAGCGTTTTTATGGAACAAGCTATGCAAAAAAATCAGTTCCGATATATGTTTCAAGCGCGAGAACCTTATTTGACGTTTTTTCCTTGTTTATTCGTGAACGAAAACACGTCATTTATATCTCGAACCAGGAAGATAATAGGTCTAAGATTGATGAGGAAGAATGCCTTAGGGCTTATTTTCATGAAAAGCAATATAGTATCACGGTCGGGGAAGTAAAAAGAATGGGGTAAATATCCTAGACGGATACTTGACATATTCTGTGAAAACATGATAATATCAATACGTTATTCATCGTAGCACCAAATGCTACAACCGCACAGAACAGGTCATAAACTTTTATAATAAAGTACCTGTATGGCGAGTCTGAGTCAGTTAGGGAGGTGCAGTAAATGTACGCAATTATCGAAACAGGCGGTAAACAGATCAAGGTAACAGAAGGTCAAGAAATTTACGTGGAAAAAGTTGTTGGAGAAGCAAATGACTCCGTAACATTCGAAAAAGTTCTTTTTGTTGGTGGAGATGATGTTAAAGTTGGTGCTCCATATGTAGATGGCGCAACTGTAACTGCTAAAGTTGAGAAACATGGTCGTCAAAAGAAGATCACTGTTTTCAAATATAAGCCTAAGAAAAATTACCATCGTAAACATGGTCATCGTCAACCATATACAAAATTAGTTATTGATAAAATCAATTTATAAAGGTAAGTGTATATGATCCAAGTCACTGTTTATCGAAAAGCAAATCAAATTAATGCATTTAGAATTTCAGGGCATGCTGACAGTGGACCTTATGGGTATGACTTGGTATGTGCTGGCGTTTCTGCAGTATCATTTGGTGCTGTAAATGCAGTAATGAAGTTGTGTGAAACAGACTTGGAGATTGAACAAGCCGATGAAGGTGGTTATCTTCATGTATCGATACCAGGTCATTTACATAAAAATGAAATGGAAAAGATACAACTCTTGTTCGAGAGTATGATTATTTCACTTGAAACAATTGAACAGGAATATGGTCAATTTATAACGATACAAAGTAAATAAGGAGGTGCAGCAATATGCTACGTCTAGATTTACAGTTTTTCTCACAGAAAAAAGGTGCAGGTAGCACAAAGAACGGTCGTGATTCTGAATCCAAGCGTCTAGGTGCTAAACGTGCAGATGGTCAATTTGTAACTGGCGGATCAATTTTATATCGTCAACGCGGTACTAAAATCTATCCAGGTGAAAATGTTGGCCGCGGAGGAGATGACACACTTTTTGCTAAGACTGACGGTGTTGTTAAATTCGAACGCTACGGTCGTGATCGTAAAAAGGTTAGTGTTTATCCAACTGCTAAAGAAGCATAAATTTAATGGAAAACTCCAATCAATTCATTTTATTGATTGGAGTTTTTTTACGTCTTGGTACCTATAATATGTTCCTTCCGAAATTAGATAATTTCTGCTATACTTTTGATATTAATGGAGGGATATCGTGGAAGAAAAAGAGGTTATGGAATTACTGCGCTATTATCGACATGACGTTATGAACGATTTGCAAATTGTACAAGCATATACGAGTATGGGGAAATTGGAAAAGGTTGAAGAAAAGCTAGCTGATTATTTGTCCCGATTCGATGAGGAAAGAAAACTAATGAATTTAAACGCACCAAATTTGGCATTATGGCTGATTCCATTTAATTCCATCCACCCGAATTTTCGTTTTACATACACCATTCTTGGGGAAAAAATAAACTTAGCCGATATAGATGGGAAACTTACAACGAATTGTGAGTATTGTATTAGACATTTAGAGAAAATAACCAGTGAAACAGAACTATATGAAGGAGAAGTTGTGCTCGAATATTTTCCGGATCTTAATCAGGTTAAAGTAAGGCTTTCTTTAGATGGCTCTTTCCATGATATAAATAATGATTCGAAACGTATCAATAAAAATATTACACAACAACAAAGTGGAAATCACGTAACTTTAACAGTAATAATTCCGAGGAACAGAAAAGGTGAAGAAAAATGTTTGTAGATCAGGTAAGCGTTTTTGTAAAAGCTGGTAACGGCGGCAATGGTCTTGTTGCCTATCGAAGAGAAAAATATGTACCTAAAGGGGGTCCTGCTGGCGGCGACGGTGGCAATGGCGGTGACGTCATCTTTAAGGTGGATGAAGGATTAAATACATTGATGGATTTTCGATACAACCGTCACTTTAAGGCAAAACGCGGTGAAAATGGAATGAGTAAAAATCAGCATGGAAAAAATACGCCGCCATTAATTGTTCCGGTTCCACCCGGTACTACTGTGGTTGATGAGGAAACGGACGAAGTGATTGCTGATTTAACGCATCACGGGCAACAAGCGGTGATTGCAAAAGGCGGAAGAGGCGGACGGGGAATTCCCGCTTTGCGACACCGCGTAATCCCGCACCGGATATGGCTGAAAACGGTGAACCTGGTAAGGAACGGACAATAAAAGTTGAACTAAAATTGATTGCTGATGTTGGGTTAGTTGGTTTTCCAAGTGTAGGTAAATCAACGTTATTATCTGTTGTAAGTGCAGCAAAGCCAAAAATTGCGGATTATCATTTTACAACACTTTCCCCCAATTTGGGTGTAGTGGAAACCAGTGACCAGCGCAGTTTTGTGATGGCCGATTTGCCAGGATTGATTGAAGGAGCGAGTGAAGGTGTAGGCTTAGGCCATCAGTTTTTACGACATGTTGAGCGGACACGCCTGCTTGTGCATGTGGTTGATATGGCGGGGACTGAAGGCCGTGATCCATATGATGATTTCCTGAAAATTAACCAGGAATTAAAGGAATATGACGTTAAACTTACGGATCGCCCACAAATAATAGCAGCAAATAAAATGGATATGCCTAACGCTGAAGAAAATTTAAAACAGTTTAAAGAGAAAATGAACAATGATTACCCAATTTATTCAATTTCCGCTGTTACGAAGGATGGGCTAAGAGACATCCTGTTTGCTGTTGCAGACAAATTGGACGAAATTCCGAAAGTAAGTACCACCCTTGAGGATAAAGATGAAAAGGTAGTTTATCGATACCAAGAAGAAGAACAGCCTTTTACAATATCACGGGATTCGGATGGAGCATATGTATTGGAAGGAATAAAAATAGAAAAACTATTTAAAATGACTGATTTTAACAGAGATGAGGCAATTCAACGCTTTGCCAGGCAGATGCGTGGTATGGGTGTTGACGAAGCACTTAGGAAACGCGGGGCAAAAGATGGAGATACCATCCGGTTATTAGCATATGAATTTGAATTTATTGAGTAGATGAAAAAACACCTGTATTATAAGAAAATCTAAGGCCAATCGTCTTTCCAGACGATTGGCCTTAGATTTTCTTATATTCTAGTTCAACTTTTTCTGGGTTTCTGCATATGTTGTTAATGAGTGGTTAGCCCAGTTTTTTCACGAAAGGAAAGGAGATTGAACTAGTTTGAAAATACACATTGTAAAGAAGGGGGATACATTGTGGGAAATTGCTAAGATGTATGACGTTAATTTCGAGCAATTAAAAGAGCTAAACTCACAATTATCCAGTCCTGATATGATTATGCCAGGAATGAAAATCAAGGTACCTAGTAACGCTAAGCCAGTTAAAAAGGAGGAGGTGCAAGCCAAGGAAAAGGAAATGGTTAAAACCCCATACAAGGATATTTCTCCAAAACCTTTGCCAGTCATAAAAGAGGATGAAAAAGAAAAACCGGAAATGAAACCAAATCCAATGATGCCACAGCAAAAACCGATGATGCAGCAAAAACCACCAATGTACCAAATGCCGCCTATTGATAATGACATGTATAACTATACAACCATCAATTTCTCACAAATGCCTCAACCGGAAAAGAAAGAGGTAAAGCATAAGGAAAAAAAGCAACCAAAACCGGCACCAATGCCGATGCCAAATCCAATGATGCCTGAGCATATGCACATGCCAATGGTCCCTATGTGCTGCTACCCGATGCATCCAATGCAGATGAATCAGATGCCTATGCACCACCAGATGCAACCGATGCACCATCAAATGCATCCAATGCATCATGGCAATGCCTCTCCAATGCAAATGCAACATAAACCAATGCCATGTAAGCAATGTGGCTGTGCAGGGGAGAAGCCGCCTTTTCATCATCATGTAAATAACATGTATGATGATTTGCCAGAAATGGAAATGCCTAAAAAACCGGAACATAACAATATGGAATGTGATGATAAAAATAACCATCATTATGGAAAATTTAATCAGCCATACCCCAAATGGGGATGAATCAAAATTACAGAGATCCTTATCCAGCTCCACCTGGGTTTCAACCATTCCCGACTGCACCAATTAATGATGATGAGGATGAAAATATAAACGAATAGTGAAAACTTCATACACCGCGAGCCTTTCACACTGAATACTAAGGAGACGAGTTAACAACCAATTCGTCTCTTTTTCTGTTTTCCGATAACAAGGCATTTGCTTTTCTAATGTATTTTTTTCCGTTATGAACAAATAATGTTAAAATGGATAGTGATATCAGAATACATAAAGGAGTAATCATATGGAGGAAATAATAGATAAGATTGTACATTGGTTGCGCGACCAAGTCGAAGAAGCGAAAGTTAATGGATTATTGGTAGGGGTTAGTGGTGGATTGGATTCAGCAGTTGTTGCTCATCTGATTAAACGTGCTGTACCTGATCAATCTCTGGGAGCAATTATGCCGCTCGATAGCAGCCCAGATAGTGTGAAACATGCGGAAAAGGTAATTGAGAGCTGCGGAATTGACAGGATTACGATTGATTTGGCAGAAACCCACAGTGTCATGTACGGTCAAATCCGGGAACAATTGAAACAAAAAAATGAATGGAATGAAAAGAATGACCAACTGGCTAATGCCAATCTTCGTGCGCGCTTACGCATGAGTACATCATATGCATTGGCAACAAATTATAATTATTTGGTGGTTGGCACAGATAATGCATCCGAGTGGTATACAGGATACTTCACGAAATATGGTGATGGCGGGGTGGATATTCTGCCAATAATTGAATTTACCAAAGAGGAAGTTCGTGAAATGGCACGTGTCCTTGGAGTTCCAGACGAAGTAATTAATAAAAAACCAAGTGCGGACCTTTGGGAAGGACAGACTGATGAAGCAGAGATGGGAACGTCCTATGATAAAATTGATGCCTTTCTAAAAGGCAAGGAAATTCCTGAGCATGACAAACGAATTATTGAAAACATGCACAAACGAACGGAACATAAGCGAAAAGGCGCAAAACAATTCCGCTTATCATAAAAGAGTAATTCCTGTAATTAACTAGGGTAAAAAACACCTCTTTTAAACATGCTACAAAGTAAAGGAGGTGTTTTTAAAATGAGACTTAGATACGGATGCCTGCTGTTTGCAGTTCTTATCGCAGGTGGTTGTGCAAATGGGGGAAACAATGAAGCAAGTGATGACGACCAAATTCAGTCCCAACCCTTACATTATGAAACAAAGCACGAGCAGAATGAGCGCCTTGATACAGGTGATCAACCCCAAACCCAAACTGAAATAGAAAAAGGGAACGTAAATAGAGGGGATAACACATCTGGAAACAATACGGATGTATTTACAAATGAACAGTCCAAAGAAATTGCAGACTACTTAATGAAAAGACGGGATATTAAACTGGCTCAAGTGGCGATTACGGATAAGAAAATAGTTGTCGCGGTGATGTTAAATGATCATTCTAATCATGACATTACTGATGGCATCGAGAGTGATGTTCGTAAATTTGATAAAAATAAAACAATTGTTGTGTACACGGATGACAATCATTGGGATCGGATGAGCAACCTGAAAGCGAGACTCAAGCAATCAAACTTTTCGGATGATCTGAAAGATGATATGAAACGGTTATTTAATCCCAATCGCTAATTCTTTAACATTTATAAATGATGTTCACTAACGATAAAAAACCTTTGTGGGCTAACAAAGGTTTTTTGCTGTTTACTAGATGAATACTTAGTGAAGCAATTTTTTGTTTATATAGGTGGGAAAATTTGATATAGTAAAGAAAGAAATTTTTCTAGAGAGGAGAATGTCCAATGTCTGGTCATTCTAAATGGCATAATATTCAAAAAAGGAAAAACGCTCAGGATGCAAAAAAAGGGAAAGTCTTTATGCGTCATGCAAAAGATATATATACAGCAGCAAAGGAAGGCGGAGGGGATATTACTACAAATGCTTCTCTGCGTTTAGTCGTTGATAAGGCAAAAGCAGATAATATGCCAAACGACAATATCGATCGTGCAATAAAAAAAGCGACTGGAACCCTCGACGGGGCAAACTTTGAAGAAATCACCTATGAGGGATATGGTCCAGGTGGTGTAGCCGTTATTGTTCATATTTTAACGGATAATAAAAACAGAACGGCTGCTGAAATTCGGCATGCGTTTAAGAAAAACGATGGCAACCTTGGTGAAAGTGGTTGCGTTTCCTTTATGTTTGACCGAAAAGGGTATATCGTAATTGAAAATGAAGAAGGAAAAATTGACGAAGATGAAATTACGCTTGAAGCGATAGAAGCGGGAGCTGAGGATATTGTTGTCTCCGATGGATCTTATGAAATTGTTACGACTCCTGAAGACTTTGAAGGTGTTCGTGATCATATCAGCGATTTGTATCCCATTTCTGACGCAGAGGTAACTTTAATTCCGCAAACGTACAGTTCCTTACCAGAAGCTGATGAAGAAAAAATGATGAATTTAATTGATACCCTGGAAGACAATGAGGATGTTCAGGATATCCATCATAATCTGGAAATAAGTTAATATAACAAACGATACGATAGGGTGTTCTGTACGCTCTATCGTTAATTATGTTAAAATAGGAGCAGGATTAAAAGAGGAGAAGGATTTATGATTTCGTACATAAAGGGGAAAGTTACATATATACAGGATGATTCAGTCATCGTCGATGTTCAGGGGGTTGGGTATGAGATACTTTGTGCCAATCCTTTTGTTTTTCAGTCAGCATTAAATAATGAAACACTTATCTTCACCTATCATCACGTTCGGGAAGATGCACAACTATTATATGGGTTTAAAAATCAAGAGCAAAAGTCTCTCTTCACTAAGTTGCTGCAAGTGTCTGGCATCGGTCCAAAGGGCGCGCTTGCCATTTTAGGGTCTGTCAATGTCAATGATTTTGTGGCGGCTGTGGAAAGGGAAGACGATAAATTTTTAACCAGTTTTCCTGGAGTAGGAAAAAAGACTGCTAGACAAGTGATACTTGACCTAAAAGGAAAGCTTACTACAATGCTTGGCATTTCAGATCAGTTAACAGACGATAAATCCGAACAAGGCGTGCACACGGAGGGGATGGCCGAGGCAAAAGAAGCATTACGGTCACTAGGTTATTCCGAAAAAGAGATAAAAACAGTTATTCCACAGCTACAGAAAGAAAGTCTTTCGAATACGGATGAAATTATTCGAAAAGCATTAGCGCTATTAATGAAAAAATAACCAAGGGGGGATTTTTGATGGAGGAACGAATGGTCACAGGTGAATTACAGCAGGAGGATTCTACTGTAGAACTCAGTCTTCGTCCCACAACCTTGAATCAGTACATTGGGCAGGATAAAGTGAAAGAAAATCTGCATATCTTTATTCAAGCAGCAAAGATGCGTGAGGAGCCTCTTGATCATGTTCTCCTTTATGGTCCGCCTGGGCTGGGGAAAACGACACTTGCGGCTATTATCGCGAATGAGATGGGTGTACAATTCCGTTCCACCTCTGGACCGGCAATTGAGCGGGCGGGTGATTTGGCGGCTATCCTTTCTTCGCTCGAACCTGGTGACGTCCTGTTTATTGATGAAGTACACAGATTGCCGCGCTCAGTTGAGGAAGTGTTATACCCTGCAATGGAGGACTTTTTCCTTGATATTGTGATCGGGTCAGGGCCAAGTGCCAGATCTGTACGAATTGATTTGCCACCGTTTACGCTTGTAGGTGCGACAACTCGTGCCGGTTTACTGTCCGCGCCGCTCAGAGATCGTTTTGGGGTGTTAAGCAGGCTGGAATATTACGAAACTAAAGATTTGTGTTCGATTGTAGAGCGTACTGCCGAAATTTTTCAAACATCCATTACTAAAGAGGCGGCTGCTGAGGTCGCCGGCAGATCACGAGGAACTCCTAGGATAGCGAATCGTTTATTAAAACGAATTCGTGATATCTCCCAGGTTAAAGGAGAAACTGAAATTAGTTTTGAGGCAACGGATCTGGCCCTTGGAATGCTCCAGGTAGATGATGTGGGCCTTGACCATGTCGATCATAAGTTGTTAAAGAGTATTATTGACGGGTTTCACGGGGGACCAGTGGGATTAGATACAATCGCCGCGACAATTGGTGAGGAATCACAGACTATAGAAGATGTTTATGAGCCATACTTATTACAAATAGGATTTATTCAGCGTACACCGAGAGGAAGGGTTGTCACGCAAAAAGCCTATAATCATTTTGGGATTAAAGAGCAGGATTAAGATGAGTATGGGAAAATTATTTATTGTTTTAGGAATAGTGTTTATCATAATTGGAGTCATTTGGACGTTGTTTGGTAAACTGCCAGGTGACATTAGCTTTAAACGTGGCAATTTTTCTTTTCATTTTCCGATTATGACATCTATTGTAGTAAGCATTGTATTATCACTTATTTTGTATTTGATAGGGAAATTGAAGTAGGAAAGGGTATGAACTTGCAGTATGGATATACATGATTTTGATTTTGATTTACCAGAAGAATTAATAGCACAAACACCACTTAAGAACCGAACAGCTTCACGGCTGCTGGTACTGAACCGTGAATCGAAGCAAATAGATCATAAACACTTTTCAGATATAAAGGACTACCTGAAACGAGGAGATTGTCTCGTACTAAACGATACTAGAGTGTTACCTGCACGCCTGTACGGGATTAAGAAAGATACCGGAGCAAAACTTGAAGTTTTGCTGCTGCATCAAAAGGAAAAAGATTGCTGGGAAGTTCTTGCTAAACCTGCTAAGAAAATGAAAGTGGGTACAGAACTAGTATTTGGTGATGGAAAGCTAACGGCGACCTGTCTTCAAACAAAAGAACATGGCGGGCGAATCGTGCAGTTTGATTACAAAGGTATTTTTTATGAAGTTTTAGATGAACTTGGTGAAATGCCATTGCCTCCCTACATTAAAGAACAGTTGCCGGAGAAGGAAAGGTATCAAACCGTTTATGCGAGGGAAGAGGGGTCAGCGGCTGCACCAACTGCAGGTCTGCATTTTACCAACGAACTATTAGATGAACTTAAAGGTATGGGCGTTATTATTACGTTTATTACCCTGCATGTCGGACTTGGAACATTTCGTCCTGTCAGTGTGGATAACATAGACGATCATACCATGCATGCAGAATTCTATCACATGACAGAGGAAACGGCGCAAACTCTAAAAGCTGTGAGAAAAAATAATGGGAGAATTATCTCGGTCGGGACAACTTCTACTCGCACACTAGAAACGATTGCCCGCGACCATGAGGGAGAATTTGTAGCATCAAGCGGTTGGACGGATATTTTTATTTATCCACCGTATGATTTTCAGGCGATTGATGGTTTGATTACAAATTTTCATTTGCCAAAGTCGACATTGATCATGATGGTAAGTGCGCTTGTTGACCGTGAAAGCATCCTGCATGCATACAATGAGGCTGTAAAAGAAAAATACCGCTTTTTTAGCTTTGGTGATGCGATGTTAATTTTACCTGAAAGAAAGAGGAACGAATAAAATGACAGCAATTACGTATGAATTAATAAAGACATGTAAACAAACAGGTGCAAGACTAGGTAAAGTGCACACGCCGCATGGTTCGTTTGATACACCAATGTTCATGCCTGTTGGTACACTTGCGACCGTAAAAACCATGAGCCCGGAAGAATTAAAGGAAATAGATGCAAAGATAATTCTTTCAAATACGTATCATTTGTGGCTGAGACCTGGTTCAGATATCATTAAAGATGCAGGTGGACTGCATAAATTCATGAATTGGGACAGACCCATTTTGACTGACTCAGGCGGGTTTCAGGTTTTTAGTTTAAGCAAAATTCGTGATATAAAGGAAGAAGGCGTACACTTTCGCAACCACATCAGTGGTGAAAAACTGTTTCTATCCCCTGAGAAGGCTATGCAGATTCAAAATGATCTGGGCTCTGACATTATGATGGCGTTTGATGAATGCCCGCCATATCCTGCTTCCTATGATTATATGAAAGCCTCCGTAGAACGAACTTCAAGATGGGCAGAAAGATGTTTAAGTGCGCATCAAAGCCCCGGGAATCAAGGTTTGTTTGGCATTATTCAAGGTGGAGAATATGAGGACTTGCGAAAACAAAGTGCACAGGATCTTGCATCACTTGATCTGCCTGGGTATGCAATTGGCGGATTGTCAGTTGGTGAACCAAAAAATATTATGAACCGGATGCTTGAGTATACTACACCGCTAATGCCGGCTAATAAGCCACGGTATTTAATGGGAGTGGGTTCACCGGATTCGCTGATCGATGGATCCATACGAGGAATTGACATGTTTGATTGCGTGCTGCCTACAAGGATTGCCCGTAACGGGACATGCATGACTTCAACTGGCCGCCTGGTTGTGCGTAATGCAAAATATGCCAGGGACTTTTCGCCAATTGATGAAAATTGCGGCTGCCATGTTTGCAAAAATTATACTAGAGCATATATCCGGCACTTAATTAAATGTAATGAAACATTCGGATTCAGGCTTACTACTTATCATAACCTCCATTTTCTGTTAAAATTAATGGAACAAGTGCGAGAAGCGATAAGCGAGGATCGGCTTGGAGATTTTAAAGAGGCATTCTTTGAAAAATATGGTTTTAATCAACCGAATGCAAAGAATTTTTAGAGAGGGGGGAACAAATTGGACACATTATATAGTTTACTTCCAATAATATTGATGTTTGTTATTTTTTACTTCTTGTTAATACGTCCACAACAAAAACGTCAAAAGAAAGTAAAAGAAATGCAATCAGATCTTAAAAAAGGTGATTCTGTGATTACGATAGGCGGATTCCACGGTACGATTCATGCAATTGATGAATCAACTGTTATCATTGCAGCTGATGGAGTAAAGCTTACATATGATCGTTCTGCTATTCGCGAAGTGAGTAACTCAGTTGCTTCGGAATAATAGACACATAGGAAAAGCTAACCTTACGTAGTACAAGCAATAATTGCATGCAGTTATTGCTTGTTTCTACCACGCTACATAAGTAAAAAGGAAGTTGCCGCGTAATCATTGGCAACTTCCTTTTTCTTTCTAATAGACAGGAATGTATAAAAAATTTCTAGGCGCAAGTGCCTGAGTTTTTCTTATTCCTGGCTTTCCCCAACTGCGTTTACTCCAATTACTCCTCCTAAAACCGCAATCAGGATGTACCCTAGATGGTTCAGGGATTGTTCAATCGAAAATGTATGCTGATATCCTAGATATTGCACAGCAAATGTGAATAAAGTAAATCCGAGACCGGTAACCCCACCGATTAGCCAGCCTTTTTTCTTGCTTTTCGTTCCGGCCACAATACCCCCGAAAAATAATGTGATTAGCCCTATTACAAGCGTTACCCACGATAGTGTCGGTTCATTTAATGGTGTAAATTTGAGTAAAAGCGCTAATACTATACTTGAAATAAAGATAAGACCAAGAATTACAATCCACCCGTACATTAAAGCAATAAATTGTTGCCTTTTCATTTATTCTCCCCCTCTGTTTGTCCATTTACTGTCATTTTATTCATGTTTTTTAAAAATAGACGAACAATATTTTTTACTTGGATGAGAACCATTTTGCGAAGAGAGGTATTTGTTTTAATTCTTCTTTCGTTATAAATCGCAAACCAAAAAGTAATAGTATATATACAAACGTTAATATTAAGATAATGCCTATTAGAACAGATAATTGGCTATCCATTGAGACATACATATTTTTCAACATATTCCCAACCCACCATGTAATGAGCAACAGGCTTGCCATTTTCCCTAAATCTAATAAAGGTATAGAGAATTTGATAGCCTTTTGTAAGGAAGCCAAATGTAATAAGGTTACCAGCACGACACCGACGACCATGGCAAGTGCTACCCCAGTTATTCCGAACTTTGGGCTTGAGGCTAAAACAAATAAGGCGGTAAATTTAATAAAAGCACCAATTAAACTATTCCACATCGCTGGCTTTGCCAGATCCAGTGCCTGCAATGCTGCTTGCATGGGGGCTTGTATATAAAGCAGGATAAAAAAAGGTGCCATTAATATCAGAAATCCACTTGCATGATCTGTTCCATACATATATAGTAAAATCGGAGCTGCAAACAATGACAAAACGATGGTTGCGAGTCCCCCTGACGCAAAGGATATGCGAATGGCCTGGTGAATACGATAGTGGATTAATTTATTATTTTGTTTTGCCCCAGCTTCACTAATCGAAGGAACTATTGTTATGGATAATGAGTTAGTAATAAAAGTCGGCAAAAACAAAAGTGGTAAGATGTATCCTGTTAGTTCGCCATATTGCTTCGTTGCTAAACTACTTGCAATTCCTGCGATTGCCAAACTTTGCATTACTAGGATAGGTTCGAGGAAATAGGAAATCGAACCGATCATTTTGCTACCGGTAGTTGGTAAAGCAATTGAGAATAGTTCCTTTAAAGTTTCCTTGCTTGATTTTAAATAACCAAAAAAACGATAACGAATTTTAATAACCTTCCTGCGTTTAAACACATATATGATAAAAGATAAGGAAGCAAGTTCACCCAGAATGACACTGACCATTGCCCCGGCGGCAGCAAATTCAATACCATATGGAAGAAGCAATTTCACAAAGAGGGCGACACAACTAATCCGGACAATTTGTTCAATAACTAGCGAATAACTTTGCGGTTTCATATCCTGCAGTCCCTGGAAATAACCGCGAATTACTGCTGAAATAGCAACGATAGGTATGATTGGACATACGGCCATCAATGGGTAAATAGTACGGCTATCCGTTAAAAGCGATGTGGCAATGAAGGGTATCATAAAGAACAGTATTGTTGAAATTAATAAGCTCGTACAACCAGTAATAATCAACGAAACTATTAGGATTTTTTTGATTTTTTGCTGATCATTGATAGCATCTGCCTCAGCAACCCGTTTAGAGATTGCAACAGGCAGACCAAGTTGTGTAATGGTGATAACTAAAAACATTGTAGGAAGGGCCATCATGTATAGGCCAACACCTTCCTCGCCCATTACTCGAGCAACTACTATTCGATTTATAAAACCCAACAAACGTGTTATCATCCCAGCAATAATCAATATGATCGTACCTTGCAAAAATGTTTGTTTGGTCATAATGAAAACCCTGCCTTCTCAAATAATCAAATTTCATATACAATGATATATATGCAATGAATGTGTCCAAGCATGACAAGAGATAAAATTTAAAGGGTTTCTGGATATAACAAGGGGGAACGTGGGTGGAAACTTTGCGAAGTATTAATGAATGGAAAGCAGTAATGGAACCCGCTTTAGAAAGCAAAGTAAGTGAATTTAAATTAATGGGATATTCCAGTGCATCAACTGAAGAAATATGGAATTGTTTGGTTCAAAAAGTATGGAAGGGAAATCCTTCCAAGCATGTTTATGAGGTTGTACAGGATATTTTTCATCTGGCATCCAACATATATTTAAGCTATTTAACGGTTAAAGCATATGAAGATGATGATTTAATGGCTTCTATTCAAGCGGTAACAGGAAAGAATGATTAGTGGAAACCAATACATATTGTTTTAGCTTTAAATGAAAGAGGGAGGCAACTGGTTAATGAAGAATCGAGGGAGAATTATTGCTTTTTTTCTAATCGTGATCGTTTTCGCTGCAACGATTGGAACAACGGTAACTGGTATAACCAAAAATATTAATTTAGGTTTAGATCTGCAAGGTGGATTTGAGGTTTTATACCAAGTAGACCCCGTTGAAGAAGGGGCGGAGGTTGACCGGGAATTACTTGAAGCTACCGTTCAAACGTTAAATGAACGTGTAAACAGGCTTGGTATTAGTGAAGCTAGTATTAATATCGAGGGAGAAGATCGCATCCGAGTCCAACTGGCTGGCGTTGATAATCAAACAGAAGCCAGGGAAATTCTATCTACATCTGCTAGGCTGTCGTTTCGTGATGTGAATGATAAAGAGTACCTGGATGGATCAGACATCAAGGAAGGTAGCGCACAAC